>PBRM01000095.1 GCA_002725915.1 Gemmatimonadota bacterium
AACTGGAGCCTCACCAGGTTCCGCTCGCAGCAGCAGGTGTTCCTCATTCAGGACGGCCTGGATGTCACCAGCCTGCTACCAACCGACCTGACGAGCCAGGACTCGGTGCTGGTGTCGATGAATGACCCCGCGGTGCGCTATGAAGGGCTCGACTTCTTTTCTTCCCACGACCTTACCCTGGCCTGGACTTACCGGAGGGTCAAGCCCACAGCCGACAGAGCCATCAATCCCCTGGGGCGCTCGGCCGTGGTCATCTATCGCTACATGAAGAGCACGGTGGCGGACTCGCTGGCAATTCTCGGCGTCTCCGCCAATGGCAGCCCGAGCGATTTGCTCGCCCCGGACAAGAGGCAGACAACCGTCAACGAGTATATAGCCAACTACACCGAGGCCGTGGGCCTGCCCGCCAACAACGCCGTGTCGCTGCAGGTCCTGGCGGGGTTCAAGAACATCCAGCTGAAGCCCGGCGTGGTGCCCAACGGCGGCTTCTTCGAGGGCCGCTTCTACTGGCCTTTCCGATACTACATCGGGGGGCGCAACTTCCTGAGCGGGTATCCCTACTTCACTGCTTCGGGATCCAAGCTTGCCTACGGTCGCCTGTCCTACCGCTTTCCCCTGGCCCGGCGCTTGAGCACCAGCTTCCTGAATTTCAGCTTCACCAAGGCCTACGCCGAGCTCTTCGCCGAGACCGGAGCGGTGGGCAACTTCGGCGATCTCAACGACGTTGAATTCAAGACCAAGAGTTTCCTCTCCGACATCGGGGCGGAAGTGCAGGTGCAGCTCTTCACCTTTTACCGCATTCCCATGCGGACCTTCTTCCAAGTAGCTCACCCACTGAATCGGAACCGCGAGCGCAACTGGCGAGTACGAGATACCCGCCGCCGCCTGGGGTTGGGGCCGAACGATCCCATTCCGGCCGACCAGAATCCCGAGCTCATCGACCGCTGGCGCTATTACTTCGGATTTACTATATAGTGCGGAAATCCGTACCGGACGCCTCGGCGCTCCTCCTATGGCAACGGATTTCCGCCCCGCTACACTGAATCATGGAGAGGTGAGATGTCGCGAATCGATCTGCACAAGCTGGCGCTGCGGATGAAGATTGTGGAGATGCTGAAGATTCACCTCGGTCGCAGACGGCTAGCGAGCGCCCCGATTCGCTGGCGGCGTCTGATCCGGCCGAACTGACAGATCTCCCCTATGGCCGTTTTCATTCGTTACACCGACGAGTCCAGGCTTTCGACCACAGGGAAGTAGACCCGATCGCCCGAGCGGTGGCAGCAGCAGTGCAGGTGGACACCGTCGGGGTCCGCAACATGGCCTTGGGGGGCACTCTCAGTGGGCTGGCGGGTCCACCATCATCGATCGGGAGGTGACCTTCCGCCCACGGCTGGCGCTTCTCGTTTCGCGTGTTCTGGCGCGAGAGCGGCTCGGGCTAGGCTAGGTTAGTTAGCTCAGATCAGCCACGCCAGGCCCCGCCAACCGCCCGGGCGACTACGGCTTGCCCAGCACCTGCCGCAGGGAGCGCCCGTAACCGACACTGGAAAGCAGGAGCAAAGCCGCGGTGGCAGCGGCGGCGAGTACTTGCAGGGTCTCGCCGAGGTCGAAGAGGTAGCTGAAAATCGTGAGGAGCATGGACGCCGTGGCGAGCTTGCCCGCACGGCTGGCGTCGAGCACCACTGCCCGCGAGCGCAGCAGCAACAGCCCGACCGCTACGATCGCCGTGTCGCGAAACAGCTGCAGGACGACGAGCCAGAGAGGAAAGCCACGCCAGTAGACCAGGGCGATACCGAGGCTGCCCACCAGCAGTTTGTCCGCCAGAGGATCGAGGATCCTTCCCAGTCGGCTCACCTGACCCAGACGCCGGGCGACGGCGCCGTCGAGCCAATCGGTTGCAGCAGCCGATATCAGAAGGGCAGCCGAGAGCGACGACAGGCCGCTGTCGTCGCGGTGCAAGCTCCAGAGGAGGACGGGCACAAGCCCCATGCGCAGAAGGCTCAAGGAGTTGGCCAGCATGAGATGGACGCCCTTACTCGAGCATTTCCCGCGCGTGCTGTCGCGCGGTATTGGAGATGCTCTCGCCGGCTAGCAGGCCAGCTATCTCCTCACGTCGGGCGGTTTCGTCGAGCTCGAGAACTTCGGTTTGAGTGCGGCCGCCGGCCTCCTTCTTGCGCACAGAGTAATGCTGGCGGGCAAGGCTGGCGATCTGGGGCAGGTGGGTGATGACGATGAGCTGGTGGGAACAGCCCAGGCGCTCCAGCCGAGCGCCCACGGAGGCGGCGATCCGGCCCGAGATTCCCACGTCTATCTCATCGAACACGAGTGTTGAGACCACGTCCCCCGCGGCGATGATCTCCTTGAGAACGAGCATGATGCGCGAGATCTCCCCTCCGGAAGCAATGCGGGCCAGAGACCGGGGCTCTTCACCGGCATTGGCGGAGATCAGGAATTCCACGCTCTCCATGCCGTTCTCATCGGCTCGGTAGCGTCGCCTCCCCTCCTCCACTAGGCCTTCGGCGTCTTCCACCCGCTGTCGATGGACGCGGAAGGCGGCGTGGGGCATGCCCAGGCTGCGGAGTCCCTCCGCCACCGATCCCGCCAGCGATTCAGCCGCCTGCCCCCGCTGCGCCGACTGAGACAGGCAGGCGTGGGCGAATTCCTCTGCTGCGGCAGAGTTCGCGCTCTCCGCCTCCGAGATGACTCCGTCCAACTCCTGCAGCCGATGCTCTCGCCCCTCCAGTTCTACCGCCAGGGCCACCACTCCCTCCAGAGGCCGGTCGTATTTCTGCTTCAGCCTTCTCAGTTCGAGAAGCCGCTCATGGGCTCGCTCGAGCCGCTGGGGATCGGCGTCGAGTGAGTTGACGTAGCGCCGTAAATCGGCCGCCAGGTCCTCTACTGCGTAAAGGAGCTCATCCGCGGTACCGGCCTGTCGGGTCAGCGACGGGTCGATCTCGGCCAGCCGGCCGAGACGACGCCTGACCTGACCCAGCTGCTCCACCGTGGAAGCCTCCCCCTGGTAGAGTTCCTGGTAGAGCTGGTCCGCCCCCTGCACGAGCTCAGTCTGATTCTCCAGGATTTCGACTTCCCGCTCGAGGCCATCCTCCTCCCCCGGTTCGGGGGCGATGGCGCGGATCTCGGCCAGCTGGAAACGGCGCAGCTCCTCCTGCTGCTGCAGCTCCTGGCGGTCGCGGTGAGTTCGAGTGAGGGCTTCCCGACACTGCTGCAGTGTCCGCCAGCGCTGCAGAACGACGCGCGTCTGGTCGGCGAGGCCCCCCGACTCGTCGAGAAAACGCGCGTGGGAGGGGACGTCGAGGAGGGACTGGTGCTCGTGCTGACCGCAGAGGTCGACCAGGATGGCGCCCACCTCCTTGAGACGTCTGAGGGGGAGCGTGAGGCCATTGGCGAAAGCCCGGCCGCGGCCGCTGGCGCGGATCTCCCGGCGCAGGGCCAGCTGGCCCTCCTCGAGGTCGATATCCAGACCAGAGAGTTTCTCGATTACGGGTCCGTCGGCATCGGCGCTGAACTCGAAGAGTCCCTCGACGACGCAGCGATCGGCGCCGGCGCGCACGCAATCGGCCCTGGCAGCTCCACCCAGGATGGAATCGAGGGCGCCTAGAAGGACGGACTTACCCGCCCCGGTCTCGCCGGTGACGACGTTCAGGCCGGGGCCGAATTCGACCTCGACTCGCTCGATGAGGGCGAAATTCTCGATGTAAAGACGCGTCAGCACGGCCGACAGAGGCGAGGGAGAGCTGCTGGCTCAGGTCGCTTGCCGCCCCTCGTCATCCCCATCGACAGCACCTTCCTCATCCGAATCCAGAAATTCGAGGCGCAGGTCGCCCCCGGCTTCCTCGATGAGGAGCTGGACGCGTTTCCGGGTCTCGTCCAGGAAGCTGGTGCAGGCTCGGGAGGCGGCGATCCCACGCTCGAAGATCTCGAGGGACTCCTCCAGGGTGAGCTCTCCGGATTCGAGGCGTAGGACGCTGTCCTCGAGGCGGCCCATGGCCCCCTCGAAGGAAGAATCGGGAGAATGGAGATCGTCGGGGGAAGAGGGGGTTGCGGCAGATGCAGCGGGTTCACTCACGGATGACATCCTCTACTCGGCAGAGCGCGCCGCCCCGCCCGAAACGCAGTCTCAATCGCTGGCCGCGACGCAGGTCGCCGCCACTGTGGACGGGACGGCCGTCGGCCTCGTGTTCGCAAAAGGCGAAACCCCGCGCCAGACCGGTCAACGGGCTCAGGCCCTGCAGCCGCAAGGCTTCGGTGCGCAGGGCAGCAGCGCGGGTGCGAAGCTGGCCGTCAAGTCCAGCGGCCAGGGATCGCCTGCCCTCGTCGATATCTTGGCTCGACTGGTCCAGACGATCGCGGAGGGCCTCCGCCATGCGGCGGATGCCGACCTGCCCGAGTTGGTCCCCCAGGTGGCGGAGACGGTTGTCCATGGCCACTTGCAGGTGCCGTCGCCTGTCTTGCACCCCCTGAGCGAGGACGGCCCGGTCGGGTGCCACGATCTCAGCGGCGGCGGAAGGCGTCGGCGCGCGCACGTCGGCCACGTAGTCGGCGATGGTGTAGTCGATCTCGTGTCCGACGGCCGAAACCACGGGCACTTCAGAGGCGTAGATGGCCCTGGCCACCACTTCCTCGTTGAAGGCCCACAGGTCCTCGGCGGATCCTCCGCCCCGGCCGACAATCAATATATCCAGCCCCCCGAGCCGGTTCAAGTCATCGATGGCACGCGATATCTCCCCGGCCGCGCCCTGTCCCTGTACACGGGCCGACCGAAGCACGAGCTGTATCCCCGGGGCGCGTCGGGTGACGACTTCGACGATGTCGCGGACCGCGGCACCGGTTTCAGAGGTGACGATGCCGATAGCGCGTGGAAACGCCGGCAGGGCCCTCTTGCGCTCCGCCTCGAAGAGGCCCTCCTCCTCCAGTCGGCTCCGCAGCCTCTCGAAGGCCAGCGCGAGCTCTCCGACCCCGGCTGGCTGCAGTCGGTAGAGGAGGAACTGGTACCTGCCGCCGCGTTCGTACACGGAGATATTGCCATACGCCACCACCATCATGCCGGGTTCCGGCGTAAAGGTCATTTCGCGGGCGTAGAAGCGGAAGAGGACACAGGGGAGCTGGCTGTTGCGATCCTTGAGGGTCAGATAGCAGTGGCCGGAGGCGGCGCGGCTGAAATCAACCATCTCACCCGTAACCCAGCACATCGGGAGAGCCTCTTCCAGCGTCTCCTTCACCAGAGATGTCATCTCTGAGACGGTGAGGATCCCGGCGACGGGACCGTCGCCGGTGGGCTCCAGGTGGGCGGAGAAGGAGGGGCTCATTCGCCGTTCTCGTCACCGGCGGAATCCACGTCTGCCGTCTCCCTCAGCTGCAGCCGCTCGACCGAGACCGAGACGCCGGTGGCCTCGTCCACTTCCAGGAGGACGCCGCAGAGAGTGGCCGGGCCTTCGGCGGGCTTGAAGCGGGTGGGAACCTGCGAGAGAAAGCGCCCGACGGCGATCTCCGCCCTGGTGCCGATGACGGAGTCGTGGGTTCCGGTCATGCCGGCATCGGTGAGATAGGCCGTTCCCCTGTCGAGAATGCGCTCGTCCGCGGTCTGCACGTGAGTGTGCGTGCCGATGACGGCCGTGGCGCGCCCGTCGAGGTGTCGCCCCAGGGAGACCTTCTCGGCTGTGGCCTCGGCGTGGAAATCGACAAAAACGACGGGTGTCTCTCTCTTCAGCCGATCCACCTCGGCGGATCCGGCCTTGAAGGGACAGTCGATGGAGGGCATGAAGGTGCGTCCCTGTAGGTTGATGACGGCTACCGGCGTTCCAGTGCGAGACGGCGCTATCGCAGAGCCGGAACCGGGGGCCTCAGGGGGGTAGTTGAGCGGGCGCAGGACCCGGTTGTCCCTGTTCAGATAAGGCGTGAAGTCGGCACGGTTCCAGATGTGGTTGCCGCTGGTGATTACGTCGACTCCGTAGCTGTGAAGCTTGCGCGCGATGTTCTCGGTCAAGCCGAATCCACCGGCCCCGTTTTCGCCGTTGGCGATGCAGAAATCGACCTCGCGCTCGCGGATCAATCTGGGAATCATCTCGGCGGCGACGCGCCGTCCGGGCCGGGCGTAAATGTCGGCGACGAAGAGGATCTTCACTCGCTCACCTCGATGCGGCCCTGCACACCAGGCGCGGGGGATGTGATGAGGAGTCCCTACCGAGCATAGTGGACGGCCCGCACTTCGCGAATAACGCAGACCTTTATCTGCCCGGGCTGAGTCAACTCATCCTCCAGCATCTCCGTGATTTCGTCGGCCAGCTGGTCGGCGTAGGCATCGTCGCCCATGGTGCTGTCGAGCAATACGCGGACCTCCTTGCCCGTCTGCAGGGCGTAGGCCTTCAGCACTCCCGGATGAGAGCTGGCGATCTCCTCTATCTGGTGCATGCGGCGGATATAGTCCTCCACCCTCTCCTTGTGGGCACCCGGTCTACCCGTGGAGATTTCGTCGGCAGCCCTCACTAGGACGGCAACAGCAGACCTGGTGGTCAATTCCAGGCAATGGGTCTCAATGACCTCCACCACCTCCGGGCTCTCCCCGTCTTTTCGGGCTATCGAGGCGCTGGTCTGGATCTCGTCGCCACCGATTTCGTGGTCGATGGCTTTGGCGATATCGTGGAGGAGCCCGGCGCGCCGCGCCAGACCCGCGTCGAGTTCCAGCTCCAGGGCCATGGCGCCTGCCAGGAAGCCCACCTCGACGCTGTGGGCCAGCAGATTCTGTCCGTAACTGGTGTGGAAGCAGAGCTTGCCCAACAGCTCCAGCAGGGGTTCGGGGAGGTCGTGGATACCCAGATCGAAGGCCGCCTTGGATCCCGACTCCCGGATGATATCCTCGATGTCGTCGTTGGCCTTCTCGAATACCTCCTCGATCCTGCCAGGGTGGATGCGCCCGTCGAGGATGAGTTTCTCCAGCGTGTTCTTGGCAACTTCCCGCCGCAGGGGGTCGAAGCTGGAGAGCATGACCACTCCAGGGGTGTCGTCGACGATGACTTCCACTCCGGTTATCATGTCGAAGGAGCGGATATTACGGCCGTCGCGTCCGATAATGCGGCCCTTCATTTCATCAGAAGGCAGCGGCACGACCGAAAGGGTGCTCTCGAGAGCCAGCTCTCCGGCGAACCGCTGGATGGAGCGCGAGATGATCTCCTTGGCCTCGCGGTTGGCGTTGGCAATCGAGCCGTCCTTGATCTCCCTCACCTTCCTGGCGGCGAACTGGCGGGCGCTCTCCTCCTGCTGCTGGATGAGGTGCGCCCTCGCTTCGGCCTCGGTAATGCGGGCGATCTCCTGAAGTCGACGCTGCTGTTCTTGGGCCATCTCCTGGACACGAGATTCCTCGGCGGCGACGACTTCCTCGCGCTGAGAGATGTCCTGGTCGGACTTGACGAGGGTGCGCTCCTTGCTCTCGAGCAGATCGACCTTGCGGTCGAGCTGCTGCTCGCGTTCGGCCAGCCTGGCCTCCAGCTCCCGCGCCGACCGCTTGGACGCCTCCATAGCGAGCTCGAGGGGTTCGCGCTCTCGGCGCCACTCATCCCTGACCTCGAGCGCAGCTGTCTTGACCAGGGCCACGGCATCGACTTCGGCCTTGCTGACGATCCTCTGTGCCGTCGCCCGGGCGCTCTCCACACCTTTTCGGCGGACCTTGCCCAGGACCAGCCACCCGAGCAGGAAGCCTGCCACCAGCACAGCCAGTACCAGAGCCACGGCGCCTGCGAGAACCATCGCATTCACAGATTACCGCCGATCGGCGTCCGAAGAACCGGGCGAATGGGATGAGTCGGCTGGATTAGAGATGGGCTGGCTCGAGCGGTCCCCTGCCACCCCGGTATCAGCGGAGGCCCTCTCGATCGACCCCCCCTCCAGGCTTCTCCCGAGTGACTCCGACAGCCTCGAAGTGCGACCCGAAATGTCGGACTGCGCCGAGTCGTATTCGTCTCTGAGTCGGAAGAGCTCGTCGATCAGGTCCAGGCCAGCCAGAAGCGCCGAATGGAATCCGGACTGCGCCCCGTGCTCCTGGGCTATCAAGAGCATCTTCTCGTCCACCAGGGCGGCGACCTCGCGAATGTGATCGACCGTCTTGTCTGGGTCCCGGGTCAGGTGGTACTCCCTCCCGAAGATTCGAACCGCTACCTGATCTCGAATGTCAGACACGGGTACCTCTCGTTGGAGCAGAGGAGCGGAAAATTACCGTCGGCCGCCGGTGCATCCCGGCTCGCTGCGTTGCGCAGCCATAGAACGTCGGAGATCCTTCGGATCTCATACGCCCTAATGGCAACGGAATTCCGCCCCCTGCACTAGTGTGAAATCTCGTCCAGACGCGACAGGACCCGCTGAATGCGGCCCCGCATCTCTTCCCGCCTTGCGGCTTCTTCCCGGGCCTCGCTCTCCATCTGTCCCAGCCGCTCCTTCAGCTTGCGGATCTCCTCCTGCTGGGCCTCCTGGCTGCCGACGCGGCCCTTGAGGGCGGCGTTCTCCTGCCTCAGCTGCTCCAGAATGTCCAGCAGGCGAATGACCTCATCTTCCAGCCGCTGGAAATTGCCGTCTACTCCCATAGAATCGGGCCTCCTCCTTCATCCCCGAAGCCGGGCGTCGAAGCGCTGCCGCAGTCGAGAGAGGACTCGCTCCATGACGACGTCGGCCTCTCTGTCCTCCAAGGTCCTCTCGCCCGAGCGCAGGCGGAGGGAGAAAGCGAGGCTCTTGCAATTCTCAGCCACTTGATCTCCAGTGTACACGTCGAAGAGATCGACGCTTTCGGTAAGGTCCGGCTCCACGGATCTAATCTCGGTCACAAGGAGCTCCGCCGGAACAGCTTCCTCGACGACGACGGCGATATCGCGCTCGATGGGTGGAAATTTTGGAAGGGGTTTGAAGCCCCGCTCCGTCGCGTTCAGGGAATCCGCCAGTGCGCGGTAGCCCACCTCAAAAATATAAACCCCGCCTCCAAGATCAAATGAAGCCGCCAGATGCTCTGTCACCTCACCCACATGGCCGAGGAGAACGCCCCCTTCGACTTCGATTCGGGCGCAGTGGCCGCGCCGGAACAGGGCGTGTTCCGCACTCGAGAAGCCGGGTCGAATGTCCACCAGAAAGGTCTCCAGAAGGCCCTTCATGTCGAGGAAGTCCACGGGGCGCCGGTCCCTCTTCCAGGGTGAGAGGCCGCCCAGGCCCGACCACAGACCTGCCAGACACAGCTCTTCACCGCCGGCTTCGCCATCGGCATGCGTGCGAAAGCGCTTGCCGAGTTCGAAGATGGCTACCGCTTCCGCCCGCTGGTTGAAATTTCGCCGGGCCACATCCATCAGGCTCGGGATCAGCGTCGGCCGCAGGAGGCACTGACTCTCGGTGGGCGGGTTGGCCAGCTCCAGAACTTCGGAGACCGGTTGCCCGCTCGCCTCGATCCAGTTTCGCTCGACAATAGTATTGGTCACCACTTCGTCGAGACCGAAACCGGCGAGTCGCCGACGAATGGCGCCCTGGACGTGGAAGTCCCCCCTCCGAGCCGTCGGCATGGGGCTGCGAATGGATCGGGATTCCTCGATGTGGTGGTAACCGTGGATGCGGCCGACCTCCTCCACGAGATCGGCTTCGCGGGTAAGGTCCGGCCTGTAGCTGGGCACGGTTACTCGCAGGGCGGTATCGAGGCGTCCGACCTGACATCCCAGCAACTCCAGTATGCGACCACAGGCCTCTCCGTCCAGGTCGGTGTTGAGCAAGGCGTTGACGCGTTCGGGACGCAAGCGGATGACGGGGGACGTCAGCTGGCCGGGGCAGGCGTCGAGTCTCCCCGGGGCGATGCGGCCTCCCGCGGTCTCGGCGATCAGTTGGGCGGCCCGGTCCGCCGCCAGCGGCGGCAAGGCCCAGTCGGTGCCCCTTTCGAAGCGGGCCGAGGCATCCGTGGCCACGCCGAGCCGGGAGACGCCTCGCCGGATCAGGGGGGGTGCGAAATGCGCTGATTCCAGCAGGATGTCGGTGGTCTGGTCGGTTACCTCAGAGTCGGCGCCGCCCATGATGCCGGCCAGGGCCACCGGTCGGCGGCCGTCGGCGATGACCAGGACCTCCTCGTCCAGGTCGAGCTCGGAGCCATCGAGTATTTTCAGGTGCTCTCCGGGGCGCGCTCGACGGACGACGATGCGGCTGTCCTCCAAACGGGCCAGATCGAAGGCGTGCAGCGGCTGCCCGAGCTCCATCATGACGAAATTGGTCACGTCGACGACGTTGTTGATCGGCCGCAGGTCGACGGACCGCAAGCGGTCTTGCAGCCACTGCGGGGAGGTGCCGACACGCACCTCAGAGATCACTCGGCCGACGTAGCGAGGGCAGCCTTCGGCGTCCTCGATGTCTATGGCAGCCACCTCAAAAGCGGGGGGGCCCGACTCAGCCAGTGACTCGGGGGTAAAGGGATGCCGCAGAGGGGAGCCATTCAGGGCGCTGACCTCGCGGGCGATCCCCATCAGACTGAGACAGTCCGGCCGGTTCGGCGTGACCTCGAACTCGATGAGGACGTCGTCGAGGCCGGACTCGACCGCGAAGTCGGCGCCGATCCTATAGTCGTCGGGGAGCACCATGATGCCGGAGGCGTCCTCTCCCAGTATCAGCTCTACTTCCGAGCAGATCATCCCCTGCGACTCGACCCCACGAATCTTCGCCTGGCGAATTCGGGTGCCGTCCGGCAGCGTGTGTCCGGGTGTGACCACCGCCACCTTCTGTCCGACCGCGACGTTGGGGGCTCCGCAGACTATGGTGGCAGGGGCGGGGCTCCCAAGGTCTACCCGACAAACGCTGAGACGGTCGGCGTTGGGATGCTGCGTGCGCTCGAGAACACCACCGACGACGACGCCGTGGAGACGCTCCCCTAAATCGGTAACCGCTTCCCGCTCCAACCCGGACATGGTGAGCCGTTCCACGAGCTCTCGCCAGTCCCAGTCGAAGTCGACGTACTCCGCAAGCCAATTGTAAGTGATTTTCACGGTTCAGAACTGGCGCGTAAAGCGGAGGTCGTTCTCGAGGAACAGGCGGATGTCGTCGATGCCGTGGCGGATCATCGATATTCTGTCGAAGCCAAGCCCGAAGGCGAAGCCGGTGTAGACCTCGGGGTCGTAGCCCACTGCTTCGAAGACAGCTGGATCGACCATGCCGGCGCCGCCGATCTCGATCCAGCCCGTGCCCTTGCACAGCCTGCAGGTCGGCCCACCGGGGTCGCTGTCCGCCCCCGAGCACAGGCCGCAGGAGAAATCGTACTCGACACTCGGCTCGGTGAAGGGGAAGAAGTGAGGCCTCAGGCGGATCCGCGTGCTTTCCCCCATGACTCGCCGGCCCACCGCGGTGAGGGTGGCCTTCAGGTCACCCATGCTCACACCCTTGTCCACGTAGAGCCCTTCGATCTGGTGAAAGACCATGTGGTGGGTGGCGTCTACCGTGTCCCTGCGGTAGACACGCCCCGGGGAGATAATCCGCACCGGCGGCGGTCCGCTTTCCATGACCCGGATCTGCACCGTGGAGGTCTGCGTCCGGAGCAGCCGTCCGTCCTTGAGGTAGAAAGTGTCGTGAAGGTCGCGGGACGGGTGGTCGGCCGGCGTGTTGAGGGCGTCGAAGTTGTGGTACTCATCGTCGACTTCAGGTCCGTCGGCCACGGTGAACCCCATCCCTTCGAGGATGGTCACCAGCTCTTCGGCGACCCGGGTCAGCGGGTGGAGCACACCGGACATCGGACGTCGCCCCGGGAGAGAGACATCTATCCGCGAGGACTCGCGGCCGGCTTCCTCGAGTGTCCGCGTTCTCTGGTGCAGGGCCGCATCGATGGCCTTCCGCGCTCTCCCCGCCGCCTGACCAACCGCGGGACGCTCCTGCTCACTGAGGTCGCCGATGCCACTCATGATCGTCCGCAGCTGACTGCGGCGCCCGGTGAAGCGGACGCGAAATTCCTCCAGGGCTACGGGGTCAGCGGCACCCTGGATGGCAGCTACGGCCTCTTCCTGAAGCTGTTCTATCTCTTCTATCATGATCGGACAGGGCACTGTCTGTGGACAGAAGGAAAGCCAGGCACGGCTGAACGGGGAGGGAGCCGAAACGTCGGTTGATTCGCGAAATGGACGGCGGCCGATGAAGGCAGATGAAGGCGTCGCCGATTCCCGCTGCCAGGCTACCGAGGTGCCCGGCCCGTTTATAGCTGGTCCTCAAGCCTCGCCGCGGCCGAGAGCGCTACAGGTGCGCCCTGGCCTGCTCTACAACGGCCGTAAAGGCCTCTGGATCGCGAACGGCCAGATCAGCCAGAATCTTCCGGTTTATGGTGACCGAAGCCTGGTTGAGGCCGTGGATCAGCTGGCTGTAGGAGACGCCGTTCAGGCGAGCAGCGGCGTTGATGCGGGCAATCCAGAGTTTGCGGAAGTCTCGCTTCCTGACGCGCCGGTCGCGGTATGAGTAGGCCTGGGCCCGATTGACGGCTTCGCGCGCGGTGCGAAACAGTCGACTCCTGCCGCCGAAGTATCCCCTTGCCTGCTTGAGAACCTTCTTCCTACGCCTCCTTGAGGCGACGCTGTTTCTCACTCGGGGCATTGGACGCTCTCTCTCACTTCATCCCCAGCGATCGACGCACATTTTCTAGGTTGGCCGCAACGACCGGAAGGTTCTTGCGCAGTTCCCGCTTCCGCTTGGTAGACCGCTTTCCCAGCTTGTGCGTTCCGTACGCCTTTTTTCGCTTCAGTAGTCCGCTGCCTCGCCGCTTGATGCGTTTGGCGGTGGCTTTGTGTGTCTTCAGTTTAGGCATTGGGGGATGAGGCTGTATGTGTGATTGTCGTAGAAACCAGATCCCAAGCGGGAACTGGCGCGTCAGCACAAGCACTAAACAGAATCAAAGCGCTTTTGGGCCAAACAAAATAATATATGCGAGCTCGAGATCTTTGGCAAGCGTGACGATCTCGCAGAAAGCAGCTTACCGGTCAACCCTGGGCGATTCTAGAAGCTCGCGGAGCTGGGGGCGGATGAATATGTTCCCGAGGGGCAAGGAAGCCAACTCGGAAGCCATGAGAGCGACCCGCTCCAGGACGGAGAGACGCTGGTTTACCAACAGGCAGGTCCTGCCCCCGTAGCGGCAGAGGCCGCCGGCGGATTCCAGATCTTCGAAGCGGACATCTACAGCCAGGTCGGCAGCCAGATCTTCCAGCTCACGGAGAAGCCGACCGGCGCTCATTGTGGGGACTGACTCGACGTGGGTTCTGCCCCGGAGGCGAGAATGACGGCGTCATGCTCACGCGGTGGATTTGGACTTTGTGATCCAGGAATCAGCATTCAAGATCGAGTAGGCGAGATCTTCAATATCGGCAGTAAGGCACTTGCGACTGTACCGAGATTGATTGGGTGACACAGCCGGTGGCGGGTCATTTCTAAAAGATAGGGACGCCTCGGGTTGGAGAATAGCGGAATAATCGATAACATAACGGCTACCGTATTCTTGCGGGCAGGAGGAGAAGGAGACGGGCGCCTGACACTGGCACGCCAAAATGGCGTGGCAGGCGCTAAAGAAATATATGGAGGAGCGCTGATGGAAGATGGGGCGCGTCCGTGGCTACTCGTGACCAACGACGACGGCCCGGATTCACCTGCATTGCTACCTCTCCTGAGAGAGCTGTCCAAACTGGGAGATGTCCGCACGCTGATACCCGATACCGAGCGCAGCTGGTCGTCGAAGACGATGAGCCATGGACGCCGTCTCCGGGTCGTCGAAAATGAGATGGATGGGTTCACCGTCGCCTCGGTCAACGGCTCGCCAGCGGACTGCGCCAACCTGGGGATTCACAATATCTGGCCGACCCCCCCCGCACTCGTGGTCTCGGGCGTCAATATGGGAGCCAACGCGGGGCTTTCATTCCTGCTGAGCTCCGGCACCGTCGCCGCGGCGGTAGAGGGGATGCTGAGCGGGATTCCGGCTGTCGCGTTCTCCCTGAAGCTCAGCAGTGAGGACTATGGTCTGTGGACGAATCGGTCTCCCAAACTGGAAGGCCTGGCATCCCTGTGGCGGTCAGCGGCGGTCGTGTCCAGGGAGATCACGGCAGAAATCCTGTGCGGCGGGCTTCCGCGGGGGGCGGGGCTGCTGTCGGTCAACATGCCCCCGGACCTCACGCCGGCGGCACCCAGACGGCTTACCGGAGTGACGTCGACCTCGTATGGCCCTTTCTTCGCGCGCTTGGAGGGGGAGGATCACTTTGAGCACGTGTTGTCCGGATTGCGTCTCCTGGAAACCGACGGCGGCGGCGATATGGAAGCCCTGGCGCGGGGAGAGGTGGCGATCACACCGATTCGCTTTGCTCTCGACGTGGATCCCAGCGGCCGGGACAGGTGTCGCTTCGAACGCGGCGACTCCACTTCCTCCCTTCCAATGAGTTCCCGCCAGGACGGGCCTTCGCCGTAGGGGCTGGAGAGGGATGGGACCGCTCACAACAGAGCTCGGGCGCTGGCGAGTCAGGAGCGAGATGAGCCAGTCATGGCAAATGCTCCTGGGCGTCGTCGTGTTTCAGCTCGGGCTCTGCCGCACACCATCCTGGGCCGAAGAGACTCCCGCCCCCCGACCACCGGCAGCGCGGCAGGACACCTCCCAGACCGACGGCAGCGTGGCGGCTCGGCAGGAGGGGTCAGGCGGCAAAGAGGTGGACGTGGTCAAATGGCTGGCCAGGCGCCGCCAGTTTACCATCCGCGGGATCGACTACGGTTTCACCGGATTACCCATCCTCTACTTCAGTCCGAACACGGGGTGGAACGTCGGACTGAGAGGTCAGCTCCTCGACTACCGCAGACTCCCCTACCGCTACAAGATGACCTTCTACTCCAATCGCTCCTCCGAGGGTCGCATAGTCGTCCGCTACAGTCTCAAAGTGCCCCGCATGGCCGGCACCGGTTTCGGGATGCGCCTGGTGGTAAGCTACAAACGCGACCTGCGGGCGCGTTTCTATGGCCAGGGCAACGGACGGGAGAGAAACACAGACCTCATCACACCGGGCAATCCAGATTTTCGGGACGAATTCTACTACCTCTACGCCCTCAAGAATCCGAGAGTGATCGCCAGCGTCTTGCGGCACATCTACGGCCCTCTGTCGCTGTCGGTGGGGTTCGGACTGGAAACAGCGGATGTGGATCAGCGGGGCGCCCGGGCGCTGTACAGGGAAGAGGGAACGCCGGACGGGGTCGTGGACGGGATCACCGGCTTTGTGGGCGCGACCCTCTCCTGGGATTCGAGGGACAACGACGTCATGCCGCGGCGCGGGACCTTCCACGAATGGTCCTACGAGACCTCGAGGAATTCGCTGGTGACCGGCCTGTTCTTCAAGGAAATCGACTTCCGGCGCTACACCTTCTCGGACCTGCGCTATTTCAGCATTTCGGATCGGACTACCATCGCCCATCGGGTCGTGTTTGAAGTGCTCTCGGGCGCGGTGCCCTTGTACGCCTTCGGAGAGATCGGCGGCAGCAGGCGGTCAAAGGGCCTCGGCGGCAGCGATTCCCTGAGGGGATTCGACCGGCAGCGCTTCACCGACAACGTTCGTCTCTTCACCAATACAGAGGTGCGTCAGCTGCTGCGAAACACCAAGGTGTTCAGACAATACCTCGACTGGTACGGCGTCCTGTTCGTAGACTCCGGCCAGGTGGCGCGGGTACGGGAAGATCTCGGTGTGGGCAGGACGCACTGGTCAACGGGAATCGGGGTGCGGGTCTCCTGGAACACGGACTTCGTCATCCGCAGTGACCTGGGTTTCTCCCCCGAGCAGACCCGCATCGGAGTGAAGTACCGGAATGTGTTCTGAGCGACGGCCGCTTCTGGCCGCCAGCCTCGCTGGACCGGTAGGCGAAACCGCCCGATTCCTGGGGCTCAGACTCGGGGATCCGCTCAGGAGGCTGGGGCGGCCAGCACCTCCCCCGGGGAGGATTCGGCGTCGGGAGCCAGGAGGGCGATGAGTCGGGAAAGGGTGGAGACCATTTCGCCTCTGGCGACCACTCTGTCGACGAATCCATGGCGCAGCACGTTTTCGGCGATCTGGAAACCGTCAGGGAGCTCTTCGCCGCCGAGGAACTGCTTGATCACCGACTGGCCAGCAAAACCGATGCGAGCGCCCGGCTCGGCCAGGATGACGTCGCCGAGCATGGCGAAGCTGGCGGTGACGCCGCCGTAGGTGGGATCGGTGAGCACGGAGATGTAGAGGAGGCCGGCGTTTGCCAGCTGGTGGAGGTGGGCGCTGATCTTCGCCATCTGCATGAGGGAGAAGGCGCTCTCTTGCATGCGGGCGCCGCCGGATTGACACACCAGAATCAGGGTGCGGCGGTCGGCGATGGCCCGGATGATCAGCCGGGTTATCTTCTCCCCGGTGGCGCCCCCCATACTCCCCAGAATGAATCGCGTGTCCATGATGCCGAGGGCTACCGGATGGCCGCCGATGCGGCAGACCCCGGTGTGGATAGCCTCCTTCATCTGACTCGCCCGCCTGCTTTCCTTGATGCGGTCGGTGTAGCGGCGACGGTCGCGGAATTTGAGTGGGTCCGCCGTGACGATATGGGCGTCCATCTCTTCGAAGCTGCCCGTGTCCACGAGAAGCTCGAGGTACTTCTGGTGGCTCATGGGAAGGTGGCTATCGCACCGGGGGCAGACCCAGTGGTTTCGCGCCAGGGCATTGTGGTAGGTCGTCTCCCCGCACTGACCGCACTTGGTCCAGATCCCCTCCGGGATGTCACGCCTGATGCGCGTCAGAATCCCGGATTTCATTCTCTCGAACCAGCTCACTTGCTTGACGATGCCTCCGGTCGCGGTGAGGGGGTAGGTAGAAGGTAGGTGGGCCCCAGGTTGGGCGCAGCCGGCGTTTTAGAGGATGCCGCGGCGACGCAAACCCACCAGCGTCACTCCCGCGGTGACCAGGAGACCGATAGAGGCCAGAACTGCCGGCGAGACCAGTCGCGGGCGACGGCGACTCTCGACTACACGCCCGTCTCGATCCGCAACCAGCGCCATGAGGCGGTCAGCAAAAGCGACGGCATCCGGGATCACCGGCGGCCGAGTGGCGGCGCCGACGAGCTCGGTCGCGCGGCTGTAGGCGTCGAGCCGGCCCCGCGCGGCGGCATTCAGGGTGATCTCCTCCTCTGCCTGATCCCGGTCCCGAGCTGACAGCTCGCCGTCCAGGTAGTCCGACAGCAAGCGCCGCGATTTTCCTCTTTCACTCCATGGCAACCAGGACATCACTGCCTCACAGGCAAGGGTTAAAGCAGATCGCGTTCGGCAAGCTTCCTCGAGAGCTTTTCGCGGGCGCTGTGGATTCGAGAACTCACCGTGCCCAGCGGGACCTGAAGGACCCGGGCGATTTCGTCGTAGGACAGCTCTTCGAGGCTGTTCAACACCAGG
>PBRM01000096.1 GCA_002725915.1 Gemmatimonadota bacterium
CTGCGCCGGCTCCAACTACACCTTCGGAGAGGGAGCTATTAATCATGGGAGAGACGAGCTCGGTAACAGATCGACTCAAGGGCCCGGTTGTCCCGATCAATATGTGTTTCACCGAGGACGGCGAGGTGGACTTCCCGGCCATGAGGAAGTATGTCGACTGGATGTGCCAGCAGAAGGTCCCGGTGCTGCTGCTGACCTACGGGAGCAGCGAATACAACTGGCTCAGCGATGAGGATATCTGGCGGTTGACCGCCGAGCTGGCGGAGGAGACGGCTGGCCGATCTCTGTTCATCACCTCGTCGAGCTGGTGGCCGCCGAAGATCTGCAGGGGTTTCTTGAGGCACGCCGAGCGCTCTGGCGCCGATGGGGTCAAGGTCCAGATCAATATGTGGGGGACGGCTGCGCCCAACAGGGAAGAGCTGTTTCGCGGCTACTACGACCAGATTCAGGACGCCTCCCCGATCCCCCTGCTGCTGTGGTTGAACAGCGGCGGCGGGACGTCTCTCTCCGTCGACCTCGTAGTAGAGATGGCGAAGCGTCCCCAGATAGTGGGCGCGAAGAATGACGACCACCCTTTCAACTACTATTACGACCTCTGCCGAGCGACCAAGGATGAGGATTTCGGCGTCATCAGCGGAGGAACGATGACCAACTTCGTCTTCGGTCACCAGGTCGGATCTCCCGCCTATCTCTGTACGATTGCCCCGTTTCGAGCCGATATCCCCCTGGCGTTCTGCGAGCTGCTCGATCAGCGGAAATACGACGAGGCCTGGCAGATGGTCTTCCGCTATGAAGAACCCTGGGTCAAGGGAGCGGGGGAGCTCGGCTGGTTGCGGAGCATCAAGACGGCCGTATACCTGTATGGCGGGCTGCCCAGCGATCGGATCGGCGGTTCCTGGAAAGGGAGCACCTCAGACGAGGTTGAGAAGATACGCCTCCTTCTGGAGGAGGTCTTCGGGCCGATCGAGAAGTGAGAGGCAGTCCCGAGTGATCGCCGGCCACAGGTGGTTATAATGCAGGCACTCTCCGAAGAACACCAGGCCGCCGTCGAGCGCCGCCGGCGCATCATCGTCAACTTCGACGTCATCTCGGGAGATCAGACCTTCGGGGGCAGAGATCCGGAGGAGCTGGTGGCGTGGAAGTTCGACTTCATCGGTCGCGAGGGCACCCAGATCGACAGCGTCTGGTGGGAATGGGGGGAGGGCCACCAGGCGCCGTGGCCGAGTCGGACGATGCCTCTGTACGACCAGGAGGGATACCGCCGCTGGGCGGACACTGGAGTCGACATCGTACAGGTTTTCCTCGACGCCTCCAGGGATCGAGGAGTCGAGGCGTTCTACGAGTACCGGATCAACGGTTCGGACAACGACCTAGGGCCGGTGCGGAAGATTCCCATGAAGGAGGCCCACCCCGAGTGGCTGCAGTGGACGTGGAACGCCAACGGCTACTGGAATTTTGCCATCGAGGGCGTCCGCAAGTACAAGCTGAGCATCATCCGGGAGATCGCCCAGCGCTACGACGTCGATGGCATCGCACTGGACTTCGCCCGAGTCTGCCCGGTGCTGCCCAAAGGCAAGCAGTGGCTACACCGCCAGGAGCTGACCGAGTTCATGCGCGGAGTGAGGTCGGTGACCGAGGCGGCGGCCACGGATCGGGGGCGGCCGATGCTGGTCGCGGCGAGGGTGCCCGAGAACCTGCTGGGATGTCACTACGACGGGCTGGACGTGGAGAGCTGGTGCGAGGAGCAGCTGGTTGATCTGCTGGCCCTCGGGGTGCGCTCCTTCGACGTCGACATCGAGGCCTTTCGCCGGATCGCCGGCCCTCGGGTCCGACTCTACCCCTCTATCGACGATCACCACGCTTCGGACGGATATCAGACGCCACCGGTGGAAATCTATCGCGGGGCGGCGGCGAACTGGTGGCGCCAGGGAGCGGACGGCATTCAGACCTTCAACTTCAACCACGCGATGAATTTTCCCTTTGGCTCGGAGGTCGCCGAGACCCATCTACAGTGCTATCGCGAGCTCGGCAGCGCGGCGACTCTGCGACGAAAGGACAAGGTTTTCGTTGTGCAGCGGCGTGGGGGCGGACACGGCACGACGGTAATTCCGAATCCCGAAGACTGGTCGACACCCCGGTGGATGTACTTCAACACCAACATGCTGGCGCCGCTGCCGATCGATCTCGACGTCGAGGGCCGCGCCGATGCGATGCTGACGGTAGCGGTAGCGGACCCTGTTGCGGCAGCGGCGACGTCGGTAGAGCGAATCGAGGTGCGGCTTCTATTGTCCGACCGGGCTGCCGCCGATCACGCCGACGGCGAGCGCCTCGAAGCCGTGACGATCGCCACCATCGGCCACAATCCCCAGCTGCAAAACGAGCCGCCAGCCAGGAGCGTCGTCGACGAGATCGAACTGCGGGTCAATGGCGCCTTGTTGAGAAAACCCGCCGTCGAGGGGGGATGGCTCGTCTTCGTCGCGGCGGCGGAGCATTTCGCCGTAGGCGACAATCTGATCGGCATTCTCTCTCTATCGGGGCGCGACTCGGCCGAGTCCCCCATGCGCGTGGAGAAGCTCGAAGTGCATCTGAAGTATCGAGGAAACTCCCGGAGCGCCAGTGAGCGCAGGCGCTCCGGTGCACATCAGGCCACGGGCTCCTTCGGGATCTCACTTAGGTAATCTTGGGGAATTACGGAGAAGTCTGACTCGCAGCGGCAACTCGTGGTCATCTGTGCATCAGCCCGACGTACGGGAGCCTCTTCCAGTGTCACGTCTTGCCAATTGCATCTTCAGAGATGGCGCGCCAGTGCCTCCTTCACTGGTACAGCACCTATGAGACTGGACCCGCGTCGGTGGCTGCTGAGTCGGCAAGCACCGACCACGCCAATCTGGCCGAGGTTGTTCATTCCGAGGAGTTAATACATGCAGACTGCAGACGCCGTAGTCATCGGCACCGGCATCAACGGTGCTACCACTGGACGCTCACCCCTCTTTCGCGCAGCGCCGGGATGTGCACCTCAAGCGCTTCGTCACTGAGGGGATTGTTGCCGAGCTCCACTATCTTCAGCTCGCGCAGTTCAAGCAAGATGGAGACATCCTCGATCTCGTTGCTCCGCAATGACAGTCTCAGCAGTCTCTGCATGCCGCGCAGCGGCGTCAGATCGACGATGTCGTTGCCGCTGGCCCTGAGATCGGTCAGTCGCAGCATGCCGATCAGGGGCGAGATATCGACGATGTCATTATTCGAGATGCGCAGCGCCTCCATCTGCCGCAGATTGGCAAGCGGCGACAGGTCGATGATACCGTTGCCCTCCATCTCGAGGCGGTTCAGTCTCACCATATCCGACAGGAAGGACACGTCGTCCACGCTCGTGGCGTTGAAGCGCAGCTTCTCCAGCGCCGTCAGCGACGCGAGCGGGCTCAGATCGGTCAACGGATTGGTCGTCAGAGACAGGTCGGTCAGCCCGGTGAGACGGCTCACCGGCGACATGTCTACGATCTTGTTGATCGCCAGATTCAGCGACTCGAGATTAGCCAGTGCCTCGATGCCGGTCAGGTTGGCGATGTTCTGTCCCGCGCCGCGCAGATTGGTAATCGTCAGGAGGTCGTCCTTGGTCAAGGCGATGTCGGGCTTGCCCAGCGTCCGTCGTACGACTTCCTCGAGCTGCCGGTCCACAAAGGTGATGAAGGGCTCGTAGAAGTCGGTCTGCACACCAGCTTCCTGCAGCAGCACGAGGTCGCGGTCCAGCGCCGCCGCTGAGAGCGGGTTGCCGGCCAGCTCGACACTCTCCAGGTTAAGCAGCCGCACGAGGACTTCGATCTGTTCCACGAAGTTGAAGGTGACGTTCAGCAGGATCAACCCGGTGAGGCCGGACAGCGGCGTCAGGTCCTGCACCTGGTTGTCGTCCAGGTTGAGTTCACGCAGCTGCCGCAGGCCGGCGAGTCCATCTAGGTCCTGAACCCTGTTGTTGGACAGATCGAGTATCTCCAGATCTATCAGCGCCGTCAGTGGCGACACATCCCTGATCCGGTTGGCGGCCACCATGAGCACGGCGATGTTGGGCATGCGCTCGACGCCCCGCAGGTCGGCGATCTCCAGCTGCACGGCCTCCAGTCGCCGGATGGACGCCAGCTGTGAATCGGCGAGGGGGCCACGCGGCGCCGCCAGCGCGGCGCGCACGGCGCTCTCCAGTCCCGCGTCGGCGAACTCCGTGTGCTCCGCCTCGTGCGCGACACGGCCCGGGCCGGCCGGCTCGATACGCGAGTCGGAGCTGCACGTCGCCAGAGCGACCGCAAGTACGGCCGCCAGGGCCACTGCGGGCCACCTCTTCAGAGCGGCCGTCATTCCTGCACCCCCGCGTAGATGGTGATGAAGCCGCGTGAACGTGTCTCCGCCCGCTTGAAGCCAAAGTCCAGTCGCGACAGCTCGATTCCCATCGTCGTCGTCAGACGATAGCCCTGATACTCGGTAAAATTCGTCATCTGCAATGTCGACGTCACCCCCTTGAAGTCCGGGTTCGACCGCGGTGGCGGGGGATCGCGCATCTGACTGAAGATCTCGTAATCCACGCCGCTCTCGACGAAACTGCGTCGCATGAAGGGAAAGCGCACCACCAGCATGAATATCTCCGACAGCTCCTGGCGCTTGAACTCGCCTGTGCTGAGCGGCGTTTCGCGCCTGAACTCGCTCTTCCATCGGGGCGATACGGTCCAGCGGCCCAGGTTCAACGAGTACTCTGCCTTGTTGATGGCCCCCAGGAAGCTGCTCTGGTCGCGCGCGCCTCTGAGCTCCAGCTCCAGATCGGATCCCAGCTGGTGATACAGCTGCCACTTGAGGCGATGCGTGATAGTGAGCCCGGCCGTCGGTGTGTGGTCCCAACCGATCCACGTCGTGTTGACCACCGTGTCCTGCGCCGGCAGCCTGTCCGCGACGAGTCTGTTGCCGCCCCTGGTATTGGGTAGCTGCTGCCACTGCAGCAGATCGTCGACGATGTTGTCCTTCACCTTGCGCAGATCCTGGAACAGCCTGAGGCGACCCCAGCGCGGGTGATTGGTCTCTGCTGTGGCCAGCAGATAGGTGGCTCGGTTGTAGCGCTTGTCGGTGAACTGCCGCACTCGCATGCGACCAGCCGTCAGCCGCACCTCGGGACCGAAATGCGCACCAGCGTAGACGTTGTAGCCTTTCTGGTCTTTCCGGTAGGGGTAATCTGCCCGCGCGTCGTTCTCGAAGCGGTCGACTACGCCGTTGTGGTTCATGTCGATGCCGAAGAGGAACTCGGGACGATCCGAGTAGAACCGCAGGAACGGCTCCTCGTAGTCGGGGATCAGGTTGGGACTGTCCTCGTTGTCGTTCTGGTTGAAGTCCGATATGAAATCGTTGTTTTCATCCCAGCCGGGAAATACCTCGACGTCGCCCGGGCCATACGTCTTGCGGCGCCAGTCGGGCCTGCGGTCCTGGTCGTCGTTGTCGTCGACGAACTCGAAGCGCTGGAAATCGTTGGTGTAATCCACGACACCGTCATCGCCGGCCACGACAAGCGTCGTATTGTAGCGCGGATTGACGCTGTAGGCCTCCACGAAGACGAAAAACGGATAAGACACCTTCGACATATTCAACAGCCAGGCGGTGGCCCTATCGCTGGCCGTGTGGTGCCGCTTCAGATTTGGGTTGGGGTACTGTCGAAATTGGTGATTGACATCCACCTCCAGATAGGCCTCCAGTCCCGCCAGGTCATCTACCTCGATTGTAAAGCCGAGGATCTGGTTGGCCGTGGGCAGCCCGTAATCGAAGGCCAGCACACGCTGGTTGGAGCCGTCCTTTACGTTGCCCGAGGCTCGCGCCACGGGCAGAAAGACGACGCTCTCACCGGCGTTGACCTGGCGATCGGAGGCCACCTCGACGAAATAGTCGTTGGCGACCACGAGCTCGATCTGGGCGCTCTCGATCTCGCTGGGATCCGGTCCCGAATAGGTGCGGTCATTGAAGTCGAAGGCCAGCATGATCTCCTCGGTGCCGTCGGCCGCCAGAAAACCACGGCGCTCGAAACCACCCGAGATCAGGGGCCTGAAACCGATCTGGCTTCCCCGCAGGACGTTGCCGTCGACGTCGGTGATGATGATGTCGCTGCTGAACAGCCCCCCGCCTCCCTCGCCGTCCTCCGGGGAGTCGTCGCTGATGCGCACGCTGACGAGATTGACGTTGCCGAAGTTCTGCGCCTCGGTCAGACGCCCTCGGAAGATGTCGCCGTTGACGGCCTCGATCTGCGTCTGCGAGTGATGGGCGTTGACGAAAGTACCCCCCACCTTGACGAAATCCCCCACTTGTGCCGTCACGCGTGCGCCCAGAAGGTTGGTCAGATTGGTGCGCGTGTCGGTCTCCGGGCCCGGAGAGTTGGGCTCACTGATGCGCGACAGCACCAGGGTGGCTTCGTGCTTGTCGGAGGCGAAGTCCCACTGCAGGCCGTTGTAGAGCGCCTTGGAGAAGGTCATCGGCGTCAACGTAGTGCGCAGCTGGTTGCCGACGGTGAGGGCGTAGTGAAACTGGCCCTTGTGGTCCGAGGCGACGACGAGACTGCTGAACCACGAAGAGAACTGGGAGCTCTTCTCCAGCGTGCTGCCAAAAGGCTGAGGCGACTCCTGGCGCCAGTCGTATACCAGCCAGCCCCGTGTCAGGTAGTTTCCATAGACGTCGTACCAGTAGTCGCCCTCCAGGGAGGTGGACACATAGCGTTGGTAGTTGGTGCGCGCGTAGTTGCTGTACTCCCACTGCTTCCACTGGTATTCCGAGTAGAGTTCCTGCGGGACATACCATTTGCGCATGGCTGGGTCGAGGGCGTCGAATAGCACACCGGGCCCAGTGGGCTCGTAGGTGACCCTGCCGCCGCGCTTGATCGTACCCAGACGGGCGCCGAAGTCCTGCGCCTGCACAGACGCTGCCATCGCTAGCAGGAGCACCATTCCGGCGGCAAGCGCGAGGCGCGGCAGATATCGACTGATAGCTTCCATCCTTCTCCTGATAAACCCCTCAGTAAACCACGGAGAGCACGCCCTGGTGCCGCTCCTCGAAGGCGTCGGCCATGACGCGCAGAACCCAGATGTAGTTGCCCGGAGTTGCCAGACTGCCGTCGGCGAGGCGGCCGGCCCAGGTCAGGCTGACCGGCCCGATACCTCGCTCCTCCTCGAAGACGCGGCACACCCGGCGCGCCGACAGGTCATAGATGTCCAGTGCCACCGGCGCCGGTTGGACGAGTTGCAGGATATTGAAGTCCATGCCGAACTGCTCGTTGACGGCGTCTCCGTTGGGGGTAAACACCTTGTTGGTGACGATGACCGCACCGACCAGGTGGCCGATCTGCGGCTTTGGGATTACCACCGTAACGCCGGACGCGGCGTCGAAATCGCCGGGCCCGAAGTCCACTGCCTGGCCTGAACCGAGGCGCTGCGGCACGGTGGGGAAGCGGCTGTTGATGGCCCGTCCGGAGAACACGGAACCGAAGCGGAAGATCGGCACGTCGAAGGAGAACTCCACCGTCGAGCTATCCTGTCTGACCAGGGGAAACGAAATGCGAAAGGCGTTGTCCCGGTTGAACACCTCGTCCCAGGCCCTGGGCTCGCCGTTTATCGTCAGTCCCCGGATGTTCTCGATGGGCACATTGGTGTCCACTTCGAGCTGGTCGAACCCCTGGATGTCGTCGGCGCCGCGCAGCAGCACGCCGTAGCGAAAGGTGGCCGCCTGCTCGGCCTCGGCCAGACGCGGAAAGACCTCGGCCTTGAGCGTATCGGCGAGCGGCGGATTCAGATAGGCGAATTGCAGGCGCTTCACGGCGCGCGTGTCGAACAGCCTGCCCTCGAAATCTACCTGAAGCTGGATATAGCGCCGCGGCCCGGGTACGGCCGGAATGGTGCCGTTCTCCAGTGATTTCCACGGGCTCCAGAACACCTCGTCGTCTGCCAGGGCGTCCCGGTTCGCCCTTTTGAGCTCCCAGTATTCCTCCGGCGTCACCTCGGTGAACTCGACGCCGAAGTCGCTGACATCCCGGCGGCGATACAGCACCGGCGAGTCGTCGTCCCCCGTGCGGGCGCGTACCCCCAGCTGGGAGAAGGCGGGATCGCCGATGGCGTCGGCCACCCAGCGAATAACGCCGACCGCCGAGCGATCCCCCAGATCGATGACGTCCGAGTAATAGGCCGCTTCGCCGAGGTAGCCGGTTCCGAACACCTCGATCTCGTCGATCTCGAAGGGCGACGTGGTGATGGACCGCAGCTTGATCAGCCGTACGTACTGGGGCTCGATGGGGATGTCGACAATGGCTTCGATGTTCTGCGCCACTTGTGACACCAGCACGTCAGGCGCCCCTCCTGAGCGATCGGTGATACGCTCGTTGATGAACAATTCGTAACCCCTCAGGAAGTCGTCGTGGAACGGCTGCCGCGGTGTCGCCACAACGGTATTGCGCGGGTAGAAGCGAATGCGCTTGATGCCCACCAGCCGCGCGAAGTCCATGATCACCCAGATGCCGAAGGCCGGCGTCTCCGCGAAGGGACTGGGCTTGCGCTCGAAGGCCACGGAGTGGTCGCCGTTGATGATGCCCTCCAGCTGCTTTCTGCGGAGCGAGGTCGATATCGACAGCGAGTTGGGGGCCCTGATCGACCCCGTGCCGTCCAGCAACAGCGGGGATATGTTGGTCTGACCGTCGAAGAAGCGAGGCGTAATCCACCCATCCCGGTGCTCGTACTCGATGGCGGCGCCGGGAGCGTTGCTCGAGTCGATAGCGGCGACAGAACCCTTCTTCACGATGATCTGCGGGTTGCCGCCGTTGCCGCCACTGGCCCAGGTGTTGGCGCCCCTGCCCAGCTGGAACAGACGCACCTGCGCCACGGCAGCGCCCGGCACCAGCAACATGGCGGCAAGCGTGAGGTGACCGACGACGCCGAAGTAGATCCTCTTCATCCTATCTCAGACCCGCGTTGATTACCATGAACACGAGGTTCGAGTCCTGCCGCTCACCGTCCTCGAGCTTGCGTCTGGTAAGCTGAAGCCCGGTTCGCGATACGAGTTTATACCCCTGGTAAGCGACTCGGTTAACGAGCTGGAAGACGACCGTCTGGCTGCTGAAGCCCTGATCTATGTCTTCGCGGCGGCCGTCGATCATCCACAAGCGGGACACCTCCAGGCCGGCCTGGACCTCGGTGTCGAAGAGCTGTTTGCCGTAACCCGCGTAGTAGTTTACCGTGGTGCGTTCGGCGAACAGCGGTTGAGTCCACAGCAGGAATACCGTCTCCTCGATACTGCGCGCCGTGGACAATTGCTTTCTGAACGGACGGTCGCTGCGATACTCGCTCTTGAAACGCGGCTCCAGTAATGCGAGGCCAATGGGGATCGACCACTCTGCCTTGTTGATGACACCGGTGAACCCCGACAGTCTCCGGCCCTCCCGGGCGGCTACCTGCTCCTTCGAGTCGCGCTGCCACCAGCGCTCCAACTTGAAGCGATGCAGCGCGCGCACATCGCCGAGACGCTGGGTCCAGTCGACGTAGAAGGTGTTGCGCCAGGTGTCCATAGCGGGCAGACCGTCGGCCAGGTCCCGCATGCGCCCGGCCGTGCCGAGGGGCTGCACCCACTGTCGCAGGTGGTCCGCGATGTCGTCGCGCACCCGCGCGCCGAAATCGAAGACCCGAAGCCTGCCCGCGCTACCCAGCTCCTGCACCCACGTGCCCAGCGCGTACACCGAACGTGTGTGGCCGTCTCCCGAGATCAGCTCCATGCGCTGACGCCCCAGGGTCAGCGACGCGTCGGGTCCGGCGTTAACCCTGGTGTAGACATTGTACCCCCGATGATCGCGTTTGTAGGGGTAGTCGGGCTGATCGTCGTTCTCGAAGCGGTCGACAGTGGCGTTGTGGTTCATGTCCATGCCAAACAGGAACTCGGGACGGTCGGACCTGAAGCGCAGGAAGGGCTCGTCGTAGTCGGGCACCAGATTGCGGTTCTGGTTGTGGTCGTAGATGAAATCCCGATTCTCGTCATAGCCCGGCCATGCCGGGAGTTCCTGTACCGTTTCCTGCTGGCCCAGGCTGGCGATGTTCTGGAAGGGCCTGATCCACTCGGGGACGGCGTTGTTGTCGTCGTCGTCGTCAACGAACTCGTAGACCCGGGGAATGTCCGCCTTGAAAGCCAAGCCCTTGTTGGTCTCCGCGACCCAGTGACTCGTGCTGTAGCCATCTTCGATGGCGAAGACTTCGACGAACACGGACCACGGATTGCGCGAATAGGCCGCATTGGCGTAGGCCGCCGTCGACTCGCGCACAAAGTGGTACTGCTGCGATGGACGGGGCCCCGGATACTTCTGGTGGCGTCGGTTGAGCACCGCCTCGCCCTGGATCGACAGCCCTCGCCAGTATGCGAGATCCCAGTCGACGCCGATGAGCTCGTTGGCGGTGGGGAAGCCGAAGTCGATACTAATCTGCTGGCTGTTGCTCTGATCCTGCACGTTGCCGTCGGCGCGCCTGACGGGCAGGAAGACGATCTCCGGATCGTAGCGGTCGCCATCGCTCTGCCGGTCCGAGGCCATCTCGACCAGGTAGTCGTTGGCCAGTGACAACTCCACCGTGGCGCGGCGCACGGCCGACGTCAGCAGCTGGCCGTCTTGCAGAGCCGGTAACTCGGCCAGCTGCGCCAGGTCGTAAAGCAGCACGACGGTTTCGGAGCCGTCGGTGACCAGCGCCCCGTCGACGCGGCGGCCACCCTCGATCGTCGGCAGCAGGCCGATATCGCGGCCGCGGAACACCTGGCCGCTGGTGTCCTCGAGGACGATCTCGTGGCGGAACACCCGGCCGCCGCCGACGAAGTCTGAGGGCGAGTCGTCTCGGATGCGCACCCACAGCTTCTGCACCGGCTGGTCCTGACGCGACGGCACGATGCCGTTGAGCGGGTTGCCCAGCTCGAAGTCCAGATCGGTGCGCGTGCTGTAGGCGTTGACGTAGGTCAGGCCCAAGGTCGCGTTGGCCGCCACCTGCGCCCTGCCGTGGCCGCCAATCATGTGCGTGATATTGGTCTGGCTGAAGCCGTCGGGCTGGCTCGGCCGGGACAGCAGCATGGTGCCCTCGATCCTGTCGTTGGCATAGTCGAGACGCACGCCGTTGAATCTGGGTTTGTAGAACGTCAGTGGCGAGAAACGCGTGAAGATGCGGTCGCCCACCGACATGCGGTAGATGGACCGGCCATCGGTGTCCGAGGAGACGACGAGGTTCTGGAATGCCGAGGAGAACTGGGCGCCATCGACGTTGGTGATCCCCTTGTCGATCAGACTGCCGTTGCGCTCGTTCCTGACGTGCTGCCAGTTGTAGACCAGCCACCCTCTTCCCAGGGAACGCCCGAAGGTATCGAAGTGCTCGAACCCCTCCAGCAGCTGATCGACGTAACGCACATAGGTTTCCCTGGCGTACTGCGTGTCATTCACATACCAGGGCCGCACCTGACTCTCGAAGAGGTGCTGCGGCGTATACCACTCGTGCACTACCGGGCTCACCTTCTCCAGGTCGAACTGCGGCTGCAGACCCATACCCGTCGGCAGGGTGTAGTTGCCCTGCTGCAGTAGTCTGCTCTGGCTCCAGGCCGGCGCCACGCCGACCAGCAAGGCCAGGGCGAGCCGCCGGTGGTACGGCCTAGTATACCACATGGACGGTCCGCACGGCGTCTGTGACGCCCTGTCTGGAGTCGATGGGAACATTGATGCGCGCCAGATAGATACCCGGCGGAACCAGCGCGTCGTCGTCGTCGTGGCCGTTCCACATGATGGCGTGACTGCCGCTGGGACGCTGGCGCATCACGGACAGATCGCGCACCCGCCGGCCGTTCAGGTCATAGATGCCGACCTCCAGCCTTCTCGTGCCCGTCATCCTGAACAGATCGAAGCGGATCTCGGTCGTCTCGTTGACGCCATCGCCATTCGGTGTGAACACCGGCGGCACGGCCATGACCGATGCCATCAGCGGCGCGTCGACCAAGTTCGAGACCACGACCAGCGTCTGGCCGCGCACCAGAGAGCTGGCCTCGCCCTCGCTGGCCATCTGCACCACACCGGGCCGCGAGTCCCGCATCAGCTCCACCTGGAACGTGGTGCCGCTGAGGAACACCCTGGTGCGGAAGCGCGCCGCGTACACCTGGCCGCCGCGGGTCACCGACTCGGGGAAGATCAGCTCGACGCTGCCGGCATCACTGGCCTCTTCGACCGTGACCGCGCCCGGCCACAGCTGGGTGGCGGTGCCCATCCCCAGCTCCTGGTCGCGTCCCACGTGCAGCGAGAGCATCTCCATCGGAGATGACGAAGAGGACTGCAGCAGCAGGCGGTCGAAGCCATCGTCGCCGGCCTGGAACACCGGCTTGATATACATCGTGTACTCCTGGTCTTCTCCTGGATCGACTCCGGCGTTTGGCCAGATCTCGGCGAAGGTCTGATCCACCAGCGGCGGCCCCAGCTGCAGGACCACGCGGCTCAGCGTCGCCGCGCGCAGCGGATCCCTCGTCCGCAGCCGCGCCTGCACCATTGCGTTGCGGCGTGGCGCCGGCGATCTGAAGGGTTCAGACCGGGTCTGGTACGCCTCACTCCACTCACTCCAGTCCCTCCCAGGCACCTTTATGGTGTCGATTCGACCGGCGCCCGTCTGGCGCCCGAACCTATCGACGTGTCCGCCAAAGGCTTCCCACTCCTCCTTGGTAATCTCAACAGCGGCTATGTCGAAGTAATGCAGCTCGTCGACGAGCTGGTCGCCGCTGCGTCGGAGGTGTCGAAGGACATCCAGGAGGCCACCAAGCCGGATGCAAGCCTGGGAAAGTCGGAGACGCAACCGGCGGCTCCGACAGTAGCGCCACAATCTGATGGAGCGCTTCAGCCCCTCGCGAGCCTCCGCGA
>PBRM01000097.1 GCA_002725915.1 Gemmatimonadota bacterium
AACGTCGGCGGGAGAGCAGGAGATCTTCCCCACCGCTCAAGCCGGTATGAGCCTGCTTGTCGCCGGTGAGCTCGATGCCGCGCGCCGTGCCGGTATCTGGATGGAGCGACTCTGGAGCCTGCAGCCGGAGGTCGATCGCCGGTTATTCGCAGTGTACTCCGCCGACCTGGGCCTGATCACCGAGTACCCTGAGCAACAGAAGGCCCTTTACGTCACCGAGAAGTCCGAGCCCTGGCAGCACCATTTCAACGGCGGCATCGCCGCCGCCTTTCTCGCTCACCTGTATCTGGCTACCGGTGAGGGGAACTGGCTGGCTCTGGCCAGGAGTTATCAGGATTTCTCCATGACCACCGACGAGTGCCAGTTTCAGTCCATGCAGACATGCAAGTCAGGCTGGGGGTCAGGATTGCTGTACGTGGCCACGGGGGAGGAGAAGTACCGGGCCTGGGCCGCCCGCATGGCCGACTGGTTCGTTGGCAACCAGCTCGATGACGGCCACTGGGAGGACACGAAGTTCTGGAACCCGGAACCGACTCTGTCGGACAATATCCACGTCACCGCCGAATTCGTCATGCACGTCGCCCACCTCATCTCCTTCCTCGCGCTCCCCGCCCCGGCAGACGCCGGACGCTGACCGGCAGGCAAAAAAAGTCCGGGCGCACCGCTGCGATGCGCCCGGGATACCTCAGGACAGCTGGCGGATGAGGCCAGAGTCCGTCCAGGTGGTCAACCACCCGGTGAAAGCTAAGGTCAGGTGGTCGACCTCCTTAAGGGTATACAACTACTCACTGACCACCTCCTTTCTTTTTCATCACGAGAGCTGCGCTAGACTCGGCGTGAGCCGTAATCAGTACTCGCCGTGAGCCGTAATCTCGTGTGCACCGCTGGATGACCGGTTATCGAAGCAGCGTTGTCCGATGGACCAGCCAGTTGGCATAGTTGCGATGAACCGACGCGTCTCACCGGTTCGTGGAGGAATATACGCGAGGCAGTAAGTCCAAGTCAACCAAAAAATACCCTGGCCATCCGGCCTGACCGCAGCCGAGAATGGTTTGCGAAAACCGTGGTTATCTGATAGTGTTTATTCGAGTTGGAACATCTTAATTCCGCGCTTTTCACGCGGATCAGCACACCCGCCGGCCGGCGCATGGGGCACTGAGGAGAAATGTTACGAGAGTCTGCGTACAGAAGCATGCGGATCACCCAGGCGGCCCCGTTCCGGCGAGCGGCGCTGTGGCTGCTGGCCTCTCTGTGTATCGCCTGTTCTGAACGGGAGACCGAAGGCCCCGCCCTCACCGTGTCGGCTGCCTCGAGCCTGACCTTCGCGTTCGAGGAAATCGTACCCCTTTTCGAACGGGAGAGCGACGTTTCCGTGTCCTGCGCCTTCGGCGCCACCGGCCGGTTCGCCCTGCAGATCGAGCAGGGGGCACCGGTCGATGTCTTCGCCGCCGCCGGCGCCGATTTCGTCGATCACCTCGCCGCCGGAAATCTGATCACTCCCGGGTCGCGGCACGTCTTCTGCCGCGGCGACCTGGTGATCTGGGTTAGAGAAGACAGCCCGCTGCACCTGAAGGGCCTCGGTGACCTGGCCACGGCCGCGGTGAAGCGCATCGCTGTTGCCCACCCGGAGTACGCTCCCTACGGCACGGCGGCGCGTCAGGCTCTCGTCGCTGCTTCCCTCTGGGAGCGCCTCCAGCCCAAGCTCGTTCTGGGCCGCACCGTGCGACAGGCCCTTCAGTACGCCGAAACAGGAGATGTGGACGCCGCCGTGGTTCCCCGGGCGCTGGCCACTCGAGCCGGGGGGCGGTGGGTGAGTGTAACGCCGACGCTCTACAGCCCCGTGGAGCAGACCATAGCCGTAATCGCCTCCTCGCGACTCGACACCCACGCCCTTGGCTTCGTCGAGTTCCTGCTCTCGCCCACGGTACAGGCGATCTTGCGCCGGCACGGCTTCCAACCTCTGGACTCGGCCGCGATATTGCCGAGTCCGGCCTCGGCGGTGGGGAGCTCGTCGTGATCTGGCAGCCCCTGATTATCTCGTTGAAGGTGACGGCCGCAGCTACCGGACTGATCTTCATTATCGGGGGCGGGCTGGCGGTGTGGCTGGCACGCAGCCGCTTTCGAGGGCAAAGCGTGGTCGAGGCCGTAATCCACCTGCCCCTCGTGCTGCCGCCGAGCGTGGTGGGCTATTACCTGCTGGTAGTACTGGGTCAGAGCGGCCCCTTGGCGACCTGGCTGGGGTGGAATGCCCTGTTCACCTGGCCCGCCGCCGTCATCGCCGCGACCATTGTCGGCCTCCCGCTCATGTTTCAGGCCTCCCGTGCCGCCATCGCCAACGTCGACCCGACCTTCGAGCAGGCCGCCCGCACCCTGGGATCTTCCGAGCTGGCCGTCCTCTGGCGCATCACCCTGCCTCTGGCCCGGCGCGGCGTCATCGCCGGTCTGATTCTGGGCGGCACTCGGGCGCTGGGTGAGTTCGGCGCCACTCTGATGGTAGCCGGCAACCTCCCCGGCAGGACGCAAACCCTGCCTCTGGCCATCTACGACTCCGTGTTGAGCCGCCAACCCGAACTGACCCAGTACCTGGTCCTGCTCATGACCCTCATGGGATTCTTCAGCCTGTGGCTGGTGCGCCGCGTGGAGCCGGGCCGCGCTTCTCCGACGCAGGCGCTCCTGCGGCGGGGTGGGTGGGCGCGTGAGGATGGCCAGACCGGTAATAGATTGGAGGACGGCGAGTGAGTGAGGGCGAAGGTCGTTGTCTGTCGCTGGATATCCACAGACAGCTTGGGGACTTCCATCTCCACGTGGAGTTGGAAGTGGGGGGAGAGATCCTCGTCCTCTACGGTGCTTCGGGAGCGGGCAAGACATCGACCCTCAATGCCGTGGCCGGTCTGTTGACACCGGACAGCGGCGAGATCCGACTGGACGATCGGGTACTCTTCCGGCGGGACGCCGGCGGGAGAGGAGGCCGGGGCGACAGGAGCAGCCTCCCCCCTCGCAAGCGCGGCGTCGGCTATGTCTTCCAGGACTACGCCCTTTTCCCCCACCTGACGGCGGAGGAAAACGTCGCTTTCTCTCGCTGGCGGGACCGGGACGGCCGCAACCACTCCCTGGAACTACTGGAACGCATGAGTCTCACCCACCTGGCCGGACGCCTACCCCATCAACTGTCCGGGGGGCAGCAGCAGCGCGTCGCCATCGCTCGGGCCTTGGCCAGCCGACCCCGGATCTTGCTCCTCGACGAGCCCTTCTCGGCTCTGGACCTGCCGCTGCGAGAGCGCCTTCAGCAGGACCTGCGGCAGCTGCGCCGGGAACTCGACTTCGTGGCGCTCTATGTGACCCACAACTTGGATGATGCCTTCGCCGTCGGCGACCGGCTGGCGGTGCTGCAGAATGGCAGGGTGCTGCAGGTGGGGCCCGTGGATCAGGTGTTCCGCCATCCCGTCGACCAGCACGTGGCCGAGATCATGGGCCTGAAAAACCTCTTCCGCGCCCGTGTCATGGGCGCTGACTTCAAGTGCCTCCACCTCGATTGGGCGGGATTGGCGATCGAAGCCATCGCCCCACCGGAGGCGGCGGAGTCCACCGTGACCTTCTACATTCACCCCGAGGAGGTAAAGGTCATCTACCCGGATGTGCCGATCACCGAAGACCTGAGCCACAACCTCGTTGCGGGACGAGTCGTCTCACATCAGCACCACGTCGATCACGGCCACGACCTCAGCGTGCGCCTCACCAACGACCAGTTGGTGGAGGTGCGCTTCCCGGACTCAGCCTACACCGAGCTGTCCCTGGTGTCGGGCGAGGAGATACAGCTGTGTCTGCGCCGGCAGGGACTGACGGTCCTCTCTCCTCCCCCCACAGAGGTGAAGAATGAATGAGGCAAGCGATACAACTGTTCCTCCGTCGGGTTCTCTCCGCCGCTGTGATGGGCCCTATCGAAGCCTTCGGAATAGCGTTCCAAAGTCCAGATTCTGAGACAGTCCGACCGCCAACTGCTTGCCCGCAGGGAAGTTGCGCCCGTTGATGGTGAACCTGTAGGCCAGTTCTGCTGTGGTGCCGCCGTGGACGTTGTACATGATCGTTGGACTCAAGTAGGTGATGCGCTTGATCTGAGAGGTATTCTTGAAGCCGAAATCGGTCGCGGCGGCGCCTCGCAGCAGTTCGACTTTTGTCGCCAGCAGTAGTCGGCGGGTGAGATTGAACCCGACTTCGCCGTTGAAGAGCCACTCGTCACCGGGGTCCCGGAGGATCTGGTCGTTTCTCATCCGCACTCTGTAGCCGATATCGACATTGGCGTAGACTGGCAGCGGCCAGAAGGACCGCGCCACCTGGACGACGAAGTCGAGGTCCCACTGCCCCTCGCCCACCGGGATCAAGCCGTCCACGTTGACGAAGTCGCCGGTCGGCATCTTGACGCCCCCCTTGAAAGTGACGAGCACCGGCTTCTGCAGTGCGTTCAACTTGGCGAATAGCCGGATATCGCTGAAGCCGGAGTCGGAGGGCGGCTCCAGACGGGTGTCGTCGTCGAACACCTGATCGTAGAAGGGTAGCTGTACGCCCAGGTCCAGACGGTCGGTGACGCCGTAGAACGCCTCCAGAAAGACGACCTTGGAGTCGTACTCCCCGTTGAATCGGTAGGGTCTTCGAGTGCCGGCGGCGAACAGCTTTCCGTCGAACTCGGGAGATGCCAGGTACCACTCGTCCGTCCTCTGCTGGAAATAGGCGGCCTTTGCCCAGACCTTTCCCTTCGGCAGCGTCCAGGCCCCCGCAGGCAGGTCCGAGGGGACCCACAGCAGCAGGCAGACCGCGGCTGTCGACCATCTGAGCGTCAGTCTGAAACTGCGCATTCCCTCCCTGGGTGCTCGCATTGTCTGTTGCCCTCTTAGGCCCGGGTGTGCTCCCTGACACGGTATGAAGTTGTTACCGTACTGTATCCATTGGCAACTATTGGCATGTTAGTTGCTTTGGGCGGCGAAACGATCCACACATTAGGAGGCGAACGCCCGAGGGCGCAGTGGCGTGAAGTCTGTCCGACGCCGTTTGCCGCATCCATCTCGGTTTCCGTTCTTCTAATCATCGCCCGGGATGCGCCCTCGACGACGAACCCGGGCTGGCCGCTGATAGTGGACGGTCCCCCACGCCCCGGTCTCCGGTCGAGGAAATATCGAGGGCGCCGCATACGCGCCGCGACGAGAGGCGCCATCGAGGTTGGCGACGGAGCCTTCTTCCACTCCCGCCTCTGCTCTCCGCAAGAGAGACGATTCCCGTGCTCTTACACACCCTCGGACTCAACCACACCACGGCGCCAGTCGAAGTACGCGAAAAACTGTCTTTCGCCGAGTCGTCTCAGTCGGTCGCTCTCCGTCAGCTTCTGGAGAGTTACGGGATGGCCGAGGCCGCCATTCTCTCCACCTGTAACCGCACCGAGATCTACGCCGCCTGCGACGGAGAAGGGACGGCCCGCCGCCTGCGCCAGTTTCTGGCCGAAGTCCACGATCTCGACCTGACCGACATCGAGCCGTGCTTCTACGAGTTCGCCGACGCCGACGTCTCCCTCCACCTGTTTGGCGTATCCTCCGGCATCGACTCCCTCGTCATTGGAGAATCGGAGATCCTCGGCCAGGTCCGCCGCGCTCTGGAGACGGCCCAGCAGACCGGCTCGGCTCGGCTCCTCATCAACGAGGTCTTCCAGCGCGCCCTCAAGATCGGCAAGCGCGCCCGCACCGAAACCGACATCGGCCGCGGCCACCTGTCCGTCAGCACCGCCGCCGTGGAGCTGGCGGGGCAGATATTCGACCGCCTCGAAGATCGAGATGTTCTCCTGCTCGGGGCGGGAGAGATGGCGGAGTTGACAGCCCAGTATCTAGTCGACAGCGGCATCCACCAGTTGGTAGTGGCCAACCGCACCCACGAGCGCGCCGTTGAGCTCGCCCGCCGTTTTCGCGGCGCGGCCATCCCTCTGGACGAATTCCCCTCTCGACTGGCGGAAGTCGACATCGTCATCTCCTCCACCTCCGCGCCCGACTTCCTCGTCCTGCCCGACATGGTGAAACAGGCGATGCGCCACCGTCGTGGCCGCCCCCTCTTCCTCATCGACATCGCCGTGCCCCGCGACGTCGACCCTCTGATCCGCCAGATCGACAGTGTCTTCCTGTTCGACATCGACGACCTCGAACAGGTGGTCGAGGCCAACCGCAAGGAGCGGGAGGAGGAGATCCGCTCAGTCCAGAGCCTCATCGACGAGGAACAGACTGATTTCCTTCGCTGGCTCAAAGCGTTGGGCTCGGGACCCCTCATCGTCGATCTGTGCAGACATGCGGACGAACTGCGCCAGCAGGAGCTCGACCGTTGGTCGGGAAAGCTCTCCCACCTGTCTGAGGACGACCGCAGTGCGGTGGAGGCCGCGCTGCAGGGGTTCGCCAACAAGCTCCTCCACCAGCCGCTGGTTCAGATCCGCAAGCTGGCCAACACCGAAAACGGCTATCTTCACCTCGACACCGTGCGCCGCCTCTTCAACCTCGACGGCCACAAGAATCCAGAGGAGGGAGAATCGTGACCACCGCCTGCCTCGTCGTCCTCACCATCTCCCTGGTGCTGTACCTGTCGGCCACCTTGTTGCTTCAGGGGCACTTCCTGTTCAGAAAAAGCCACTGGTTTGCCTGGGGGCGCAACGCCCTGACGCTGGGGGTGGGGGTTCACGTCATGGGGCTGATCCTGCACACCGCGTTCTCTCGCCTCTCGCCGATCACCAACCTGATATTCCTGCTGTCCCTGTTCATCATCGCATTTCTGATTGCCGGCCTGCTCCTCGAAAGCAGGACCGGAGCCCGATACCTGAGTCTGCTGCTGGCACCGCTGGCCTTCCTCGTTCTCCTCTATCCCATGCTCATGCCGGTCCGCTTTGACGATGCCGAATCCATGCTGGTGCGTTTCCCCTGGCTGGGCGTGCACCTGGTCGTCACCCTGATCGGCCATGTCGGCTTCGCTCTCGCCTTTGGCGCGGCCGTGCTCTACCTGGTTCAGGCGCGGCTCCTGAAGAAGGGACGCCTCAATCGCTATCTACCCGCCCTCGATTCCTCCTCCCAAGTGACCTTGTTCGCCACCGGGATCGGTTTCTCCTTCTTCACCCTGGGATTGGCCATGGGAATCATCTGGCTCTTCGGGGCGCCGGGTGAGTACCTGGGTGCGCGCGACGTCAAGATCTGGATGGCACTGCCCACCTGGCTGACCTACGCCGGCTACCTGTACCTGCGAGGCATCCGCCACCAGCAGAGCCGCCGCCTGACCTGGCTCGTCATCGCCGGTTTTGTCCTGGCAGTGGTCAATCTGCTCGGGGTGAGACACGACTTCGAGTCGCCAACAGCTTCGATTCCTTCGCTGGTTTCCCAGGCCGCTTCCCCCAGCTGACGGGCCAAGTGGCGCTTCCGGGCATAGTCCCGGATCACGATGTTGGCGCTGTCGCTTGTCGACGGCGTGTACCTGCTCCTTTCCCCTCCCCTTCGACCTTCCGACTGATACTTGCGTTTCTCGTTTGTCTCATCCGGCCACGGGACCGAGAGCGCGACCTGTGCGGTGGCTAACGATCGGAGCCGCCGTCGAAGGCCTGCCGGTACAGCGCTTTGATCTCCGCTGCCAGCAGAGCGGTGCCGTCGTCCGCATCGTAAATGTCGCCCACGAGCTTGAGAAGCCGGTCGCGGGTACCGCCGGCGGGCACCGGCAGCGCAATGCGCTCGAATCCGCGGCTGACCAGCCCTGCCGCGGTCGCCTCATCCCCGCGGAGCAGCGCTCTGATGGCCGCCACTGAATTCATCAGCGCGCTGTGCGTCCGCGAGAAGTGGTCTCCCCGGGCGCGTGGATTGTCGATGTCGTATTGGGGGTCGTCGACGGAAGCGGCGAACAGGTCGATGTCGACACGCCAGAACAGCGGCACGCGCTCGAACTGGACGAAGATCAGCCGGCGCCGGTCCGATTTCTGGAAGGCGGGATCGAGCCGCAGACTCGCCAGCGGCCGCACCCTGGAGAGCGCCTTCTCCATACCTTCCAGCGCGGCACCGAAGGCCTCGTCGGGAACCTCCCACACGACGTCGATGTCGCTGTACGGGTCTCCACCTCCTGCGGCCAGCGATCCCCGCAGCTGGGCCGAGGAACCCGACACCGACTCTTCGAGCCGGGACAGGATCTGCCGGGCCAGTCTGCTGCGCTCCTCCGGATCCAACTTCAGCGGCATATCGGGTAGAGCTACTTCACCACAAAGTGACGAGGCCGGCCCCGTCCGATGCGGACCGCACGCGCAAACCGGTGCTCACCGACGTCCGCGATCTCGAAGCGCTTCAGAGACAGGCTGCCGTGCAGGACGGCGAGGGTCACCCCCATCCCTCCCCTCTGCACCTTCAGGGTGCAGGTCCCCCATGCGTATCCGTTCGACCAGAACCAGATCCCCGGGCGCCGCGAGAAGGACATCGCCCTCTCCACGCCCGAAAAACGAAAGCCGCTCAGAGCCAGACCTGCCGCCCAGGTGATCATCGCCCGGGCGTAGTGGTGGCCGCACTCGGCCTCGTCGAAGGGACTGCGCTTGAGGCCGTCGTAGCGCTCCCGCGTATTCTGCATGCATTGTAGACCGCTCTTCTCCTGTCCCTCGTAAAGCATGCCGATAGCGGCGGTGTATTCGAATCCGGTCATGACCTCGGTGAAGTAGGGGAACGGATTCGCCGGGCGCTCTCGAGGGTAGCTGGCCATGAGCAGGGCCGACTCCTCCCCAAGCGCATAGCTGCGCATGACGTTGCGGTGATCGCTCAGGCCGTTGCGCAGGTTGTACTTCATGATACTTCGCAGCGTCTTGCGCACGTTGGCCCGCTTCAGCAGGTAGCCGAGTCCGCACACGTGCGCCATGAGCTGGCCGATCAGCTGATCGACCAGGCAGCCGGGTCCGAGCTGATAATCCGGTTCCCTCATTCCCGTTGCCCCCATCCCCACGCGCAGGCTCTCGGCCACGTC
>PBRM01000098.1 GCA_002725915.1 Gemmatimonadota bacterium
CCGCCGCGCCATGGAGGAGGGATGCACCGCGTTCTCTGTCCAGGGGGCCTCCAGCGCCTTCGGCCCTCCCGATCCCGATCCCGCCAGGCGTCCGCAGTCCGCCTACTGGGGCAATCCCCCCATCTGCTTCGGCCTGCCTGGACGAGACGGCCCGCCCCTCGTGCTGGATGCCGCCACCTGCATCATGTCGGATGAACAGCGCAGCGACGAGTACGACCAGCTCCAGGAGCTCATCCCCGCCGCCTTCTTCAAGTCCATGGGGTACACCGGCATCGCCCGCGCTCTCGGGGGCACCTTCGTGGGCATGGACGGTTCTGCTGCCGCAAAAGTCGCTCAGAGCTGGCCCCGAGCTCGCGGCGGCGGGCTCGTCATCGTCATGGACCTCGGCCTGTTCGCGGCCGCGGATGAGGTCCGCGGCGGCATTGACAGTCTGGTTCGCGGGGTGCGCGACACCATGCGGCCCGTCCGTGGCTACGAGGAGGCCACCCTGCCGGGCACGGTCGAGGAGAGGATGGAACAGGATTACCGACGGGACGGTGTGCCTGTAGGCGAGCGGGAGCTGACCATGCTGCGGGAGACGTCGGAGGAATTCGGTGTCGACCTGCCGCCGGCGCTCCGGTGAGGGGGAGGCCTACCAGGCTACGGCGCCGTTGAGCTGAACCTTGCCGGATCCCGTGACGATCTTCCCGATGGCGTAGCAGGGACAGCCGTTGCGCTGCATGTGGTCGATGATCGCCGTCTCCGCAGCCGGGGAGCACACCACGGCCAGCCCCACGCCCCCGTTGAAGGTGCGCACCATGTCGGCGTCGGACACCTTGCCCTCAGCGCGAATGACGCCGAACACCGCCGGCACCCGCAGCAGCGACAGGTCCACTGCGGCATCGAGAGAGGCGGGCAGGACGCGGTTCAGGTTGTCGGCGATTCCACCGCCCGTGATATGGGCGAACGCCTTCAACCCGGGCTGACCGAAGAGCTCGCGCATGGCGTGGTAGTAGCACTTGTGGGGGCGCATGACGACGTCGAGGAACGACTCGCCATCGACATCGGTCTCCTTCAGGCTTGGATTGTCGTCCATCAGCTTCCTCACCAGGGTGTAGCCATTCGTGTGCAGGCCGTTCGAAGCCACCGCCAGCACGACGTCACCCTCTTCGGTGCCCGACCCGTCGATTATCCGGTCCTCCTCCACCACCCCGATCGCGCTCGCGCTCAGAACATACACCCCGTCCGCCACCACGCCGGGCTGAACCGACGTCTCGCCGCCGGTGAGGACACAGCCCTGAGCCCGGCAGGCTTCCGCCAGGCCGTCCACCAGCTCTTTGACGACGGTCGGATCTATGGTGCCGCAGACAATGCAGTCCTGCACGTACAGGGGTTCCGCGCCCATGACGACGATGTCGTTGAGGAGGTGATTGACCAGGTCGAAGGCGATCGAGGTGACCCGACCGAGCTCGAAGGCCAGCTTCTGCTTGGAACCGGGCTCGTCGGTCTTCAGCACCAGCACGGGCCGCTCGTAGCCCTCGAAGCGACCGTCGACCAGACTGGCAAAGGCGCCGAGCCGATTGAGCACGCGCCGGTCCCCTCGATCGATGCTGTCGGCCATGTTTCGCTTGGCCGCATCGGTGACGTCGATGTCGACGCCCGCTTTCGCGTAAGACAGACTGTCACTCATTCCGCTTGTTCTCCTCCGCTCTCCGGTCCGCTGTCTACCCGGGCCGCTGGAGAGCTACTTCCCATCAGCCCCGTGCGCTTCTGCACCGGGTACTCCGTCGTGGAGGATCGCCCGCGCTGATCGCATAGGCCGACGACGATGTTGCCTTCCTCATCCGTCATCGATATACCGCCTGAATCATGGCGCGAATATACCCCGTGGCAAAGGCGTGACCCTCCCTCTGTTTCCGGTCCCCCGGAATCTGGGGGGTGTGGTCCATCATGAACGGCCCCTCGAAACCGGCGTCCCGGTAAGACTTCATGGCCTCGAACATGTCGACGTCCCCCTCGTCGACGAAGACCTCCTGAAAATTCATAGGCGTCCTTCCCCGAACGTTGCGGAAGTGGACGTAGACGATCTTGCCCAGAGTTCCCATGTCGCGGATCGCCTTGAGCACATCTTCGCCCATCTCCGTCACGCATCCCTGGCAGAAGAGCATGGCGTTGGCGTCGCTTGGTGCCAGATTGAAGATGCGTCGGTACTGATCGAGGGTGGAGACTATTCGCGCCGCGCCCGCCATCGCTTCCGGGATGGGCGGATCGTCCGGGTGCAGCGCCAGCTGCACTCCTTCCTCTTCCGCCACCGGCACGATGCGCTCCAGAAAGTACTCGATGTTGCGCCACATCCCCAGCTCGTCGATCTGTTTGTCGGGATGGCTCGGTACGTCCTTCTCCCACTCTTCGTGCACGAAGGTGCTGTATCCCGCTCCCCCGCGCCCGAAACTGGTCGCGGTGCGGAAATTGCCGATGGGTTTGAAGTTGTAGCCCAGGGCGGGCACTCCTGCTTCCCCCATGGCTCGCAGTGTGTTCTTCCACAGCTCGATTTTGTCATCGCGCCCGGGGGTGCCGAGGGTGATCTCATCGGGGCCGGCGAAGGCGATATAGTACAGCCTGAGACCATGAGACTCCGCCAGCGCGCGCTTTTCCTTCAGGTACTGGGTTATCTCCCCGCGCTCCTTCAGCAGCGGCTCAGCTGCCGGGCCGGAGACCGTGGCGGCAAAAGGCGGCGGGTTGATGGTCAGGTAGTCGACACCGATCGCCTTGAAAAAGCTCAGATTGTCGTCGGTCAACTGGTTGTCTGGCAACTGATCCTGAATGTTCATGCTGTGCTCCCGATTTCACGGCCCTGTAGGTGGCGCCCCCGTCATATCATATCCAGCGCCTCGTTCGATGCGCCGCCCGCCTCCGACTACCCGTTTCGGCAGCTCCGCAGATTTCGTCACCTGTTTGTCCACGACATGCTTTCCCCGCGCACCAGAAAAGAGCGCTCGTCCCAGAACCCGGGTCGCTCCACCGGAATTCTGCCCTCCTCCACCGCCACATCCAGCGGGTTGTCCCGAGTCTGCAACGGCAGCATTACGCGCTCGTGCACCCGCGCCGACTCGTACACCGCCATCATGATCTCCAGCGCCGCCTTGCCGTATTCCCCCTCCCCACGGTACTCCTCCACCGTCCCCTCGATCCATTCGCAGATCCCGTAGGCCTGGGCGACGAAAGCATCTCCGTATCCCGTGGTGTTCGTCTCCGTGGGCTCGAATTCCTGCCAGCCGGCCTTCGACTGGGTCATGTACTTTAGGCTGTTTCCCTGCACGTCCATCATCCCTTCGGTGCCGGTTATCGTCGCCCCCACGCGGTACTCGCCGCTGAGCTCGTTCTCGATGACACCCACCGCGCCCCCCGGGTAGCCGATGAGCCCGCAGCAGCGATCCTCGACGCGGTGTCCGAAGATATGGTGATCGGTTTTGCGCTCCACCGATCCCATCACCCACTCCGCCTGCACATCGCCGAGAGCATAGAGCTGGAAATCTATGCCGTGTGTCCCCGTGTTCAGCATGCCCGCCCGCACCCCCGTCCACAGGCGCAGCGGCTCGCCGATGGCGCCATCTTGTATCATCCGCCTGGCCTCATTCCAGGCGGAGAAGAACCGCCGCTGATGCCCGATCGCCAGCTTCACGTCGTTGCGTTTACAGGCGACCACCATCGCTTCCCCCTCGCCCAGCGAGATGGCCATCGGCTTCTCGCACAGGATCACCTTCGGCTTGTGTGCCGCCGCGGCGATGGTCATCTCAGCGTGCTGGGGATCCCACGAGCAAACGCTGACGATGTCGAGCTCCTCCTTGGCCATCATCTCTCGATAGTCCAGGTAGGCGGCCTTCACATTGAAGTCCTTGGCGTAATCGGACAAAGCTTCCGGGTGGGTGTCGCCAATGGCGACGATCTCCGTGTGCTCGCACTCGGTCCAGCCACGTCCTTGTTCGCCTGCGATACGGCCGCTGGCTATTACACCCACTCGATATTTTGCTGCCACCCTGCCTCCTCCAAGTCAAGTTGTTAGTGATGGACAGGTTGCGGTGAAGCTTCAGCCGATCCGCTCCTGCGGCCTGCCACCGGTAAGAGACCCCTGGTCGACGCGGTTGAACGCACGGTCGACCCAGCGCAAGAATAGCGCTTTTCAAGGGTTGAGACCAATGACAGAGGGCTGCTGACAGAGGGCTGCTGACAGAGGGCTGGTGACAGAGGGCTGGTGACAGAGGGCCGGCGCGACATCCAGGCAACGGCCGCGCGAGACGAAATCGCCGCTGCCCGGGCGAGTGCCGCTACTTAAGATCGAAATCCACCAGGTCGGTCGTTCCCTGCCAGATGATGCCGTCGTGCCCCACGGCGCGCGACTCTTCGACGATGCCGTCAACGGCTTCGCGGGGCCAGCCCTCGCCGTGGATGACAGGATAGGATGGGAGCTCCGGCGACAGCAACAATCTCGCCTTGACCAGGTCTCTCATTACCAGCTTTTGCACCGGGATGCGGTAGGCGAGGGTCTGGGGCTCGTCGATTCGATACTCCGCTATCGACTCGGGGAGCCCCATGCCGTCGTACCCGAGGAAGCGGTAGACGATCCTCAACGCCTCGGGCTCGCCGATCTGCTGATTTTCCCGTGTCAGGAACCGGGCCCACTCCACGAGAGTATTGCACAGGAAAGCGGAGATGTGCGAGACCAGCGGGCTGGCAAAATCGGCAAATTTGTGGAAGGTAGCGTGATCCTGCCCGACGAAGAGCGACAGCGACGCCGGGTGGATATCGGCGCCGAACAGCATCTCCTCCCCCGCCGCGGATTTCACCGCCCGGGAGAAGCGACTCAGATTCTCCGTCAGCAGGTCGGCGCGAAACCGATACCAGTCCAGCACACCGCTGCGAAGATCGAGGGCCTGCGCCACGTCCAGGAAACCCATGCCGAGATCACACGCCCGGGACAGCAGCTTACCGTCGATCTGCCGGAGCCGTTCCCGGGCCGCCATCAGAGCGGCGATCATCTCGTCCATGTCGTATCCCAGCTCGCGCGCCCTGGTCCGACAGTGGTCGCAGGTGCAGGAGAACAGCCCGCGGGGGAAGCTCCCCATGGGATAGCGGGCGTGCGTTACATCGAGGCCGTCCACGTCGTAGGCGGTGGCCGAGTGGACGTGGACCGCCTCGAGCCAGTCGTTGACCGCCGGATTACTCGGGCAGTACATGAGGCGCCTCTCGGTGTAGCAGCCGCCGCACATCCAGATCTCCACACCCGCTTTCCTCAGCGCGTCGACAGCGGACCCTACCGCTGTCTCCTCCGCGGTTGCCCTGACTGCAGGTCCGACGCACGAACGGGCATTGTCAAACTCGAGAGGATCCACCACCCCGCCGTCCAGGTGCTTGATGAGGAGACCCTCCAGGCAGGCATCCGACAGAGGCACGCCGTCGAAGGGGCTCTTGGCCAATACGGAGTCCGGGAGGGCCGCCGCGAAGAAAATGATGACCAGGTTGAGCCCCAGCTTTTCCTGGAGCGCCTCGATGTAACCGGGATTGCCGACGATGACCTCGGGCCGCAGGTAGATGCCGGTTCTCTGTCTCTTTGCCATAGCTCCGTTCCAATCTGGCCGTAGCGGCCGCGGCGGGCAGGCCAGCATCGCTTGCCGGCGGGATGCCCTCGGTCTAGAATCGGGTGTCTTCGTATTGGCCGAAGGGGGACTCCACGCCAGTCTCCTCGGCCGCGGTCTCCAGCATCTGGCGGTGCTCGTCGCCGACCAGGATGCCGCTCTCCCTGTTCTCCCGCTCCCACTGCCACTCCAGCCCGCCGGGCAGCTCGGCGCGGTCCATTCCCGGGAATGGCTTCATCTGGCGCGCCGCCGCGATGTGCCGATCGATCTCCCCCTTGAACTCCACCACGGGCATGAACCGCTTGACGTCGAAAACAGCGATGAACGAGCCCTGGTTCGACGCCCACTTCGACTGTGGCACGCAAAACTCCTGACGCCAGACCCCCGCCATGATCCCACCCAGGACCGTTAGCATCGCCGACAGCCCGATGCTCTTGAAAAACACCCTCGGGAAGGACTCCATGAGGTCCTCTCGTCCGGGAAGCAGATGAACACCCATATCCAGGACGAGAGGGGGTTCCTTTCCCGCGGGCATAGCTGCACTCAGCGGGAGGGCGCTGGCCATGCCGAGAATCATCTCCTCCGGATCAGGTGTAACCCTGTGGGCGGACATGACCATACCGACGCAGTCGCGCTCTAGAGCCAGGCGCGAATACAGGCCCGCCGATCCGATGTGGAAGTGATTTCTCGTGGTCGCTGCCGCGACACCGTGTTCGACAGCCTTGTCAACAGTCATATTCGCGGCGCGATAAGCGGCGTAGTAACCCAGACCACCGTCGCCATCCACTACGACCGTGCTGCCCGCCTCCTCCACTACCCGAACCCGGGGTCGCGGGTTGACGCTGCCATGGCGGAAGTGTTCTAGGTAGTAGGGCAAGGTCCTGGTGCCGTGGCTGTACACGCACCGCAGGTCGTTGAGCACGAGCAGATCGGCAACGAAGGCCGCATCCTCCGCCGTCACCCCTTCGGTCTCGAACAGCTCGCCTGCCAGCCTGGCCATATCCTCGGCGGGCACGCGGATGCCGTGGATTGGTGGGTAGTTGCGTCCGGTCAACATCTCGCGCCTACAGCCTGGATCTAAGCACTCACTGCCCAGCGCGGCCGCTGCGGAGCGGATTGGATCGCGAGTATCTGGTCGCCCCCACATTCTTCACCTTTAACCAGGAGGCGTAGGGGGACCCGGCTTCCCCGGCGCTGGCGAAGTCGCACAGCCTCAGCTGCTGCCCTCCCGTCGCCTCGTACTCCACCAGCATGAGCGGGGGGTTCACTCCACCCGAGTTCCTCACCAGTTTCCCTCTCATCCGCGCCGCGTCCAGCTCTGGCAACAGCGGCGGGTCCACCTCGTTGAAGCGGCGGTCATAGGTCAGCAGCACCGGGCCCCGGAACACCGAAACCTTCCTGCCGCACTCCTTCTGCCCCTTCCAGAAGTGGTGGGAGAAGTCCAGCTCGAGGTCGATGCTGTCTCCGCGTTTCCACCGGCGGTGAAGACTCAGGTAGGATCCCGACTTTACGTCTTTCACCCTGTCGCCGTTGACGCGCACACGGGTTCGCTCCGACCAATAGGGGATCCTCAGCTTGAGCTCGAACTCAGCCGCCCGCGACGGCTGCACCAGCAACCTCACGCGGTTTTTCCGAGGATAGTCGGTCTCCTGAATCAGTTTCACCCTGGCGCCGTTTACAGTTGTCGAGATCTCCGACGGCCCGTACCAGTTCAGCGCCAGCCCGTCCGCCGCGTCCACCATGAGGGCCCAGTCGCTGATCATGCCCAGCCCGCGGGGGCCGTTGACGCTGCAGCAGTTCAGCTCGGGGGTGCCCTCCCGGGCCTGGAAGACGATGTCCTGGGCACTGGCCTTGCGCACCCCGTCCATGGGGGTATCGTAGGTGACCCAGCGTCCCGACTGCGAGTGCAGGCCGATCACCGAGTTGAGCGACGACAGCTCGATCTCGTCGGCGACGATCGACGAGCCCGTGAGCCGCAGCATCTCCACGCTCATGGCGATCCAGGCGATGGTGCAACAGGTCTCGATGGCGCCCTGGTGATAGGGGTTTCCCTGGGCCCGCTCCCCCGAAGTGAAACCGCCGTTGTTGTGGCGGTCAAGCTTGACGATGCTCCACCATATCTGCTCGAAGGCCGAGCGGTATTCCCTCTCTCCCGTGATCCGGTAGAGCTCCAGCATTCCCATGATCGGGTGGAGGCTCTCCCACCTCGGCTTCGGCGTCTGGAAGAACTCGGTCCCCGCCAGCGCCGCGCGCTTGTAGTCCCCGGCCAGCGGGCCGTCCGGGCCGGCAGCGGGAAACTCCTTCTCGGCGATCTGCAGAGCCATGTCGAGGCAGGCACCGCCGCCGGTGCGCTGGTGCAGCAGGCAGAGGGTATGGATGACCGCCAGATTCATCTCCGTACTCCCCGTGTCCACCAGTCTCTTGCCCCTCCTCGCCGTCTTCCCCAGGAATTTGCGGCAGATCAGGTCGCCCATCTCCCGGACGCACGTCAGGGCCGTGCGATCCCCGCTGTCCTCGTGCCACAACAACAGCCCCAGCATGACATGGTAGTGCCCCCACGCATCCCACGTGCTCATCTTCTTGCCCCCGTTGGGCGCCGTGCCCGTGAGCCGCGAGCGCTTCGGCCAGGGTCCGAGATATCCGTCCTCCGCCTGCAGCGCTGTCAGCTCCTTCACAAAGACGGAGATACAATCTCGCAACCCGGGGTCTCCAGTGAGCCGCAGAATCTGCACCGCGCTGGTCAGGTACTTCCCCGCGAACTCGCCCGCCCACGGCATCATGTCGCGAAGCGGACGGCGATCGCGATCGCGAAACATCTCCAGGATGCCCGGGTTGGCCGCGGGAACGGGGTGAAGCCACTGATCGGTTACCTTTTCCAGATAGTCACCCACCCACCCGCGGATGTCGTAGGCCGCGTCAGCCGGTCGGTTCAAGAGAACTCCAGGCATTGGGTCGCTCTCCTCCCTTGGTTATTAAGTCTCGAACGTCTCATGGCGGAGCGGGGGGCACTCAGCAGACGGCTCCGGTGCCGTAACAGGATCCGACTCGACGACCGCCGCGACGACCGCCGGGGCGATGGTCACCGGCGCCTCCTCCACCGAGCGTCCACTGCGGACCCAAGAGAAGTGCGGTCGGCGTCGCCACAGTTGGGTGCTTAGGAATCCGGCATCACAGCTCGTCCGGGATATCGAAGTAGCGCTGCTTCACGTGCTCCGGGGGCCACAGGTCGAGCAGTTCCAGAGTGCCGGTGAAGTCGTGGTCTCGAAACAGGGCTTCCATCTGAGCCTGGGTCTTCCGCGCCGCCGGTCGCTTGGGCAGATTGGCGACGTGGTGCAGCACTTGGGCGTCGATGGCGGCGCACTCGGTCAGCCCCTGCTCGTACACCTTCTCCGCCGTGTCGGCCCGAGTGTGGCCGTAAAATCGATCCTCCGGCAGCGCCGACTCGGTTCCCAGTCCGATGGCGGGCACCCCGTGGGCGACGAAGGGGAAGTGATCGGACCCCCATCCCCCGGGCCCGCCTACAGACACCTGGAATGGCTCCGCTCCCTCCCCACCTTCGACGCGCACTCGCTGCGCCACTTCGACGAGGGACGGCTTCAGATCCCCGAACCCCATCAACCCGAGGCCGCTCGGACGTCCGCCGACGTCGTTATTGATCATCAGAATGGTGTCGTCCAGCTCGGTCTCATGCTCCCGCGTATAGGCCCAGGCACCCACGAGCCCCGACTCCTCGACGCCGAAAAGGACGAACCGCACCGTCCTGGGCAGGTGCTGCCGGTAGCGGATCAATCCCCGCGCCGCCTCCAGCACCGCCACCACACCGGCGGCGTTGTCGATGGCGCCGGGCCCCACATGCCAGGTGTCGTAATGCCCGCCCGCGATCAGCAGCTCATCTCCCCCTCCTGTTCCCTCAATCTGGCCGACCACATTCCACGAGTCCTTCCGCTCGATGCGGCTGTCGAGAGTGAGCCGCAGCCGCACCGACCCTTTCCGGGCCTCCAGCCGGCGCAGATACTCCGCATCTTCGAGGCTGATGGAAGCCACGGGCATATCGCCGGTTCTAGCAAAAACGCAGGTTCTCGCCGGCTGCAGCCCGCCCGAGTAGCTGCGGTGCTCGATCAGCCCGACAGCCCCGAAGCGGGCTGCCAGCGGCGTCTTCAGCTGCCGCGCATAGGGATAGTAGGGAGCCACCACAAACCGCCCCCGCACGCGCTCGGCGTTCTCCTCCAGCTCTGACTGGTCACACCGCTCCAGAAAAACCACCTCCCCCTCCACCCCCGCCTCTGGCGTCGACGGCGACAGCCCCGCACACCGGCACGCCAGCTCCCGTTCCACCGGCCCGACCACAGCCAGTTGCTCCCGCTCCGGCCGCCAGGCTCTGTGCGGAAACGCCTCCGTATGCACATCGTCCAGCCCATACCGCTCCAGCGTCTCCACCAAAAAGTCCCGCGCCGCCACCTCCCCCGCACTCCCCGCCACCCGGCTCCCGATATCGTCGGCCAGGACCAGCAGATTCTCGTATGCCTCCGAGTGGGAGAAGATCTCCTCTAAAATCTGCCCCTCCACTCTCTCATCCATTCCGTCTTCCCCATTTCTCGTTCAATAAACGTCGCCGGAAATATGCGGCCTAGCATTTGCCCGTCCCCGCGTACACTTGCGGGTCTGGACCCTACGAGCTGGCGGATTTCGCCTGCTTCCCGGGCAGAGACTACATCCAGCGAGTCAACACCGTTTTCTGCCGAGTGTAGAACATCACTCCCTCCATCCCCTGTACGTGCAGGTCCCCGAAGAACGACTGGTCCCAACCGGAAAACGAGAACAGCGCCATCGGCGCCGGCACTCCGAGATTCACCCCGATCATGCCGCACTCGACCTCTCTGACAAACCGCCGGGCCGCGCCCCCGTCGCGGGTGAAGATGGTGGCGGCGTTGCCGTAGGGAATACGATTGATCCACTCGACCGCCTGGTCCATTGATTCGGGACGCATCATACCCAGAAGCGGCCCGAAGAGCTCTTCGGTGAACACGCCGTGGTCGGGAGTAACGCCGTCAAATAGCGTGGGACCCACAAAAAAACCGTCGTCGGGGATGCCCTCTCTGCCGTCTCGCACCACCTCCGTGTCCTGCTGCGGGGCTTCCTGGATCCGCGTGAACAGCCGGTCTCTCGCCCCTGAATCAATGACGGGTCCCATGTCCGCCTCGGGATCCGCCGCCGTATCGCCGACCGTCAGACCATCCATGGCGGCACACAGCTGATCCCGCAAGCGATGGGCGGCGTCTCCCAGCCCCATCAGCAGGGAGCCGGCCATGCACCGCTGGCCCGCACACCCGAAGGCCGAGCCCATCACCGCCTGAATCGTCGGATCGCTGGCCGCCGCTGCCACGGACTCGACCGCGTCCGGCATCACCAGAAGCACGTTCTTCGCCCCCCCGGCAGACTGTACTCGCTTGCCATGCAGGCACGACAGTTCATACACCCTTCGCGCCACTGCCGAAGAGCCCACGAAACTCACCGCCGCGATGTCCGGATGGGTGCACATCGCCTCCACTACCTCCCTGCCGCCGTGGACGATGTTGAGCACCCCCGCCGGCAGGCCGGCTTCCAGGAACAGCTCGGCCAGCCG
>PBRM01000099.1 GCA_002725915.1 Gemmatimonadota bacterium
GCGAATCTGGATCTCGTCGGTCTGGTGAATTACCAGCACGACGCGCTGCTCGAGGCGCTGTGTGAGGGGGTGGGTGGTGCGGTCTGTGCCGATCAGGTGACGGTGACCTACTCACATACGCATTCGTCCGGGTGGTTGGTGCCGGACCGCTTCGAGCTGCCGGGGGGCGAGCTGATCGAGCCGTACCTGGCGGAGGTGGGCGGCAAGCTGCGGCAGGCCTGCCGGGAGGCGGTTTCGGGGATGAGGGAGGTCGTGATCAGTTACGCTCGCGGCCAGTGCTCTATGGCGGCCAATCGGGACTTCTGGGATGGCGAGCTGGAGGGGTATGCGTGCGGCTTCAATCCGGACGGGGTCGCCGATGGGGGGGTTGTGGTGGGGCGCATCGCCGATGCAGACGGCAACACGGTCGGCAGCCTCGTGCACTACGCCTGCCATCCCACGACGCTGGCGTGGGAGAACACGAAGATCAGCCCGGATTTTGTCGGGGCTCTGCGGGAGGAAATCGAGCGCGTTACCGGGGCTCCGTGCACCTTCATGCAGGGCGCCTGCGGTGACCTGGGGCCGCGCCGAGGCTTCGTCGGCGACCCGGAGGTGGCGGACGCCAACGGCAGGGAACTCGCCTATGCGGCGCTGTCGGCGCTGACTTCGCTGGGAACGCCGGCGACCGACTTCCGGTACAGCGGGCCGGTGGTTTCGGGTGCGACGCTGGGTACGTGGGCCCCCATGCCGTTATCAGCGGAGCGCGTCGAGCGGGTGCGGCGATTTGCTGGCGGAGCGTACACGGTGGACCTGCCGTGCAAATCCGGGATGGACAGGGGAGAGCTCGCGGCCGGGCTGGAGTCCTGGTTGGCGCGGCAGAAGGAAGCGGAGACGCGCGAGGACGCGATCGAGGCACGTGACTGCCGCGCCCGCGCAGAACGGGCGCGCCGCTGGCTGGGGCGGCTCGACGACCTCAAGCTCTCACCGGGAAAGGGGTATCCGTTGCGATTCTCCGTCCACCTGCTGGGGGATGCAGTCTGGTGTACCTGTGGGGGCGAGCCTTACAATCTGATCCAGCGGGAGCTGCGGGGGCGCTTCCCGGAGCTCACCGTTTTGCTGTCGCCGCTGGCGGGCGACCTCCAGGTCGCCTACATGCTGCCGCGCGATCGCTACGGCAAGGGGCTGTACCAAGAGGAACCGTCCTGTCTGGCGCCGGGCTGTCTGGAGCAGCTGATCGAGGCGATGGCCGAGCGCATCGAGGAGGTGTGCGCCGGCGACTGAAGCGCAACCAAGTGCTGCGTGTGATGTGACGCTGGCCCGAGAATCGGGCTGAGTGAAGCGAGCTTAAACGATTTGGACAAGGGCGGTTGATCATGGAGAAGACGAGGCCGAAGCAGAAGACGACGCGCGTCAAGCGCACTCGGAAGCGCGCTCGCAAGCGGACGGCGAAGATACGCGTCGGCGTCATCGGCGTGGGCCGCGGTCAGAGCTTTGCGCGCGGCGCTACCAAGGCGGTGGGCATGGAGCTGGTGGCGCTGTGCGATGTCTGGGAGGAACGCCTTCAGCAGGTCGGGCAGCAATACGGCGTGGCCACGTACACCGACTACGACGAGTTCCTGGAACACGACATGGACGCGGTGGTGCTGGCCAACTACTTCCACGAGCACGCGCCCTTTGCGATCAAGGCGCTGGAAGCGGGCAAGCACGTGATGAGCGAGACCGCCTCCAACACCACCCTTGCCGAGGGGGTCGCCCTGTGCCGCAAGGTGGAGGAGACCGGTAAGATCTACATGCTGGCGGAGAACTATCCGTACACCGCCTTCAACCAGGAGATGCGGCGGCTCTACCGCACTGGGGAAATCGGCGAGGTCACCTACGCCGAGGGGGAGTACAACCACCCGATGGACGCCGAGGCGCGGCTGCGCATCTCTCCCGGCAGGCAACACTGGCGGTCGTGGCTGCCGTCGACCTACTACTGTACGCACGCGCTGGCGCCGCTGGTCTACATTACCGACACCATGCCGAAGATGGTCAACGGTCTGTCCATCGCCTGCCGGGAAGTGGACGAACTGGTTGTGCGCCTCGGCGACCCCGGATCGGTGATTCTTTGCCGCATGGACAATGGCGCGGTGTTTCGCATCTTTGGGCTGCAACTTCCCGGTCACAGCAACTGGTACCGGGTGCACGGATCCAGGGGGGCGATGGAGATCTCCCGGGGCCCGGGCTATTACGGCTCGGGACAGATTCGCGTCTGGCACGAGGAATGGGATGTAGAGGGGGACCAACCCAGGGAGCGCACCTACGTTCCTGATTGGCCGGAGCACGGCGACCTGGCGCGGCAGGCGGGACACGGGGGCGGCGATTTCTGGACGACCTTTGACTTCGCCAACGCCATTCGATCCGGCCAGCAGCCGTTCCTGGATGTCTACCGCGGCGTGGCCATGTCGTCGGTCGGCATTCTGGCCTGGAAGAGCGCTCTGAAGGATGGGGCACCATTCGAGGTGCCGGATTTCAGCGTGGAGGCGTCTCGAAAGGCGTACGCAGATGACCACTGGTCCCCCTGGCCCAAGGATGCCGGACCGGGCCAGCCGCCGCCGAGTATTCTGGGCACCCCCAAGCCGACTCGCAAGGGTCTGGCAAATGCCCGCCGGGTGTGGAAAGAGATCGGCTACAAGGGGAAGTGAGTGAGTGAGTGAGTGAGTGAGTGTAAGAAAGAAAATCTCTCAACCGGAGTGCGCTCAGGCAACTGTGTGAAATAGAGAGAGGAATATCGGCACGTGGCGAAACCGACTTGTGCCCTCACCCTGAACTCCACACGCGCGGTCGTCGGCGGCAGCAACGAAGCGCTCGTCAACGCCATCCGCTCGGGGGCGGATCTGCGTATCTACACGGAGTTCCTCCACAACGAGCATATCGACGTGGCCTCGGCGAGCGCAGAGAGAATACGCGAGGTGGCCGAATTTGCGGTGACCTATCTGGTAGAGGATCGGTGGGCCGCGGGTATCATGAGCCTGCGGCAGCCGGTTTCCCTGCCCGACGGTTTTGGACCGCGGTCGTCGATGTCGTTCTTCCTCTACAACCAGGACGGTCAGCAGGCCATCGCCCGGCTCTATCTGGACTGCCCGCCCGTTGACGGGCCTCGCGGTGAATCTCCTAACGCTGGAACGGGAGAGATGTCGAAGTACCGCGCCCTCGACGGCTGGGATGCTGAGACCAACGCGCCGAGCAGCAACTTCATCTACGACTTCGACATCTACCGGTTTTGCGTCCGCGATGACTGGGAGGAGGTGCTGAGCCACGACGCCGACGGCACGGTGGCTTCCGGATCGGTGGAAGCTCTCGCTACGGCGTTCTCGGACGGCTGCGCGGTAAAGATCGGCGTCGCGGGCTTGTGTGCCGGACTCACCGACTCACGCTGCCCTGAACACGAGGTCTTCGTCGAGGTCGGCTCCTGCTACTACTACACCGACCAGGAGCTTTTCATCGGCGGGTCGCATCCCGTGGTCCGGATTCAACCCGACATCCCGATGCGCTACCGGAGTGGCGGTTGGGACTTCGGCTGGCTTGTGGCGCGCACGGACGGCACGGTGGTGTACAGACGCGGTGATCCCTATACCCTGGTGTTTGACGATGTCGAGAGTGTGCATAGTATTCGTTGGTTTGTCCGCTAGTAGAGGAGGGAGAGATGGTTGACATCAGCTATAGCACCGCCGGGTTCATGGATCTCGATGTCCATGCCGCGCTGGATGCGATCGCCGCGGCCGGCTTCGACCACGCCGAGATCTCCGCGCATCAGGTGGCACCACCCCTTGCAGGAGACGCACTGCTGGGTTTCCGGTCCCGTTTAGAGGAGCGCGGCATCGCCGCCGGTACGGTGCACGCGCCCATGCGGAGGAATGTTCTGGGAGCACCTGAAGAGGGATGGCGCGCAGAGAAGGTCCAGGTGCTGGCATCCTATTTGCGATTCGCAGGCGCCATCGGTGCCGCGGGTGTGGTCATTCACCCGGTGCCCAACCCCATTTTCGTCACCGATCCGGAACGGCCGGAGCTTCCCGGATTGATCGCCGCGGCGACGCGGCGCTCGCTGGACGAGTTGGTGGAGGTGGCGGCGGAGGCGGGCGTCTGCATCCTGCTGGAGAACTTGCCTTACGACTGCTCCTATCCCTTCCTGAACATGTCCGAGCTCAGACCGCTGGTCGATGGATATCCGGCCGAGGCGCTTGGTCTGGTGGTGGACACCGGTCACGCTTGGACGAGCGGATGTGACCCGGTCGAGGAGATCCTCGTCGCCGGCTCCCGGCTGCGGGGCACCCACCTCCAGGATGTGGATGGCGAGGACCCGCAGGACAACCATTGGGTGCCCGGCCAGGGAGACCTGGACTGGGACGGCATTCGGGCCGCCTTATCGGAGGTGGGTTACACCCGGTTGTGGACCTTTGAGGCGATCGTCGGGCGTCGCGGCGAGTCCCCCGACGACCTGGCTCGGCTGACCCGCAAGGTCGCCGATGAGTGGGGGTTGAAAGGGTGAAAGAGCTCTGCTATCCAGATTTTCCTCCCGAGGAGTACGCGGCGCGATACGCCCGCACGCAGCAGGTGCTCGGGGAGCGTGGTCTGGACGCGCTGTTTCTGACCGGACGCCAGAATCTGCGTTACTTCGCCGGCTTGCGCGACGGGGCGTGGGACGCGCCGCACTTCTATTTCCTGGTGATCCTGCCGGTGGAGGGGGATCCGGTTCTGCTTGTATCCGACGGTTTTCAGCATCTGGTCAAACAGAGCTGGATCGAAGATGTCCGCCACTGGCCGCTGGCCGCCGCTTTCTACATGGCGAAGGAGTCGAAATCCGTGCCCCTGGTGTTAGAGGTGCTCCAGGAGAAGGGGCTGGAGCGCGGCGTCGTCGGCATGGAGCTGGGAGCGGACATGCAGGTCCACATGGCGCAGTCTCATTTTGCCGCGATCCTCGGGGGCTTGCCGAAAGCGCGAATCGTCGACGGCAGCGACGCGGTCTGGGCGCTGCGCAGCGTCAAGTCGTCGGCCGAGATCGAGCGCATGCGCAAGGCGGCGGCGATCAGCAGCATTGGGGTGACGGCCGGCTTCGAGGCTCTCGCGCCCGGTATGACGGAGAAGGAGGTGGTGGATGTGATGACCTCCGCCATGTGTGCGGCGGGGGCCAGCGAACAGCGCTTCAACGCCGTGTATGCCGGACCGCGGGCGATGTGGGCGGACGGCATGCCAACGGACTATGTTATCCAGCCCGGAGACCTGGTGCAGTTCGACGGCGGCTGTGTGTACGAGGGCTACTGGTGCGACTTCAAGCGCATGGCCGCGGTGGGAGAGCCGCGGCCCGATCAACGGCGGTTCTACGAGCTGGCGCGACAGGGGCTCGATGCCGCCATCGATGCGGTGAGGCCGGGCGCGCCTTTCAATGCGCCGCTGCAGGCGGCTTTTGCCGTCAACGAGGTGGCCGGGTACGGCGACTTCACCAAGTGGTGTCTGGACGCGGGCTGGTCGGCGATCGGGCACAATCTGGGACTGGACCTGCACGAGCAGCCCGGGTTGAGTGCCACCAACACGGCGCCTTTGCAGGAGAATATGGTGATTTGCGTCGAGCCTTTCGTTACCCTGGACGGGGTGTACCCGTTCTGGAAGGCGACGGAGAAGTTCGGGCTGGAGGATGTGGTGCTGGTTGTGGCGGACGGCGCCGAGGTCCTGACTGCAGAGGCCCTGATCACCCACGATCTTTGGGTGGTGTGAACCCACCTCGCCTTCGCAATACCATGCTGCGCAGGAATCCACAAAAAAAAGAGAGTGATATGTCCAGCCCCCCCGAATACGGAATCATCTACAACTGGGACGGCGCACCTCACGGCTACTCGGAAGTGCCACAGTCGGTGAAGTCCTTTCTGCGGCTGACCTACGCGCCGCTGGAGGAGACGCAGGTGGGGGCCCTGTTCTGGTGCGTCGGCGAGCACGCGGCGCGCTGGCCCAGCGAGGGGCTCGAGCTCCTGGGCGACGTGCACGGCCGCGTCTACGAAAGCGCCGCCGTCTACAATCACACCGAAAACATCCGCCAGATGCTGGATCGGGGGGAGGATCCGCACACGGCGCTTATCGACCGAGGGCGCGAGCTGGGGATTCAGGTGTACGCGTCGGTGCGGATGAACGACAACCATTTCAACGGCGCCCAACCTGGAGAGCTGGCGGCCCTGCACCACACCGAGCTGACTCGACTGCGGATAGAGCATCCCGAATGGCTGCTGGGGGAGCGGACGTCGGAGTGGTACGCCGCCTCCTGGAACATGGCGGTGCCCGAGGTGCGCGAGAACCGCCTGACTCACATCAGGGAGGTGTGCGAGCGCTTCGACTGGGACGGGGTGGAGCTCGACTGGCAGCGGCACGCCTTCCACCTGCCCGAGGACGACGCCTATCGTCTGCGCTACGTGCTCACCGATCTGCAGCGGGCGGCGCGAGGGGTGACCCGCCGGCTGGGTGAGGAGCGGGGCCGGCCATTCCATGTGGCAGCTCGGGTGGCGGGGAGTCTGGAGATGTGCCGCCGGATCGGCTACGACATCCCCACCTGGATTGAGGAGGATCTGGTCGACATCCTGATACCGGCCGGCAACGCCGGCACGGACTCGTCGATCCAGGTCGCCGAGTTCGTCGAGCTGTGCCGCGGCTCAGGGATAGCGGTGTACCCCGGTTTTGACGGCGGTCTGCCCGGCGGGTGTCCGGGTCCGGAGGATGCCGGGACCAAAGACCGCATGCGCACCCGTGCCATCGCCAGCCGCTATCACCGGGGGGGAGCCACCGGCATCTACGTCTTCAACTGGCACGGCGACCGCAACACCCGCCGCGAGTTGCTGACCCAGATCGGCGCGGTCGAGACTCTCCAGGCGACGGACAAGGTGTACGCGGCGACGCATCGCGTCATCTTGAGGGAGGGCGCCTGGCGCGGGGCCTATCGGCGCGACCGTATTTATGGAGAGGTGCCGGTGACCCTGGTGGAGACGCTGACCGGAGACGGCCCCACCGTCGTGCTGGAGGTGGCGGAGGACTTTGCGCCGGAGTCGCCGCGGCAGGTCGAGCTGAGACTGCGGATGGACCAGTGGGTGAGAGGGGACGTCGTCGACGTGTACTGGGACGGGCAGAAGCTGGGAGACGCGGAGGTCCGCTACTGCAGGGCGGGAGATCCGAATGGGATCAGTGAGGTGAGCGCGGCGGCGTGGCTTCACTTTGCCATCCCGCTCGGGCAGGTAGGCAGTGGGCGGCACACGGTCCGGGCGGTGCTGGTCAAGCGCCACCCCCGCATCGCCTGCGATATCCTCCTGACCGACGTGGAGCTCTTGGTCCGGTACGCGGCAAAAGAATCGTGAGAGGAGGCAGGCTATGGTTCACGTTGTGAAAGCCGATCGCAGAGGGCTGAAGCCCTTCGACACGGCGGGGGCTACCGTCCAAACGTCCGATCCAATCGTCGGTGAGGGGGACTGCCTGTCGGCAGGATTCACCGAGTACACGGCGACGAGCAGGTTGAAGTGGACATTCGACTACAATGAGGTCTTCTTCATGTTGCGCGGATCGCTGGAGATCCACACCGACGGGCAGGCTCCTTCTCTCTTCGAGGAGGGGGATCTGGGATACATCGAGAAGGGCACGCAGACCACCATCGTGGTGCCGGAATACGCCTATATGGTGCACGTCACCCAGCCAGCATGGAGAGGGAGCCCATGACTCAGCGTCTGGTCTACTTCAACGGCGAGTTCATTCCCGAGCGGGAGGCGCGCATTTCTATCTTCGATTGCGCGCTGATGTACGGAGACATGGTTTTCGAGATGACGCGCTCCTTCGGGCAGAAGCCCTACCACCTGCGCCGGCATCTGGAGCGCCTCTACGCCTCGCTGGACTACGCGCAGATCGACTGCGGTCTCAGCATAGACGAGATGGAGGCCGCTACCGACGAGACCATCGAGCGCAACCTGCCGGCACTGGAAGGCTTCGACTTCCAGATCATGCACGATGTCACCCGCGGCGGCATGGCTTTATACGAGACCATCGTCAAGGAGGGAACGGCTCCGATCGTCTCGATCAATGTGCTGCCTCTGGTGCGGCACATCGGCGGTATGGCGGAAAAGTACGAGAATGGCGCCCACTTCGTCATCACCCCGCAGCAGTCGGTCCCCTCGCGATACATCGATCCCAAAGCCAAGAACCGCAGCCGCATCTACTACAAGATCGCCGAGCTCCAGGCCGCCAGGATCGATGCCGGAGCGATGGCTCTGCTGACCGATGAGCGCGGCTGCATTACAGAAGGCACGGGCAACAACTTCTTCATGGTGCGCGACGGGGAGATCCTCACCCCCCAACCGCGTGACATTCTGCGCGGCGTCTCGCGTGGCGCGTGCATGGAGCTGGCGCGGAAACTCGGCCTCGGGGTGCGTGAAGCCGACATCGAGCCCTACGATGTGCGCGAGGCGGACGAAGCCTGGTTTACCAGCACAACCATCTGCATGTTGCCGATCACGCGATTCGACCTGCGGCCCATCGGAGACGGGAAGCCCGGGCCGCTGTACCGCGCGCTGCTGAAGACGTGGTCGGAGGAGGTGGGTGTCGACATCGCCGCACAGGCACGGGAATACTCCGGACTCGCCGCGACCTGGCAACCCTAACGGCGCTTGCACTCAGGTTGATGCGAATTGACTGAAAGAATTCTCACCTGTCCGGAGCTCGTCGACAAGCTCACAGTGGAAGCGCTGGTGGACTGCCGGCGCGACGGAGCGGAGGCGTTGCAGGTGCTGGTGTCGAAGTGGCGCCCTCCGGACAGCTTCGACCGCTTCGCTGCACACGACGCCGGCGGCACCGACGGTCTGGATTCGACCGGCTACTTCGGGGCTGTATTCGATGGTCGCTACGTGTATTTCTCACCCGAAATGCACGGCGACAGCTCCACGCACGGCGTCGTTTTACGCTACGATACCCTCGCCGATTTTGGGGATGTCGCCGGTTACGCCGCGCACGACGCCTCCGAGACAGACGGCCTCGACACGCGCGGCTTCTATGGCGCTGTATTCGACGGTCGCTACGTCTACTTCGTGCCGCGTCAGATCGACTTAGTGGCCTACCACAGCCGTGTGCTCCGCCTCGACACGAGCACCAACTTCAGGGACGAGTCGAGCTGGTCGGCCTTCGACGTCGGGGAGCAGCACTCGCAGCAGAGCGCCGCCTTCGACGGCCGCTACATCTATTTCTGTCCAGGTTTCGACGGCGATCCGGCCACCGAAGGAAGCTGCAGTGGCCGCGTTATCCGCTTCGACACAACGGCCGATTTCAAGAGTCGCTCGAGTTACACCAGCATCGACATCCGCCAGTGGCTGGGAGCGGCCGCCTCCTGCTTCGACGGCGCCGCCTTCGACGGCCGCTACATCTATTTCGTTCCCCTCAGTTCGGGAAGGGTGGTTCGCTACGACACTCGCCGCGAGTTCGATCTCCAGTCGAGCTGGCAGAGCTTCGACGCCCGGGCAGTGGGCATGGGCATGAATGTCGGCGCCGTCTTCGACGGACGGCACCTGTACTTCTGCGCCTATGGCCACGCGCGCATCGTCCGCTTCGACACTTCGGGGGAGTTTACGGATCCGAAGTGCTGGGAGTCGCACGAGGCCGGCGAGACGGGCGGGCTGGCGACTACGGGATTCGACGGCGGTTTTTTCGACGGCAGATTCGTCTATTTCCAGCCCTTCTTCCTCAGGGATGGCGTGACGAGCGGTCGCGGTCCGACATTCCACAGTCACTATCTGCGCTACGATCCGGCGCGAGCCTTTGACGATCCAAGCAGCTGGCAGGCGTGGGACGCCTCGGCAACGGACGGGCTCCACAGTGTAGGGTATAACGGAGGGGCGTTCGACGGCCGCTACTTTTACGCCGCTCCTTGGCAGCAGGGGCCGAGGCCCGACGCCTCGGGACAATTTATCACTCATGGAATCGTGCTCCGCTGCGACACTTTGGGCGACTGCGGCTCATTCAGCCTGCGCTACTGCGATTACGGGCACAACGGCGGGCTCAACGCCGCTGTACCCGGACCCAGTTTTGTCGTCAACACGGTGAATGGCGCGCTCTCGGTCGCCAGCCATCGGACGTTGTCTGCGGGCAGACACCACCTGGCCGGTACCTACGACGGTGCGGTGATCGAGCTTTTTGTCGATGGAGAGCTTCGGGCTAGGCGCCAGGGACACGGGCGGATCGTCAGCTGTGATGAGGCTGTCGTGCTCGGTGGAATACGCGATGGACTGGGCAGATTCCACGGCGATATCCTCGAGGCGGTGGTCAGGAATACAGCCGATGGCAAGTTTGCGTTCCTGAAAAAAGGGGGAGAGTCGTGAGGGTGAGCGCTGTGACTGTCGGCCGCTGGGGCGCAAGGGCCGACTCAGATGGGCGATCGACGTACGTCAAGGGAGGAGAAGCGGGGGAGCAGATTCCCCGTTTCGCCTCGGAGGACCGATAATGGAGCAGCGACTCATCGCCGGCACCGACCTGAGAGTCTCACCCCTGTGCCTGGGCACCATGCTTTTCGGTTCTCCCGTGCAGGAGAAGGAGGCGGTCAAGATCGTGCATCTGGCCCTGGAGCAGGGAGTGAACTTCATCGACACCGCCAACATGTACGAAGGCTACACGCGGTACGTCGGCTCTCCAGGCGGCGTGACCGAGGAAATCCTGGGGAAGGCGATGGGGGGAAAGCGCGAGCAGGCGGTGCTGGCCTCCAAGGTCGGCATGAAGATCGGACCCGGTACTGGCGATGAGGGCCTGAGCCGGGAGCACATAAGGCGAGAGTGCGAGCGCAGCCTGGTGCGGCTGGCTACGGATTGGCTCGACCTCTACTACATGCATAAACCCGACGAGAGCACGCCGATCGCCGAGTCGATCGAAACCTTTGCCGAGCTCATTCAGGCGGGAAAGGTGCGGCATTGGGCGCTGTCCAATTTCCGCGCCGGCCAGGTGCGCGAGGTGCTCCAGGTCTGCGACGACGGCGGCTGGCCCCGGCCGGTGGCGCACCAGCCGCCCTACAGCCTGCTCAACCGCGAAATCGAGGCCGAACTGCTGCCGTTGTGCCGTGACGAAAATATAGCCGTTGTGCCCTATCAGATCCTTCAGGGCGGGCTGCTCAGCGGAAAATACGGGGACCCCGCCGCGCCGCCAGCGGGGACGCGCGGATCCGACAAGCCGGAGTGGATCGCCATGCTGAGAGATGAGGAGGCCTTGAGAGAACTCGACGCGCTCGGCGCCAGGGCGAAGGAGGTGGGCCTGAGTCTCTTTGACTACGCTATTCGCACGACCGTTAATACACCGGGCATCACCAGCATCATCCTGGGCGTCAGGCGAGTCCAGCAACTGGAGCAAGCCATCAGCGCGCTCAGCTGACCCCCGCATGCAGGCGCGGGCGCACACACGCAAGTGGCCGAGGTCTACCATCTGGACGGTGAGTACAGCCGCAGGAGCGCCGACCCAGCTCAACGGCTGGACCGCGGACTGATTCGATGCCCCCTTGGTGCCTCGCCGTCGGCGTTGCAGATCTGGGAATTCGCCTGGCCCCGAGTGGACAATCGCCGCCGTGGCGTCCGACTACCCACCGAATCCGCCTGGGACTGGCCGCGTTACTCCCGCGCCGAGAGCGGCGATATTGCCGTGGTAATGGAGGACGCCGAGAACCCGCTGGATGTGTGGATCGGGCGTCCAGGGGACAGCGCGATCGAGTGGACCCAGCTCACCGATCTGCACCCGCGAGCACCGATTTCCATATCGGGTCGAGCTGATCGTCTACCCACGGGAGAGCCCCACGGGGTCACAGAGCGAGCTCACGTGCGGAACATGGCCGAGCGGGTAACCAGCTGGCTGCGCCACTATCTGGAGGAGGAGAAGGAACATGCAGATTGAGCACATCGCTGCCGACAACGACGACGTCGCGACCATCCGGATCGAGGGCCTGGAGCGCGACCTGAAAATTCTGCAGCTCACCGACAGCCACATGGCCGTGGGGGACGAGCGCGACCCGGATGCAGCAGAGCACGTGGCGCGACTGCGGGAGTCATTCCAGCAGCGCACACCCGGAGGAGTGTCGGCCCGAGAGGTATTCGACCAGGCGCTGAAGAGGGGAGCTCAAGAGCAGATCGATGCCGCCGTGCTCACAGGGGACATCACCCACCTGCCCACCTTCGCCGCCATCGAGATCATCCAGCAGGGCCTGAATGAGCTGAGCGTCCCCTCCCTCTACACCCTCGGAAATCACGACTGGCACCTCTCTCATCTGGAGTCGTCGGAGGCGACGCGCAGCGACTACTACCCGCGCTTCCATGGATTGACCGGCGGCAGCCCCTCCCATCAGGTACTGGAGCTGGGCGGCGTTCGTTTGATCACGCTGGACAACAGCACCTACCAGGTGAACGCCGAGCAGCTGGCGTTTCTGCGTCAGCAGCTGGCCGTCGGGCAGCCCTGCCTGCTGTTCGTACATATCCCGCTGTGGGTGGAGTCACTGATGCCGGCGGTGGTAGAGATGTGGAATGCGCCGATCGTGATGGCGCCGGCCAGCGGCTGGACCGACGAGAGCCGGGTGCGGTGGGAGAAGGTACTGGATCCGAGCCCGAGCACGCGCGAATGCATGGAGCTGCTGAGCACGGGACAGAGCGAAAACGTGGCCGGGATATTCTGCGGGCACGTGCACTTCAGCCACGTGGATGAATACCGTGAAGGCCGCTGTCAGTATGTCACGGCGCCGGGTTTTTCCGGGGGCTATCGCCTCATCCAGCTCGAGGTCGGTTGATGAGCGAGTGAAGAGGGTACGCCTTCCCATCGCAAAAGTTTGCTCCACGCCACCCGGAACGGATGGGCGGGAGTGAGATGGCCGAATCCAGGAGATCGCAGGGAATCAGGATGACGACTATTCTGTTGGTGCGGCACGGCGAGACCGCGTGGAATCGCAGCAAGATCTTCCGCGGTACCCGAGATGTGCCGCTGAACGAGAACGGCCGGGCTCAAGCCGCCCTCCTCGGTGAGCGGCTCAGGAGCCGACGAATCGACGCGGCATATTCGAGTCCTTTGGGGAGAGCTCGGGAAACGGCGGAGTGCGCCCTCGTCCACTGCGGACTGGCGATCGCGTCAGAGCCGCGCCTGATAGATTTCGACTACGGCGATTGGACCGGGCTCGAAGAGGGGGAGGTGGCCCGCAGGTGGCCGGAACTCTTCGCTGAATGGGGGTCGAATCCGGTGTCGGTGCGGCCTCCCGGGGGCGACACGTTGGCGGCACTGGCCGACAGGGCCTTCGAGTGTATGGAGGAGCTGGCCGCCTCGCACGCGGGCCAAACGATAGCGCTCTTCGCCCACCGGGTGGTCAACAAGCTGCTGATGCTGAAGGCGCTGGAACTCGGCGTGGAGCGCTTCCCGTTCATACGCCAGGACAATGTCAGCCTGAACGAGCTGCAGCGGACGGAGGCGGGATATGTCATCTGCACCGTCAACGATACGAGCCATCTGCGCGAGGGCAGCGTCGAGCTGTTGAAAGAAGACTTTTAGTAACAAGCAACTATGAACGACGATCTGGTCTCGTTTCGGCGCAAAGTGATTACAGGTGACGTCGCCGGCCCCCATCTGCTTGTCCTGGGTGGCGTGCACGGCGATGAGTTCGAGTCGATGCCCGCGATCCGGAGACTGATGAAGCGCCTCCAGGCGGCGGACCTTCGGGGGCGCGTCAGCTTTATTCCCGTGGTCAACGAGGCGGCCTATTGGCGCGGGCAGCGGACCGGCGAGGACGGCCTGGATCTTGCCCGAACCTGTCCGGGGCGTGCGGACGGCTCGATCACCGAGCGCATTGCCCACGCGATCAGCGCCGAGATCCGGGCCGCTGATTTTCTGATCGACCTGCACGGTGGCGGGATCATAATGCGCTTCCTGCCGACGGTGGGGTACGTCCTGCACCCGGACCCACAGATTCTCGACATGCAACGGCGGATGGCCACCGCCTTCAACCTGCCCATCGTGTGGGGGACCACGCCGTACCTCGATGGTCGTACGCTATCCGTGGCGCGGGACGCTCTCATTCCGTCCATCTACGCTGAGTGGATGGGCGCCGGGGAGTGCGATCCGGCGGGAGTAGAGGCGTACGTGGAAGGCTGCCTGGGTGTGATGGGAGAGCTGGACATGATCGACCGCGAGCCGACGCCGTCTCGAATCGAGCACGTTGTCGAAGACCAGCGCGACCACGCCGGCCACATTCAGATCAATTACCCCGCTCCCTTCGACGGCTTCTTCGAGTCGCATGTCGAACTCGAGCAGCCCATATCGACCGGAGACACAATCGGCGTTGTCACCGACCACTTGGGTGATCGGGAAGAGGCAGTCGCGAGTACGCAGTCGGGGATCGTGCTCTGTCTGCGGGTATTTTCCAGGGTGCGCGAAGGGGACTGTCTCGGCGCCGTGCTGGAGCTGCCGGATTCAGCCGGGAAGTGACATCGCAGAAGAACAAAACGGCACTATCGAGTCGTGCAACCGAGGAGGTCCACTATGCGTATAGATCCGATTGACATGGTCATCGAGAGCAAGGAGGGGAAGGCAAGTCGATCGATCGCGATCGGTTCGGTCGCTGGCGCCAGGTTTTCGAGCAGAGATGTGGAGGGGATGCGGAAGACCCTCGACGAGGCGCTTGCCAGAGGAGAATCCGGCACCAAAACGAATCCGTCCATCTTCCGGATTGCCAGGTATCTGCTCACCCAGTCAGACGAATTCGAGGTTCAGGGGCCGCTGACCGGAGGCGAGGCGGAGATCGTCGCGATTCGAACTGGGGGAGAGTTAGTCATCACCGTCGGCAGCGATCAGTGTGATCGAGAGCTGGATCCCCTGTTCCAGGACAAGCCAAAGCAGATGTGCCCCCACCCCATCGCCGCTGTGGCCTGGCCCTATGCCGAGGTCCGCGACCACTGGGATCGTTTGCAGATCTACAGTCAGGTGGAGGTAGCCGGGCACGTCATTCCACTGCAGGACAGCCCGGCTTCGGAGCTGGTGGGTGTCGAATACCTGCTGGCGATGGCGGAGGTCCAGGCTCTGCCCGATCCAATGATTCTGTACGGCGGCGCGGTGCCGCCCCTCGATTCGGCCGGTGCCACGGCGGAGAGGCTCAATCTGCCGCAGCTCACCACCTCGGGCGTGGGTGATGCCTATCTGGCTCGGCTCAGCGATCCGGTCCTCGGCCGCTCCATCGAGATTCGATACCGCGCTGTACCGGTGGGTGATGATTTGCAGGAGCGGGCGGAGGGCGGTGAGTGAACTCTCCCAGGATGAGAGAAGGGCTATGATGATTTCGCTCTCGACATGAAGATAGGCTGACGCAGGCGTGGTGAAGCGTGTGAAAGGCCGTCTGCTGGCTCCTGGAATGAGGGCGAGCGCATACTCCGCCGCACACGGCCAGAATAAACAGAGACCCCACGATCCGCGATCTTACGGCTTCAGGCAGCACCCATCCGTCCGTCAACCCCGTACAGCTCGCCCATGGCGATGACGAGACTCATCACCGCGCCCAGTACTACGGCCCGAAGAGATACGCCTGGCCCGGCTGCCACAAGGGTCGCCGTGCCTGCGTCCACCAGCGGCCGGTTTGTCAACGGATCAGCCAGGGAGTCTTCGGCGCTTCGTGTCCCTCGCGGCTGGGCAGCACTCGCCGCAGATGCCGGCCGCCGTAGGCGAGGCCCTCGAGGCCCGGCATGCCCCGGTCCTCGTTCTCCACGCAGAGCACGTAGTCGTAACCCGACTCAATGAGGGCGCCCGAGATTTTTGCCCAGTCCAGATCGCCGCGACCGGGCACCCGGTACTGCCACCACCAGTTGCCGATGATGCCCTGGCGGTAGAGCATGCGCTCGCTCACCTCGCAATCCTTCACGTCGGCAAAATACCACTTCCCGGCGTATTCGCGGATCACGTCCTCGGCCGGCATCATCATCATCCACACCCAGTGAGACGGATCGCATGACAGTCCAATGTGATCGGACGCCACCGCGTCCAGCAGGCGGTCCCACATCTCCGGATTGCAGCCGATGTTCCCCATGCGCACCGCCACGTCATGGGCGATCCTGATGTCGTTCTCCTCGGCGGCGCGCGCGATCGGCTCGAACATCTGGCTGTAGCGATCGACGAGCTCATCGGTGCGGTCAGACGCATTTCCCGGCGGCGACGAGAACATGCCGTAGAACTGCCCGTTTCTCACCGGCGCCCCACTGCCGCAGATGATGACCGGACAATCCACCGCCCGCGCCGTCTCAATCGCCCGCAGCAGCCTTTCCGACTGCGCTTCTCGGACCTCGATGTCGTCGTCGAGCAGATTGCAGTGAGCGGAGATACAGGACAAGTAAAGACCGTGTCCGCTCAGCGTCTCCTTCACCTCGGACGCCCCTCCCTGCTCCAGAACCAGCTCCGAATCCAGGACCCCGCTGTCCGTGAGCCGCACGCAGTCGAAGTCGTGCTTCTTCGCCCACGTGGCACACTCCTCGAGGCTCCACGTATTCTCCGCCCCAGCCGAGGACGTAAAGCTGATGTCCATGACTCTCCCCTCCTCCGGTTTCCGCATTTTTTGGATGAGTGCTGCCAGGAGAAAGTAAGTATAAAAAGGCGATAACAGACTGGTCAACGACCTGAGGCCCCGCGGGTAGGCGAGACCCGGATGAGAGGCCCTGGGCTGGGCGCGCGCCAGGAGTATCAGCCTGGGGATGGGGCACGATCTGTGCGCGGTTGCCGGCATTTGGGGCCAGCCCTGGCATCGCCCCAGGTATCTGTCGAGACCTCCGACGGTGGCCGACAGCACAACGGCCGCAGAAGGTCGATGTTCGCTTGCAGTCCGAGGTCTCGTCGGCCTCGGCCTCATTATCGACCATGCCGAAATTCACGGCCACCGCAACTATCGCTGAGAGGCTCGGTGATGCGGTTGACCAATGCGGATGTTTCTTTTTCTCTTCGAGGCCATGCAGGCCGACGGATGCCGGGGATGGATCGCAGCGCAAACTCAGCAGACCCGGTTGGCGCCAGGTTGCCCGATGACGTTGCTGACTGGGACCCGAACTGCGACGAATTCATTTATCGTGGACTATGAGGATACCTGGATCAGGCGCCTGAGGCGGGGCTGATACCAGCCCACCGAATTGCGTAAGATGCACGTTGGTTGGTTTTCTCGTCGCTCTCGGAGATCATCCTGATGTTGGCGATATCCACCCGCAGTCCTCAGGCAAACCGCGCCGCCGACAGCGGCCCTGGGTCGCGGCCGTCCAGTGCCAGCTCCACCATGCGCTCGGCCGACAGCAGGCCGATGGAATTGCCGTATCCGCTAAAGCCCAGGGCGAAGGCGATGCGCGATTCGTCCGGAATCAGACCGACGGCTGCGCGGCGGTCCGGGGTGAAGCCGTGAATACCGGCCCAGTGGCGCTCTACCTCAAAGTCGATCCCCGCGAACCAGCGGCGCAAATAAGCCTCCAGGTTCTCCAGCAGATTCGGCGTGGTGACATCCTCGGCGGTGTATTCCTGTTCTTCGAAGAAGCAGCGTGCCCCGCCCATCAACACCCGCCCGTCCTCGAACTGGCGGAAGTAGTTGTATTCGGTGATGCCTGCCACGTCGATGAGCGGCTCCACCGGGGTGGTCATCAGGATCTGTCCGCGCACCGGACGCACGATGCCAAGCAGGTAAGGATGCAGGTTGCCGGTGTAGCCGTTGGTGGCCACAAAGACCCGCTGGCAGCGGATGTGCGCCCGGCGGCCCGCCACCAGCAGGTGGTCACCCGCTGACTTGATAGAGTGGACCTCGTTGTGATCGTAGAGCGTTGCACCCGACGCCGCGGCAATGGCTTCGGTGAGTCGAGCCGGCTGCACCGCGAAATCATTCTCGATCCGCATAGTCGCCGCAAAGCCCGCACCATAGGGGTCGCCTTCGGCGAATTCCACTGGCACGCCGTCCGCCTCGTACGCCCGGGCCCATTCTTCCAGATCGCGCGCCTCGGCCCGACTCTGAGCCAGGTGGACGGCGCCTTCGTCGAAGGGCACGTCGTATTCCACCGCCAGTGCGCGCATGCGCGACACATTGTCGCGCACCATGGCCAGAATCTCGCGCGCTCCGTCGCGACCCGCCTGCTCGATGAGCACCGGATAGGTCTCGCGCTGCGAGGTCAGCACAAAACCGGCGTTGCGGCCCGAAGCGCCGGCGGCGGGAAAGCGCGCGTCGACCAGAGCCACGTCCCGGCCGCGCTGCTCCAGGACGGTGGCCGCGTAAGAGCCTACGATTCCGGCACCGATGACCACGTCGTCGTGTTCCGCCCGCATCGGCTCGGGCGCGTCCTGCCACAGAGATGTGGTCATAGTCGCACCGTTAACTCCTCGTAGAAATTATTGCGTGACCGTGCGAAAAATTGCCGGCAAGCGTACTCTCATCCCACAAGCCACTTGCTAAATTCTTCTTGATAAATTCCCGCATCAGTCATCAGTTTACCCTAAAGTTCTTCATAATCAGCCAGGAATTCAAATTCGATCACCCAGTGAACCTCAGAGGCTTAAAAAGAAGGATCTACCGCGATGACCCCTAGCCCATGCTGTCGGTATTCAATCGTCTCGGCCGCGCTCTGCCTGACGCTATTGGCGGTCTCGGCCGCCCGCGCCGAATTCGAATTCGCAGGACGGCCGTGGCTGGGCAAGCACTCCGTCTACTCGACCCGCGGCATCGTCTCCACCATGCATCCCCTGGCCTCGCAGGCCGGCATCGAGATCATGAAACGCGGGGGCAATGCCTTCGACGCCGGTATCGCCGCGGCCCTGGTGCTGTCGGCGGTGGAGGGTTGGATGGGCGGTCCGGGTGGCAGCAGCTTTTATCTCGTCTATCGGCCCCAGGACAGAGAAGTCGTAGCGCTCGACGCCTGCAATCTGGCCCCGGAAGCAGCCAGGGCCGGCGACTTCTCGCGCGAGATGCTCTCCGAAGGAGTGACGTCGATGGGCATCCCGGGGACTATGGCCGGCTACTGGACGATCGTCGAGCGCTATGGCCGATTGAACTTTGCACAAGTCGCCGCGCCCGCTCTGGCCTACCTCGAGGACGGCTTCCCGTTGACCCCGGCAGGGGCAGGAATCATCAACGCGCTGTGCGGCCACTGCCCCAGCACCTTCCCGAACTTTGCACGCGTCTTCGCACCGTTGGGCCATTTTCCGGGCGTCGGCGGCACGATGAAAAATCCGGAGCTGGCCCGGACCTACCGCCGCATCGCAGCGGAGGGCATTGACGTTTTCTACAAGGGGGCCATCGCTAAAGAGATGGTCGACTACGTGCGCGCGCAGGGCGGCCTGTGGAGCGAGGAGGACCTCGCCTCCTACCAAGTTGTGCAACGCCGGCCTCTTCACATGAGCTATCGCGGCTACGACGTCTACGGCTGTCCACCGCCGTCGTCATCGATCACCTGGATGCAGATCCTGAAGATGCTGGAAGCGCAGGACTTGAGATCGCTGGGGCGCAACAGCACCGCTTATATCCACCGCTTCACCGAGGCGCAGAAACTGGCGCACGCCGATGCCTATCACAATGTCTCAGACCCGGCGTTCGTGGAGGCCCCGCTCGAGGCCTTGCTGTCGGATGCCTACGCCGAGGTCCAGCGCCGCCGCATAGACCCGGGGCGCGCCGCCGCCGGGCGAGTGCGCTACGGCGATGCGGAAAAATGGTCGCAGAATCCCGCTGTCCCGCAACTACCGCAGCCGCTGCCGGCGCTGCCCCCCACGTCACCACGCACCCTACGCGGTACTCCTCAGGAGGGCTCGACTTCACACTTGATCGCCGCCGATGCGGAGGGCAACTGCTTGACCTTTACGCACACCCTCGGCAATATTTTCGGCGGGCACGACGTGCTGGGCACTACGGGGGTGCTGGGAAGCAACTCGATGGACTGGTTCGATCTGGATGACAATGTGTGGAGCGGCGAGCCGAGCAATCTGGTGCTCAAGCCCGGCAAGAGGAACCGCTTCACGCTGAGCCCGGGGATGGTCTTCAAAGACGGCAAGCCCATTGTGCTGGTTGGTGGCTCGGCTGCGGAGACCACCATGCCGGGGATCGCCCAGGTGTTGTTGAATATGCTGGATTTCGGTCTCGACCCGCAGTCGGCTATCGAGGCACCCCGCGTCGTCTACGGCGATATCCTCCACTGGACCGGCGGTTCGACGCTACATCTGGACCCCGAGATTCGCGCCGCCATCGGCGACAGTCTCACGGCCATCGGGCACGTGCTAGCCGAGGAACCGGGCGGGCATCGCCCCATCGTCGGCATGGTCAACGCCGTATCCATCGATCCGCAGACGGGGCACTTTGCCGGCGGCGCCGAAATTCGCGCCGACGGCCACGTATCGGGGTACTAGTCGGGCCCCCCAACGCGTCTAATGACAAATTTGCAGGACGTGCCAGTATGAGGTGGTGGACGAGGCTGGTTCGTAGCCGGCGCTATTGTGTCGAATTCTACGCTACGCTAATCCGCTACTTTCGCTCAGCTTTGATCCGTCCCCAGCTCGTCGACTCGATCACCGTCGGTGGCGCATCGCCTGTGGTCACCGCACTCTCTGTCGTTCGCATCGCACCCTTTTCTCCACCCGCGCCTCGGGCCGCTCGACGCTCTTCGAGCTGCTGACGCTGTTCCGGCGTGAGGATGTGCGCGATTGCCGCCTGCATGGCTTCGTGATGGGCCTTTATCTCTTCGCGAGTCGGGCGCTCTCCACTCGCTCTCCGAGCCTTACGCTCGTCAGCCATGCCCTGCCGCAAGACCTTCAACTGCGCCTTCTGGTCGTCGCTGAGATCGAGCCCCTTTAAACCGAAGCCGCGCTCTCTGAGCCGAGGACGACGACCACTACGGCCCTTGACATTCGCCTTCATCTCCTCGAGTCGGGCCAACTGATCCGGTGTCAGTATCGCTTCAAACGACTGCTTCATAGCCTCACGCCGGGCCTGCATCTCTTCTTCGGTGGGCCGCTCACCCGAGGCTCTATACTGCTCCATGTGCGCTTTGCGTGCCTCGAGCAACTCCTTGATACTCGCCCACTGTTCATCGCTCAGATCAAGCTTCTCGAGGGCCTGCAGCCTGGGGCCGCCTTTGAAGCCACCGCGTCGGCGGGGACCACGCCCTTTGCCCACCGCTTTCATCTCTTCGAGCTTGGCCTGCTGATCCGGGGTCAGGATCGCCGCCAACGCCTGTTTGTAATCGGCACCCAGCGCCTCCATCTCCGCCTTGGACGGGCGCTCTCCCCGCGCCTTGAACTGCTCCTTCTGAGCACCCATGCGCTCGTGCAGCTGCTTGATCTGAACCTGCTGGCTCTCTGTAAGATCCAGACCCGCCCAGAAGCCGAGCCTGGGCCCTTTGCCGTCATTGGACTGAGCCACCACCCCGGTTACAGCCGCCAGGCTGAGAAGGCCCGCCATTAGCAATACGGATGTCGGTTTAATCACTATACTCCTCGCCATTTAGAATCCTGAGACCGACGGTCGATCCAGGCACTTGGTCAACAGGCAACGTTGCACCCATTAGACATTGCCAATGGCCTCAATGTTCGAAAAGATACTTAACTACTGCTCAAACACCTACTCCGCACCTCGGATGGCGGCGGTGGCTTGTTGCTATCTGGTGAGTCAGGCGGTGGTGGATACACACTTCAGCACCGTTGGCAACAAAGAGCGCGATTATCTACAACGCCTGCAGCGTGATCAGATACAGGTTATGTCATCAGAGATTCTAGTCATCGCCTCGGGACGGGGGGTCGACGAAGAGGCCCATGCAACCCCGCTATCGAAGACCTCGATATCTGCAGCCAGTGCCTTATATTAAGCCGCGCATCTCCAGCCCAAAGAGGCCGACCCATGCCCAACGCCCGCCCCAATATCGTCCTGTTTATCACCGACCAACAGCGCGGCGACTGCCTCGGCCTCGACCCGCGCTCGCCCGCCGTCCTGCAGACCCCCAACCTCGACTATATCGCCCGCTCCGGCCTCCA
>PBRM01000100.1 GCA_002725915.1 Gemmatimonadota bacterium
CCAACATACCGGGAATGATGCGCCTGTGCTATCCTCGGCCTCCTCTATGTCCGTCGGCGCAACCGGGCTCTTTCACCCACAGATTCTCCGGAGGAGCCAGTCCTTCTAAACGATCTCTTGTATGTAGAACAGTGAATTTGCCGCGATATCTCGTGCACGGGGGGCGTTCGTCCCCTTTTCACGAGATCGTCAAAATTGGTACTCTATCCCAATGGGGTTATATTCCGGCGCGGCAGCCGATCCAAGATAGGAGGGCAATTGGCGAACTATCTGGTAACTGGAGGAGGGTTTCATCGGTTCGCCGGGAAGATCTACAACAGCGGCTGCGAGAGGGGCATCAGCGTCAATCAGCTGGTGAGTCACGGAAACGACGCTCTGGGCACGGCTTTCGACGCGGTTTACAAAGACCCGAGACCGGGTGATGTGAGGGTTCCGGTCGCTGATATCTCTCCAGGGCCCGCTGGGATACAACAACCCGGTCATCGGTTTCGAACCTATCGACGGTATGTCAATCACTGAAACGCGGGCACAACACTGATCCTGGCGACTAGCAGATGGCGACTATCGTAGACGGCAAGAAGCGCATTCCCTTCATGCGGGGGATGCTGGTCAGCCACCTCATTCAGCGGGGGTTCGACCACCAAGACGCGTACGAGATCGCCGACGCGGTTCGAGGGGCGCTGAGCAAAAGGAAGGAATTGCCCAAGAAGGAGATTGTCGGAATCGTCGGCGAGATTCTGGAAGCCGGCTACGGGGATCATCAGTTGGGGGACCTGCTGTTCTGGGAACAAGCGCCCAGGAGCGTAACGGTGGACCGCAAGAGCGGTACGCGGCCGTTCTCTAAGGAGCTGCTCTCTCACTCCATTCAGGCTTCGGGGTTGCCCCCGGACCGCTCTTACCTGGTCGCCAAGGAGATCGAGACCCGGCTCATCGATGAGCGCCGCGAGCTTGTGTCTCATCAGGAGCTGGAGGAGATGGCGATCCGCACACTGGCGGAGCGCCACGGGCAGACCTACGCCGATCGCTACCTCGTATGGCGCACGTGGGCCGATCTCGAAAAGCCACTCATCATCCTCATCGGGGGAGCCAGCGGCGTCGGGAAGACGTCGCTGGCGGTGAGCCTGGCCAACGTCCTGGATATTCCGAGCGTAGTGGCCACGGACGACATCCGACAGATCATGCGGCTCACCCTCGCCCGCGAATTCATGCCGGCGATACACACCTCTTCCTACATGGTGTGGTCGGAGGTCGGAATCGACGATAATGCGGGAATAGATCCAGTGATCGCCGGCTTCCGCGAGCAGTCGAAAGTATTGGCCGTGGGTATTCAGGCCATCCTCAGCCGGCATGTGGAAGAAAACGCGAGTGTCATCATCGACGGCGTCCACCTCCTCCCCGGGTTTTACGACCTGACCCCGTACCGGGAGCAGGCTTTCATCACACCTGTGTGCCTCGCCCTCGCCGACCGGGACGCCTATGAGGAGCGCTTCGCAAGACGGGCCGCCGAGGCGCCGGCTCGGACCGTCCACCAGTACGTGTCACATCTGGACGAAATCCTCAAGGTTCAAAGCGACATCGTCGATTGGTGCGCCAACGAGGATATACCCGTCATCGATCCGGACTCGGTAGAGGATGTGACCAGCGCTGCCGTCATGGTAGTGATGGAGCAGCTGCAAGAGCAGGAGGAGGTGAGAAAGATCCTCGCTCCGCCGGGGAAGAAGAAGGGAAGGAAAAAGGGCTCCTAGGGCCAGTGAAGTGCCGAGGGCTGGACCCGGGCTCGAGCCCTTTGTCATTGCCTCGCCACCCGTGAAGCGCTATATTCAAAACCCTTCTCTGGCAAACGATTTAGGCTCATCTAACTAAAGACCTTTCTCGAGGCGGAATGCGATGCTTGGGAAAAAAAATAACGGCGCTGTGGGCAGCGGGCAGACGCTCAATACCATCATCGGTCGCGGCACCGTTTTCGAGGGTGTGATGAAGGTGGACAACAGCGTGCGGATCGACGGTATCTTCAAGGGAGAGCTATCCTGCTCGGGCACCCTGACCATCAGCCAGTCGGGTGAGGCCTACGCCCTCCTGGAGGGCAAGGACATCTACGTAAACGGCATCGTGCGTGGCACGGTGAGGGCCGACAAGGTCCGACTCGACAACCAAGCCCGCTTTATCGGCGACGTGTGCACCAACGCCCTCGCCGTTTCGGAGGGGGCTGTATTCCACGGCAGCTGCGCCATGGAGACGGCGGACGAGGTCAAGGAACCGGAGGCGGCTCAGAAAGCACAGAAAGCTACGGTTCTGCCTCTCGAGGGGAAACCCAGGGGGGAGGGGGCGGACGCGCTGACCAAGAGTCTGGAGCGAGCTCCCGCGGACGACACCCACGTCGCTCAGAAGTAACCTCGCTTTAGCCACCTCCGGCGCTGTCTTCCGATCTACGGAAAAGACCTCTGCGCGGTTCGGTTTCCCGTCACCGCGCCCTTTTCTCACAGCACCATATTCCATCTCATGTTACGCCTGTAAGGGCGACGCGCGGCGTCTGGATACGGGTGGTATGGCCTTTGCTTCCTCAGGTGGCCACGAGCGTCTCGGTGAGTGCGGATGCGGATATCGACCGCATCCTGACGCTGTTGCAGTAGCTGCAGACGCGCCTATATGAACAGCAGATAGAAGCGGACGTCCGGATAGACCCGAACGGCTGGAGCGGGGAAGTGGATCCAGTTCAGCTGGGTCTTGAAACTACTCCACACATCGCCGTGGCCGGGCAGGCGGCGGGCGTCGTAGTCCAGGGCAACGAAGATCTCGGGACGGGCGTCCGGCAAGTCTTTATACTCCCTGAAACGGCCCTTGCTCTTGGCATTGCTGCCGTGCAGGCCGGTAGCGCCGTATCCGAGGGCCAGCCCCAGATAGTCGGGCCACGCCTCCTTCGCCCTGCCCCAGAGGACGTGGTCGACAGCCAACGTCATCCAGAAGGTCATGCCCTCGTAGTCGTCGATGGTGTAGTCGGTGTGCGGCTGGACCGGATCCCGGGAGCGCCGACGCCTCTCGGTGTATAGCTTCGACGGCCAGTAGCTGATCTTGAAGCCAACCGCCCGGCTGGCCGGGACGAGGGCGTGGAGCAGGGGAACCGCGACGCCCAGCGTGTTGGCGGTGAAGTCGGGGACGCTGAACCCCCACTCCCGGAAGTAGGCGTCGCGCATTTCTATCTCGAGCAACGCGCCCCAGCTGGTGAGCGTTCCCAGAATGGCGGCAGGTCGGTTGCCAACGCCTGCCCAGCGGTAGGCACCTGAAAGGCCACGGGAGAGGAACAGTCCCCCCATGAAGTGTCCGCCCTTGTCCAGATTGAGGTAGGTGTCCCCCGACCAGTCGTGTATCCAGCGGATCGAAGAACCCTTCTGGCCTTGGTACCATGCGCGGTCGAAATACTTGAATCCCACGTAATGGGCGGCTGCGCCGCCGCCAGCAAGGAGAGCGAGACGGCTCATGTCCAGTCCGTCGCGACGGGTCAAATCGAGCTCGGTTGGCCCAGGTGTCGTCTCCGCCTCTCTCGAAACAGTCTCCACACCTGTTTCAACCGGGTCGAGGGGCTCGGCGACAGGTGTCGCCTCCGGGATCGTCTTCGCGGGCGCGTCCGCCGAGGTCGCTGACCAGGCTGCCAGCATGACGACAGCGATGGTGGCAGACAGTCTGCCTGGAGATGGAGGAATCGGTGAGTCGCTCATGAGCCTGCTTCAGAGCGGGTAGGGGTGCGTGCCGCAGCCGCACGTGGCACCCCCATTCGGGCATGAGGAACCGCGCGCATCTCATGTGAGTCTGCGAAACACACACTCCACTCCGCTGTCGCAATCTGACCTAAGGCGTTAATTTTAGAATAGAATATATAATTTCGGCCCGGCAAACGAACTTTCCTCCTTCCCCCCGGCCCGGCAGACGTCGCCGCCCCCCGATGGCAGATACAGACACCACGCCCATCCTTCAAGAGGCAGACACGGCTGAGGAGAAAAACGGCAGGCCTCCGCACCGCCGCCGTCGTCGGCTCGCCGGGTCTCGGGTGGCAAAACCCAACCCTGAGGCGGGCAGCGTCTGGGATCCCGAGGGCGAATCAGCCGTTGTCGTGGCGCCGCCGTCCCCGAGAGGGAGATCGCTGCTGCCCCGATGGACGCCTGGCTTCCTCTCCTCCTGGGGACTGTCACCGACGTTCCGCGTCTTCATCTTTCTGGGTAGCATCGTCGGTGTCATGTCCTTCCTGCTGTACACCGAGTACCTCATCCGCGAGTTCAGGATCCAGGAGCGAGACCGGGCTGAGCTCTACGCCCGTCTGTACGCGCTCGCGCCCTCGCTGCCGCCCGACGACGTGGTCGTCCAGAAAGTCGTCATGAACCCGATCAGCTTTCCCCTGATCGTCACCAATCACAGGGGGGAGGTCACCTTATGCAAGGGACCGGGGTTGCCCGCTTTGTCAGACGCGTCGGAAGAGGAGCTAGCGGCGCTGCTCCCCATGCTGCTACCCATAGTGGAGCGCATGGACGCGGCGAACCCCCCGATCCGCATCTTCCCCGACCCCAAGGCCTATGGCCGGGTCTACTTCGACGGCGAGTCCCTCATTATCACCGGTGGTAATGATGAGGTATTCGCCTGGGCGGGGCTGGACCTGCCCGACCCCGGAGACACGTCAGCCGTCGCCCTCGCTCTGGTGGGGAATGCACAGACAGACCTGGCGTCCCGGGTGGTGCCGAGAGATCTAACCATCCCCGCCCAGTCGCCTAGCTTTCTATATTTCGGGGGCGAGGCGTTCGCCGTCACCGATGCCAGGGGTAAGCTCCTGGCCTGGGGCGGCGCCGGCATGCCTCCTTCGGAGGATTTTTCGGCTGCCGCGCTGGCTGAGGTGAAGGCACAGGTGCAGCGAATCTCTCGACTGGAGGTCCCGCAGTCGTTCCGAATCCGCACGGAGACGTACTTTCACTACGACGACTCAGAGCTCATCAGCCGGATATCGTTGGCTCCCTTCGTGACCGTGGGTGTGCTCCTGCTGTTCGCCCTGGTAGGGTACGTGGGATTCCGGAACATCCGGCGAAGCGAGCAGCGATCCATATGGGTGGGTATGGCCAAGGAGACCGCCCACCAGCTGGGGACGCCGCTGTCGTCTCTGGCGGGATGGCTGGAGTTGATGGAAACCCACCGGGAGCGGGTGGAGGAGTCGGGGGACTCGATCACAGCCGAAATGCGGAAGGACGTCGCCAGACTCACCCAGATCGCCTCTCGCTTCAGCCAGATCGGCTCGGTGCCCGAGCTGGCCCCCGGCGACGTCCGTCGCGTGCTCACCGAGACCGTCAGCTACTTCGAGAATCGCGGCCCCCAGTTCGGCCGACACTCCTTCGAGACCGACTTCGAAGAAGTGCCCGATGTGCTGGTGAACGAGGAGCTCATGGGGTGGGCGCTGGAGAACCTGTTGAAGAACTCGATTGACGCCATCGGTGGCCGTGACGGTCGGATCGCGGTAAGCGTGCGCCCACCCGTCGACGGGAATTACGTCCGGATCACCATCCAGGACAACGGCCGGGGTATCGAACCGGAGAATGCGGCCCGCGTCTTCGAGCCGGGGTTCAGCACCAAGAAACGCGGTTGGGGCCTGGGTCTGGCCTTCGTCAAGAGAATCGTAGAGGAGTACCACTGCGGCCGCATCCACATTGCCCGCAGCGAGGCGGGGGAGGGTACGGCTTTCGAGATTCTCCTGCCGGCGGCCTGATGCCGCTGGCGCGCCGAAAGGGACGTACGACAGAGGAGCCTGATGGAGTCTGCAAGCCAGAGAAAAATACTTTGGGCCGACGACGAGATCGGCATGCTGCGATCTCACCAGCTCTACCTTAACGACCGGGGCTATGAGGTCACCCCCGTGAGCAACGGAGAGGACGCGCTGGCCCTGTTGCAGAAGGAGAGCTTCGACATTGTCCTCCTGGACGAGATGATGCCCGGCCTGGACGGTCTGTCTACTCTCGAGCAACTCAAGCAGCGGGATCCCAACATCCCCGTCATCATGATCACCAAGAGCGAAGAAGAGCAGATCATGAACGAGGCCATCGGCAAGCGGATCGACGATTATCTCACCAAGCCGGTCAATCCGAGCCAGATCTTCATGGCTTGCAAAAGGATCCTGGACAGCCGCCAGATCAGACAGAGCCAGGCGGGGGAAAACTACGTGTCGCGGTCGAGTCAGATAAGGGAGTGGCTGTCGGCAGAGCTCACCTGGCAGACGTGGGTGGATGTACACCGCCTGCTGAGCGAATGGGACATCGAGATGAGCCGTCTGGGGGATCAGGGTATGCACTCCATGATCGAGGATCAACGCGGGGAGTGCAACAAGGAGTTCGGTCGTTTCGTGGAGCGGCACTACACCAGCTGGCTGCACTCCGAAGAGGACTCGCCCCCGCTCTCGGTGGATGTGGTCACCGAGTGCGTAGCCCCGCATCTGGAGAGGGGTCGCCAGGTCTTCTTCGTGGTTATCGACTGCCTGAGGCTCGATCACTGGATGATCCTGGAGCCCATGATCTCAGAATTCTTCAACGTCAAGCGCTCCTATCACTACTCCATCCTGCCCACGGCCACCCCGTACTCGCGAAATGCTCTGTTCAGCGGCCTCTTTCCGACCGAGATCGCCAAGAAGCACCCGGACCTGTGGTCCACCGGAAATGAAGACGAGCACAGTCTCAATCGCCACGAGCACCGCTTTCTGGACGAGCAGATCGCGGATCTGGGAATTCGCCTGAAACAGAACACCCATTACGTCAAAGTCCTGGACGCGGCAGAGGGGCAGAAGCTTGTCCGCAAAGTGGACTCCCTGAACTCAGTGCCCCTGGTCTCGGTGGTGTACAACTTTCTCGACATGCTCGTCCACGGCCGCTCTCAGTCGGACCTGCTGCTGGAAATCGCACCGGATGAATCCGGCTTCCGTTCGCTCGTGCAATCGTGGTTCGAGCACTCCTCCCTGTTCGAGGTGCTCAAGAAAATCTCCCGCACCGACGCGGTGGTGGTGCTAACGACCGATCACGGCGCTGTAAAAGGCACTCGAGCGACCGTCGTTCACGGAGACCGCCAGACATCCACCAGTCTGCGTTACAAACTGGGGAAGAACCTGCGCTGCGACGCCAAGGATGCCATCAAGATCGCAGCCCCGGAGGAGTACGGCCTGCCCGCGGAGGGGTTGGGTGCCAACTACATCATCGCCAAGGAGGACTTCTACTTCGTCTATCCCACCAACTTCAACGCATTTCAGCAGAAGTACAGGGACAGCTTTCAACACGGGGGGATTTCGCTGGAGGAGATGATCCTGCCGGTGGCCACTCTCGAACCGCGCCGAGGGTGACTGATGACTCGGGTGATGTACTCCCATCGCCTCCTGTCGCCTTGCCTGCTGCGCATGCGAACCGCCCTGCCCACCAACAGGTCGGGGTCTGGACGAGTAAATCAGCGAAGTCATTAGGAGAAGAGATGGCGCTGGAGCGCGGTACGGCAGCGGCGATGCCGGAAGTGGTAGTGAGCCATTCGGCGGAGGAGACCAGGAGCCTGGGGCGGAGGTTAGCGGAGCATCTCGTCCCCGGCGATCTGGTGGCGTTTCGGGGAAATCTGGGAACGGGAAAGACGTGCATGATTCAGGGCGTGTGTGAAGGGCTGCAGGTGAGAGACGTCGTCAACAGTCCCACCTTCATTATCATCAACCACTACGAGGGGCGACTGGGGGAGCGGGACGTCCCCGTCTACCACTTCGATCTCTACCGCCTGACCGGTGCGAAAGAGGAACTGGAAGGCATAGGTGGGCCCGAGTTTTTCTCCGGCGATGGAATCTGCCTGGTAGAGTGGGCGGACCGGGCATGGGAGCAACTCCCCAGCCCGAGGTGGGAAGTGGATCTGCAGCACTCCGGCGAGGCGGGGCGGCGGGTTTCGTGGCGCTGGACCGGCGCTCTTAAGGAAGACTGACGTGGACTGAGAGGCGCTAGGTTGGCAGACCAGGTGCTAGGTGGCGTAGACGAGATCGTTTTGCGGACCTTTTCGATTGGAGCTGGTGAAGGTGAGAATTGGTGATTGGTGCGTCTCTACCCCAACGAGAGTTGTGATCCGCCGGTGCCTCTGGTCCGGAGGGCTGGCCAGGGGGCTGCTCGCCGTTGCAGCTGCCTGCCTTCCCGCGACGGCCGGCGAAGTGCCCGAGCCAACGCGCCTGGTGGACAGCCCGACAGCCGGCCTGATCGAGAAGGGCAGGTTCGGTCTGAATCTGCGCCTCTTTCCCCGCGGGGGGGTCCTGGGTCAGATCGATGCCGGTGTGCTCAAGCGCCTCTCCATCGGTCTGTCCTACGGCGGCGTGGATGTCATCGGCGACGACAGCATCGACTGGTATCCGCGGGTGGAAGTGGCCGCCCGTTACCGCGTCATCGAGGAGAGCGAGGCAATGCCGGCCCTGACGGTGGGATACGAAACCCAGGGGTACGGCGTCTACCACAATGGCCGCTACCAGTTCAAGTCCAAGGGCGCCTTCGCCGCCCTCAGCAAGAATTACACTTCGAGTATGGGCCAATTCGGCGTCCACGGCGGGGTGAATATGAGTCGCGAAGTCGAGGACGACAACGATCTTTCGGGTTGGGTGGGGGCCGACAAGAGTATCAACGAAGAACTGGCGCTGGTGGCGGAGTACGACTTCGCCCTCAACGACAACGACTCCGATTCGATCGGGTCGGGTAAGGGGTTCTTGAATGCATCCGTATACTGGGCGGCGGTGCCGAACGTCAGCATCGGCCTGGTGCTGAAGAACATCCTGAAGAACGGAGCCGAAGACGATCTGTTCGGGGGACCAGATCCGGACATGACTCGCGAGATCTCCATACGATATACAGAGGAGTTCTGAAAAATGACGGTGATGAGGGGATTGCTGATCGTCCTGGCCCTGAGCGCGGGGAGGGCGGCCTGGGGGCAGGAGGAGATGGCCATCGACAACTTCTCGGGCGTGGGCGTCAGAGCCATGGGGATGGGGGGGGCGTTCGCCGGCGTGGCCGACGATTTCACCGCCTTGTTCTGGAATCCGGCTGGCCTGACTCAGATTGAGCATCGCGAGGCGTACGTGGCATTTTCGCGCAACAGCATCGACACCGTGGCCGACCAGGGCGGCACCGTAGCGAAAAGCGAGCTGAGCAATACACGCATCGGATCTGTCGGGCTGGCGTACCCCTATCCGGTGTATCGCGGGAGTCTGGTCTTCGCCGCGGGCTACAATCGCATCAAGGACTTCGATTCCACCATCCGCATCAGCGGATTCATCCCCTCAGAGGGCCTGAACAGCGACGATTCCTTCGTCCACGAAGGGGGGCTGATCGCCCTCTCCGGGGCCGTAGCCGTGGACGTGACGCCGTCGGTGTCTCTGGGCCTGGCGATCAGCATCACCAGAGGCGAGGACGACAGCGCGGCGGAATTCACCTTCGAGGACGTAGCGGACCGTCCAGAGAGAATCTTCGAGGCGCAGGAGACCTTCAGCGATGACTTCAAGAGCGTGCCAAGTGGGACGCTCGGCGCCATGATCCGATTCCCGCGGGATGATCCCAGGTTCCGCGGTGGCATCACCCTGTCAACCGGCCCCACGCACAAGATCGGGTACACGTTCAGGGGAATACCCGATGAGTCGGGTTTCAACCGGGTCGAGTACGATGACGGCACGCTGGAGCGCGACGTCGTTATCGAGGAAGACGGGTCCCTCACGCCAACGGTGGTCGAGGTGAGCAGCGGCAGCTACAAGCTCGAACTCCCCATGGAATTCGGCATTGGCGTGTCCGCCATCGCTGTCCCCAGCCTGCTGCTTGCGGCAAGTGCCCATTTCGGAGAGTGGTCGCAGGCCGAATACTCCGGAGGCGATGAGGGCGAATTGCGGGCCAGTGCCGCCTTCGAGTCGCAATACGATGACAAAGTGCGCTACCACCTGGGCGCAGAATGGGAAGTGCCTGAGGTCGCGGTAGACCTGCGGGCCGGGTTCTACACCGATCCTCTCCCCTTCGCCGGGCCGCGTGACCCGGATCGGGTGGTAAGTGAGGACAATCCGCTTGTCGTCATGGACCAGGACCGCTACTTCATCACCCTGGGAGCGGGAGTGCTGGTGGAAGACGCGGTGCAGCTGGACGCGGCCTGGACCCGCGGAACCTTCGAGCGAGTGGAGGGTCAGCTGAAGGAGGAGAACGCCTCGACTCGATTGTTCATGGGACTGTCGTACCGGTTCTGACCGCCGCGGAAGGGAGTTGGATCGCCGACGCATCTTGTGTATACTATAACAGGTGGACGCGTTGCCGACCGCGGGAAAGAGGCGGTCGAGATGCCGCCTTAGCGAACCCTGGGTTTCCGGTGCCTATCTTGTTTGCAGGAGATTACATCATGAAGAAGTCGGGTACGATAGCTCTGACCCTCGGCGTCTCTGCTCTGGTCACCAGCGGCTGTTACACGGCGGTCAACTCCCCCTACGCCTCGGCGCGGGAGAGAGAGCCCGAATACACCAGCTCGAGATACGACGAGCGTCCAGGCGGCGAGACCTCGCGGAGCGCGGTCCGCAGGGACGGTCAGTATGGCAGTTCAGGCTACGGAAACCGCGGGTCCGGCGGGTCGTCAAATTTCGGATACGGCTCGAACAACGGACTCTTCGGCTTCGGATCTGGATACAACGACTATCCCTACTCCTCCGCGTACGGTCCGAATGGCTACGGGGCCGATCCCTACTACCAGGGGGACACGGGTTATATCCCGCCGGGATACCAGCTGGTGACTACGCAGGAGCTGGAGCAGCTCAGGCTCAACAACGGAATGCTCATGGACACAGATCCGATTGTCGCACCGACAGCGGCAGAGGTGAACGCCCTTGAGAAAAAGCAGCGAGAACAGGACCGCTACATCTGGAGCGAACGCGGGACCCGCTCCCGGTCGGTGCCCACGGGGATAAGTCGGAGCTCGACGGGGTCGAGTTCCGGAGCAGTGAAATTGGCCAAGCCGGCCACGAAATCGGCCAATTCTGCGACCAAGTCCAGCAGCAGCAGCGGGAAAAAAGCTCCCAGGAAACGGCGGCGGTAGACAGCGTCAAGCGGGCCGTGGCGGAGCTGGTAGA
>PBRM01000101.1 GCA_002725915.1 Gemmatimonadota bacterium
CCGAATCAATCAATGCCAATAAAGCTCCAGCACGGGCCCAGCTCCGCACGCTCACCAGACGAGTAGACGAGATACAGGCGACCATGAGCCAAGGGAAGAATGACCGCTTTCGCGGTGTTTCGAAACTGGCGGGACATACCACCGTTCTGATTTCACCGTGGTCCATGGCCATGTTACTCCGAGTCAACACGCCCCAAACGTGGCAAGCCGCATCGAACTGGTCCATGATGATCTGCCTGAGGTATCCGGTCATCACCTCGGCCACTGCTGCTCCAGCCTCGGAAACTCAGCAAACCCTGCGTGCGGCCTCCGCTGATACCAATACGCCACGGACGCAATGTCGTCCGCCAGCGGTTGAAACCGCCCGTTCGGCCACCAGCCCAGTGCCTGCACCGTCACGCGCAGATCCTGCTGATGATGTGCCAGCGATACAGACTCCACTTCGGCGGGCCCTCCTCGCCCCGGGTGGTTCAGCGTCGTGCCCACATAAGGCGGGGTGTACAGGAGTCCAAGCTCGATATTACGTACACCTCCTGTCCATGTCGAGAGGGGATAAGAAACGACCCGAGGTGATACTCGATTGCCGCGTTCAGGGTGGGTGCCTGAGCCGCGGCCCATCGTCTCGCTTCCTTCACGGCCAGCGTCTCAGACGGCCTAATCCAGCGAGCCCGGCGGCGCTACGGGCCATCCGCCCACCCCCACCTTATCAACCTGATGCCGGTGGACAACGAACACTCGGTGGAGATAGCGGGGTTGTGCTAAGTCGCGGCACGAGCGCTCTTACCTCCCATTATATCCGGCAGCGTTTCTTGCGCTGCTGGCACCTGTAGCTTGGCACCTCGATGTGACCGACCGGTTGAGGGAGGGATGAATCGGTACCCCTTGCACCAACTCGATGCCTGGTTGTATTTCCCTCGGCGAGTGGCTTCCTGGTGATTGATTCAAAGAGAAATGATTTGCAGGCCGATCCCTGTGAACTAATCACTGGGCATTTGATAGAATCCTCTAATACCTCAGGTACTGTAAGTGACAAGAGGAGCGGAGGCACTGTGAGTAGCAGCGGAGTGTTCGTTGACTGTCGGTCCCACTGGAAGGGGAGAATAGGCCGTGCGGTGGTGAGTTTTGCCAAGTACCAGGGGGGTGTGGCGAGCATTGGCAGGGATGGCGCCGACACAGGTCTGGGCCTGGAACAGGCGCACCTGCGCCTGGCGACCCGGATGCGGCTGGTCTGTCGTTCCGAAGAAGGGAGCGCCGATTACGGCCGCTCGGTGGCGATCCGGCAGGAAAACGATCCGGCGCCGAAGTTCCATTTCCTGGAGGAAGGGCCGGTGCGTCTGGGCATGCGGATCGCTTTTGACCTGCTCGATGAGGCCGGGCACTACCACGGCGACGGACACCAGGATATCTGGGTGTACCCGGAAGGGGACATTCATTTCACCTGGGTCCTGAGGACAGCGGATCTGGCCGGCCACGGACAGGTCCAGGATTGCTTTCTGGCGGTAGACGGGGAGAAGGGATACCAGACCGTCCGGATCGGAGGGCAGACGATTGGCAGCAAGGGAGAAGCGTGTACGGTCCCATTCGGCGAGCGTCTGTCGGAGAAGGCCATCGTGCTGAGCGGGGAGGCCTCGGCGGCGCTGTACTGGGCGCGGGACCAGGGGGATGTGCTGAAGATGGGGTACGACCACGGCAGCCTGCCGCCCTTCTATGCCTCGCGCTGGCCTACCGGGGTGCAGCAGTGGGCGCAGGGGAACATGGGGTGGACTTGCGGGGGGGCGAGCGCCGCGGTACACGCCCGCATGGACAAGGACGGGCCGCGACTCAATCTGGCCTGGCTGCGGGACGGGGCGGTCGAGGGGGATGTTGGCCACGCGGCAACCCTGGTCGTGTCCGTAGGGGAGGATGGGCCCGAGCTTCAACGCCGCATTGCGGCGCTGCAGCAGCCGTTGCAGCCGGAAGTGAAGAGCGGGAATTTCCGCTGCTATACCGAAGAAGACGGCACCTATGAGATCGGCCAGGGGGATCCCTCCCTAGGGGAGATCGTCTTTCCGCCCGATCCGCTGGAGCGCCAGGTTCGCATTCGCTTCTACCGGCGCAAGACCGATCCCCGTCACCCGGGCGCGGTGAGGGCGACGGCGAACGGTGCGCCTCTGCCCATCCAGTTGATGTCCGAAGGGGAGCTGACCGACGATATCTGCGTGGTGATGGAGATGTCGCACCGGAACGACTCGGTAGACGATGTCATCGTCTCCACCAAGCTGCGCAGGGAGGAGCCCACGCGGGTCGTGATCGAGAAGGTGCCGGGGATCCAGGCTACCTATCAAAGCGAGAGCGCCGGAGTGGATCTGCAACGCCGCGCCGGAAATCGGCGGGATGTGGTGGTGTGGAGCAGTCGCAACCAGGAGCGACCGATTTTCGAGCTCGATCTGTTCAGCGGCGCAGTACACCGGTGGACCAACTACGGCCAGACGGAGCCGGCTCTGTGGGAGATGCCGATGGCCTGGTTCAAGTCGTGCGGCAACTCCAGGCACAACTACTGCAATGTCCTCAAGGAGTTCACTATTGAAAAGAACGGCCCTGAGGAAGTGGCCTTCTACCTGCGCAGTACCAATCCCAACCAGCGGGCCCAGTCAGAGCTTTGGCTGCGCATGCCGTATGACCATCCCCGCCCGCGTCTGGAGGTGCGGATGCGGATGGAAATTCTGCAGCAATGGGACGATGACAACGTCGAGTTCTCCGACATCTTTCCCTATCCGTCCCGACTGGTGGAGACCTGGTTTCACGACGCGGTTTTCTTCATGCAGCGGGACAAGAGCGCCACCGTCTACACCTACAGGCCGGACAGAAGTGTTTACACGCCAGGGGAGAGCGAGGACGACCGGCTTTTCTACGGTCTCTTCGCCACCGACCGCGGCAATGTGCTGACCTTGCTCAAGAATCCGCACCACCCGGAGCACAAGCTGCACTATTCGGTATGTGGCAACTACATCGACGTCCACGTCAACTTCGCCGCGGGCCCGGTGCCGGTGCCGGCGGGCAAGGTGTTCGAAGTGGAGTACATCACCGAGCTGTTCGGAGATAGCACCACCGGGGCGGACGAGATCAAACAGATCGGACGGCGCTCGCTGGAGGCGGGAGATATTGTAGTGGAGTGAGTTGGCTGTCTGCTGGACTCTCGTTGGATGCCCAGTGCCTTCGCCATCGCACCCGGCACATCCACCGCCTCCTGTATCTCCACCGCCGTCGGCAGCATCTGGTCGGGACTCCCTATACAGACGGTGGCTACGACATCCGCCCCACCGTCGACCAACACCCGGGCACACGCTGCCGCCGTCGCCTCCATCCTGCGTCGTTTCTCACTACCCATTCCCATCAGCACCATGGTTGGCAGGCCGTCTTCTTGCAGGTCTCCAGGCAGAGGCGGGTCTCGTTCAGCCGGAAAAGGTCTCGGGAACCAGAAAATCCGCGCCAGCTTCTACCAGAATGGGATCTGTTCCTCCCACTCCGATCTGCGATATGACAGGTGAAGCGGAATTTCGTACATGTTATAGGCTGTCTTTCGTCTGCCTGTCCACACGGATCGACACGGAGCTCGAGACACACAACGGAGGTCGGGACACACAAGAGATGCAAATTGCACTGATAGGACTGCCGCAGGCCGGCAAGAGGACGCTTTTCACCATGCTGTCCGGGCGAGTTGTGCCGGATTCGCGCGAGCCGGGGGAGGTGCTGGAGGGCATTGCCCCCATCCGCGATCGGCGCGTCGACGCGCTGGCCGATATCTTTCAGCCGGAGAAGGCCATCTACGCCGAGAATCAGTTTGTGCTGTGTCCCGACACGACCGCAGGCTCGGGCCCGCCCGTCTGGATGAAAGCGGCGCGGAGGTGCCAGTTGATGTGTCTGGTGCTTCGCGCCTTCGAGTCGGACCAGGTCTACCATCCTTCGGGGTCCGTCGATCCCAAGCGAGATCGCGACCTCCTCGAGACCGAGTTGGTGCTGGCTGACCTTGAGCTGGCGGAAACGCGGCTCGAACGACTGGCGAAGGAAGCTCGCGCCGGGCTCCGAGCGGAGCAGAAGATGGAGCAGGACGCGCTCGAGAAGTGCCTGCCCCGCCTGGAGGCCGGCGATCGCCTGATTGGCCTGGACCTGCCAGAGCACGAGCGCCAGGCGATCCAGAGTCTGGACCTGGTCACTTTTTTACCCCAGCTGTGCGTCTACAACGTTTCCGAAGGGGATCTGGCCACTGACTTCGGCCCCGGCTCGGTGGCGATTTCCTGCAAGATCGAGGGGGAGGTGATGGCCATCGACGACCCGGTCGAGCGCCAGGAGTATCTCGAGGCCCTGGGCCTGGAGTGGTCGGGCCTTGACCGCGTCAACATGGCCGCGTACGACGCTCTCGGGCTGATGTCGTTCTACACCGTCGGTGAGGACGAGTGCCGCGCCTGGACTGTGTCACAGGGCTCGTTGGCGCCAACCGCGGGGGGCAAGGTCCACAGCGACATAGAGCGCGGCTTCATCCGCGCCGAGGTCATCGCCTACGACGATTTTGTCGCCGCCGGGTCGGAGCAGGCGGCCAAAGCGCAGGGCAGCCTGCAGACGCGGGGGAAGGACTACGTGGTCAGCGACGGGGACATCCTGCACTTTCTGTTCAATGTATAGGCGATTCTTCCTCCCCCGCACTCCCAGGGGAGCGATATCCACACGAAGTCATTCTGAGGAGAACTGGCGATGGCCGAGGAGAAGGTGGTTCCCGAGCTCGTGGTCGAGAAACGCGCGCATGTAGGAGAGGGTTCTGTGTGGGATCCCGAGGAAAAACTGCTGTACTGGGTCGACATTCTCAGTCACCAGCTCTATATCTACGACCCGGCCAGCGGCGCCAACCGGACTATCGAGACCTGCCAGGCGGTGGGCACGGTGGTAAAGAGGGCGAGCGGGGGTCTGATGCTGGCCCTGCACAACGGCTTTGCCAGCCTCGACCTGAAGACCGACAAGATCACGCCAGTCGCCGACCCGGAGAGAGAGATTCCCGGCAATCGGTTCAACGACGGCAAGTGCGATCCCGCCGGCAGGTTCTGGGCGGGCACGATGGACTTCAACGGCGCCGCCGATCGGGGGGCTCTCTACTGTCTGGATGTCGATCACTCGGTGTCCGAGAAGATCGAGCCCGTCACCATCTCCAACGGGATCGTCTGGACTGCCGACAGCAAGATCATGTACTACATCGACACGGCCGCCAACACCGTGCGGGCTTACGACTACGAGGTGGAGACGGGTGCTATTTCGGGAGAACGCGTGGTTGTGACCAACGAGGGTGAGGGGGGGTTCGACGGCATGTCGATCGACGAGGAGGGAATGCTGTGGGTCGCCGTCTTCGGAGGCTGGGGGGTGAGGCGTTACAATCCGGGAAACGGCGAGTTGCTGCGAGACCTTCGACTGCCCATGTCGAATGTCACCTCGTGCGCCTTCGGGGGGGACCAGCTCGACGAGCTCTACGTAACCTCCGCCGCACACGGGATGGACGAGAGCGCCTTGCGCGAGCAGCCGCTGGCCGGCTCGCTGGTGAAGATCGATCCGGGCGTGCGCGGGGTAGCGGCTTTCTCGTACGCGGGATGACGCAGCCGAAAGATGGCGCAAATGTCAGCTCCAAGTGCCAGCTTTAAGTGCTTCCGGCAGTTCAACGGGGCTGACTTCGGCGCCCTGCTGTCGTCGCACTCCGCGCTCAAGCAGCCGATCGCCGATCGCCACTTCCCGACCGCCAGTCTGCAGGACAAGCTGGTGCGCGAGCTGGCGGGTGAGCGCACTATAGCTATCAAGGAGGTCCTCGAGTGCTTCGAGTTCTTCGAGCGCGTCCGCAAGGAGATAAGGGCGCCATGCGTGGTGGATCTGTGCTGTGGCCACGGCCTCCTGGGGATCCTCTTCGCGCTGTTCGAGCGTCGCGTCGAGAGGGTCATTCTCGTCGATGAGCGAATACCGCTCAGTTTCGACAAGCTTCTGGCCGCTTCGATTCGCGTGGGGCCGTGGGTCGAAGAGAAAGTGGAGTATCGTGTCGGCCCCATCGCCGCGGCGCACGAGCGGCTCGGGGCGGGCGCGTCCATCGTCAGCGTGCACGCCTGCGGTGTCCTCACCGATCGCAGTATCGACTGCGCCATACGGCTCGAGGGCCAGGTCGCGGTGATGCCCTGCTGCTATCGGCGGGCGGCATGTGAGGCGCCGCTGGCCGTCCAGCTGGCGTTCGGAGTGGAGGCCGCCGTCGACGTAGACCGAACCTACCGTCTGGAGGCAGCCGGGTACCACGTTCGATGGACTCACATCCCCGAACAGATCACCCCCAAGAACCGAATCCTGATCGGCAGGAAGCCGAAGCGATAGCCCCGCTCACCACGTCAGTCGGGATATCCGTGTAACCCCTTCCAGCGCAACGTAAAATCCTTGTCCTGGCGTCCAGCTAAAGCCCGACTTGGTGAGGTCCATTCTGGCCGGCGAGATCATCGACGACAACGTGCGGACCCGGACCACGTGCAGGCACGCGAGAACTACGCGCTGCTCAAAGAGCACCGCGCCCTCGCCCCGGGGGCGATGGAACTGCTGGAGAACAAAAGCGACCTGGGGGCGTATTCCGCTGAGCACCGCTTGGCCGGTATCGGCGAGTCTCCGACCGCCGCCCCTCAAACGGCCAGCAGCAGATCGGTCTGAGCGCTGAGCGTATCCGCAACGGGCAGTTCGTCCTCCCCCTTCTTCGCGCTGCACTTCATGCCCACGAAAACGGCCTGACGGTTCGCTTCCAGCATGGCGGCGCAGAAGCGGAAGTCATCGGCGCTGAAGCCACTGTCCGGATCCAGGTGGGAGTTGTGGGAGTCTATGAAGCCGTCGGCGGAGCTCCCCGCTCCGGAGAAGATGACGCCGCCCAGCGGCACGGGGGATTGGAGAATCTCGTCGATGACGGCCAGCGGCAGGTCGCCGTTGACGAGGAGCCTGCCCCAGTTGATGACCAGCGAGACCGGCCG
>PBRM01000102.1 GCA_002725915.1 Gemmatimonadota bacterium
CAACGTGTCGGTATTCTGTGGCAGGTGGGGCCCGTGCTGCTCAGTCGCCCCCATCGGCAGAATGGCGCAGGGATGCTCCGCCAGATAGTCGCGGCATTCCTCCCAGGTCGCCGTCGCGGCATCCAGCCAGTTTTCCATCCGGAAACCTTCTCAGGTTGGCTGTTTGACAGGGGATGCCAGGATACTGACAGGTGAACGGCACCCCCGGCAGTTACCCTTGGAAGAAGGGGCATTCCCATGCACATATCAATCCCATATAGCAAATTTCCTGTACACCTATCGACGCCGTGGGGGACGCCGAACTCGTGCAGTGGAGCGAGGCCGGTTGGGATCAGTCTGTAGTTGCCACCATGCCGGACGTGGACGGCATCCTCGAGGCGATCGCCCTGCCTCTCGTCTCATCCGCTCTCCTAATGAGGCAGCCATTGGCCAAAGAAGCGCAGCCAGTTGCCGTGGAAAATGGCGTCGATGTCCGCGTCGTCATAGCCGAGCCGCTCCAAGACGGTCGACAGTTTCTGCAAATCGGCAATCGTCCGGTAGTCGGACGGCATGTGGTTGGTGCCCCCCGTGTCCGAGCCGATGGCAGCGTGCCGCGCATCGCCCGCCAGCTGGCAGACGCGGTCGATGTGATCGGCCACGGCTGCTATGCTCAGATCGCCCGGTTCGGTCTCGCCGACGACAAAGCCCGGCATCAGCATCCAGGCGTCCAGCGCCGCGCCGATTACCGCGTCGCGCTGAATGAGCAATTCGATCTGTGCGTCAGAAAACTGCCGGTCTCCGGGCACCAGAGCGCGGCAATTGGTGTGGCTGGCCAGCACCGGACCACCGAAGCAGTCGAGCGCCTGATAAAATCCCTCGTCGGCCGTGTGGGTTAGATCCAGGACCATGCCGACCTTCTCGAATTCCCCGAGCAGTTCGACGCCTTTGTCCGTCAGCCCCCCACTCACACCCGTGCCGTGGGCGTAGTGGCTCTTGCCGAAATGCGCCAGACTTACGCTGCGCACACCGCACTTCCACCAATCCTCCGCCTGACTGGGCTCGACAATGGGATCGGCGCACTCCATGCTCACGATAATGCCGACGGGCCTGGCTTCGCCTTTGTCCTCTTCCCATCGTCGCCAATGTGCTTCCAGTTCCCCCGACGTGCTAATCAAGGCGATCTCGCCCTGTTGTTCGAGCACCTGATAATAGGCCAACTGCCCCCGGGCATACGCATAGGCCATGGCCTGCGTGGCAAAGTCCAGATCGATGCGTCGATACCCGGCCAGGGGACGCACCGCCGAGTCGGCTCGCACGGCCACGGTGGACTGGCAGACGGCCACGCCTCCGCGTCGCATATCCGGCAGACCGACGGCGGCGCCGCCGCGCTCCGGCACATCGGTCATTCCCGCCTCGCGCTGGTTGATGGTGGCGGCGGATTTGGTCTGGTCGCGGTTGTAGGCCAGGGCGAAGAGGGCAAGGTCGAGATGTCCGTCAAAAATCAGTCGCATGGGTTCCTGGCTGACCCGAAGGTAGCGGAGGATAGTAGACGCGGTCTACGGCGCTTGGTCGTCTAGGAGCTGGTCAAATTGCGAAGCTGCAGCGGTGTGGGTTGCCGTCTTGAACGGGGATACCGGAGGGGTGGTGCGGCATTCAACGCAAGACACCGTCGAGATTACCGCCACCGCGCGCTCGTTTGGTCGAGGGCGCACGAGGTCGGGCAGGGTACGGCATTGCCGGGAGTGGGTCAAGCGGAGTTCCGCCAACATGGTGCGACTGATGGCTGGCCCAAGGCCCCGTCAGGTATGTATACTCTTCTACCTGCACCGATGCTCATGTTCCTTTGGCTGTGCCTGGGCGAAAGCTATAGTGAACAGCTTGCCGAAAGGATGTTATGGGAGATCGTCTGAAGGATAAGATTGCGGTAGTATCCGGTGCCGGATCGGTTGGTCCTGGCTGGGGAAACGGAAAAGCGGCGGCCGTGCTGTTCGCCCGGGAAGGGGCGAGCGTGTTCGCTGTGGATGTCAATCCCGGTGCCGCGGAGGAGACTCGCGCGATAATCGAGCAGCAAGGTGGAGAATGCACCGCTCATAGGACGGATGTCTCCCGGTCTGACGAGGTTGAGCGCATGGTCGAATGCTGCCTTGAGACCTATGGTCGCGTTGATATCCTGCACAATAATGTGGGCATTGTCGATGTGGGTGGCTGTGTGGAGACCAGCGAGGAGAGCTGGGATCGCGTAATGGACGTAAATCTCAAGAGTATGTTTCTGACCTGCAAATACGTCTTGCCGCATATGGAACACCAGGGAGGTGGGTCGATTGTGAACGTTTCGTCCATCGCTTCTCTCCGCTGGCTGGGGGTGCCCTATGTTTCCTACAGCGCGAGCAAGGGGGCGGTGAACCAGCTGACGCAGAGCGTTGCCCTGCAGTATGCCGAGAAGAATATCCGGGTGAATGCCATTCTGCCCGGGTTCATTAATACGCCGATGGTGGCCAAGTCTCTGGCTGAGTTCTACGCGGGGGGGGATGTGGAGAAAATGGTTGAAGTACGGGACAGGGCGTGCCCAATGGGCAAGATGGGCGATGCCTGGGATGTGGCTTACGCGGCGCTGTTTCTATCTTCTGACGAAGCCAAATATATCACCGGTACGGAGCTGGTGGTGGACGGCGGATTGACCTGCAAGGTTGTTTAAGGGGTGGAGTCAAATGTATAAGGATGTCTTCTTGGCAGGTGGCAGGCGCACGGCCATTGGCGGCCTTTGCGCGGTGCGGAGGAGTGAGTGATGAATCACAGAATTACGGCAGGCCTGATCGCATTCACGTTAGTGGCGTCCACTGCGGGCGCTCAGGAAGCACCGGACTGGGAGCGCCGCTACGACTGTATGCTCCGGAATGGCCCTATCGTCGTCGATGGTTCAGGTGATGAGTTCGCCTGGCAGCTCGCTCCGGAAGTGGGGTCATTCACTAGATTCCAGGACGACGATCTCACCCCGCGCCACAGGACGTCGGCGAAGATGCTCTGGGATGAGGAGAATCTCTACATCCTCGTGGCGGTAGATGATGCGGATATCTGGAGTACGATGACGGTGGGGGACGAGGACTGTCTCTGCCGCGAGGAGACCATTGAGATTTTCATAGACGCCGATGGCGACGAGAGGGATTACGCCGAGATCCATATCAACTGTCTGGACACCATCAACGATATATGGATCCCGAAGAGAGACTTCAAGTACCGCGACGGGTCGCCGGTCGACTGGCCCGATCTCTACAGCTGGACCCAGGAGGGCATGAAGCACGCGGTTGTCAACCACGGCACCGTCAACGACAAGTCCGATGTCGACAGTGGATCGGTTTTTGAATTTGCACTACCGTGGAAGGGATTCGGCAAGATTGCCGGGTCGGCGAACATTCCACCGAAGCCAGGCGACGTATGGCGCATCAACATCAACCGGTATGAGCGGCCGCGAGGAGGCGAGGACACGGAGACGGAGCTGTCGGGGTGGGCGCCGCTTGACTTGCAGTCTTACCATGTGCCCGATCGTTTCGGCTATGTCAGGTTTGTTGAGGGTCACTGAGGTTTGCGGACGGGGGTGGCGCGCTGGCGCTGATCGCAGGCGACGAAGCCCGGGTCAGCTCGATCGAATGGGTATTCCGTTCTTGGTGCTCAAGGTTGGCTCGGCGTCACCTGCTGTAGCGCCATCCTTCACGGTGGCCGTTGTCGCCCTGACCAGTCTGGCTGCTACAAACTCCGCATAAGGCTGTAGAGAGCGGAACTACTGCGTCCAGGTGTCGTAGGTGCCGGGGGGGGGTTCGCGGGTGTCCAGTGCCTGGCCCGGGAACAGGCGGTTCAGGGAGACCTCCTCGGAGGCGACGGCGATGAGGTCGTCATTCTCGTACATGATCATCGGCTTGGCGGCGATGCGATCTTTGGCGTAGCCGATCTCGTTGCGGGTGGAGACGAGGAAGGAGAAGGTGCCGTCGAGGTCGTCGATGGAGGTGCGCAGGCATTCCTTCAGGGAGATTCCCTGCGAGAGCTTGTCCGCCAGGTACACGGCGATCAGCTCGCTGTCGTTGTCGGTGGTGAATTCGAAGCCGCGCTGCTGCAGGCGACGGCGCATCTTCCAGTAGTTGGTGATCTGGCCGTTGTGGACGATGGCCACATCGGCGAAGCCGGTGGCCCAGAATGGATGAGATGCCTCGGGCTTGACATCGGACTCGGTGGCGAGGCGGACGTGGCCCAGGCCGTGGCTGCCCTGGAACGAGCTCACGTCGTAGCGCTCGTTCACATCGTGGGCGCTGCCCACATCCTTGACGATGTCGAGGCTGGTGCCGATGGAGACCACCCTGGCGGCGTGCTCGACAGCGTAGGCGAAGCGTTGCAGGTCGCCGCCGAACTCCACAGTGACGCGGTAGTTGATGCCGACGGTCTCGGCGCTGACAACTTTGGCATGGTGATCGGATAGCACGTCGTTGATGCGCTCGATAGCAGCTGCGGCTTCATCCCCGTCGCCGACGAAGAACCTGATGCGCAGGGTGCCCTCGTCTGCTGGCGCATAGAGCGCGAATCCGGTTGAGTCGGGTCCGCGATGCTGGCATCCGTCCATCATCTCTACCAGCGCTCTGCCCGTGTCCAGGCCTGTCGTTTCCGATTTGAACATGATTCCGGCGATACCGCACATGGCGTGCTCCAGGTTGAGCTGACTGAGTCAGGTTTACTTCATGAGAGTATGTAGGCAACCAACGGCGGATAATCAATATTCCAAGCTAAATCCTGAACGCGGTGGGAGTGCCTTCTGAAAGTGGAATTGCCTAGCTCATGAGACGCAAGGCCGCGTCGAGTGTGTGCACATCTTCGCAGAACAATGGGTCAGCTGGTCGGGACCTCCAATCCGCATCCCCACCAGATCTACGCGGGCTCCCCTCAGATCTACACGGGCGATCGTCGAAGCGGTGACGGACGGGGCCGAGGTCTCGACCGCCACCAGCGCGGGGATCGATCTGCAAGGTACGGTGGTCGACAAGGGGGGAGCCTCCATCGAGCCAACGGGGAGCTCGAAAGCGAAGTGAGGGAGCTTCTGGGAAATCAGCTCGGAGGCGAGGTCGTCGATTAGAATCGAGTTGATCTGAGCTGCGCGGCACCAAAGGCTGCGCGGCTTCAGGAAGGGACGCACAATTTATCCTTGCACGAGATACTCCGCCAGATCCTGGATCCACAGAAGATGCAGGGGAGATCCTACAGGGGGCGCTCCGCTTAGTAAGCTATGGCCAAGCGCTTGACAGGTATGGCTCCTTCGAGTACTGTCTAGACAGACTAGCTGAACCAAGGGGATACAGTATGGTCGAACCGTGGCAGCTTCAAGAGGCGAAGAACAAGTTCAGCAGCCTCGTTGAGCGTGCTCAACACGATGGCCCGCAGGTAGTTACCAGGCACGGGAAAGAGGTGGTGGTCGTCCTGTCGGCCGATGACTATCACAAACTGACCAGACCCAAAAAAAATCTGGCTAAGTTTATGAAGAAGTCGGCGCTGAGTGGTATGGATATAAACATCTCAAGAGACGAGAAGACGCCACGGGACTTGGGCGTGTGAAGTGAGGTATCTCATTGACACATGCGTCATCTCAGAACTTGCCAAGACTGCGCCGAGCCAGAGAGTGAAGGCGTGGGCAGCTGAACACGATGAAGGCAGCCTTTATCTGTCCGTACTGACATTTTGCGAGCTGCACAAAGGAATAGCGAAACTGGCATCTTCCAAAAAAAAGAGAGAGCGTCTGCACCAATGGGTGGAGGACGATCTGAGGGAACGGTTCAGAAACAGAGTCCTGGACATGGATTCGAGGGTTGCCAAGGTATGGGGAGAGGTCCAAGGGCGTTTAGAGGTGAGCGGCCGACCCATGCCGGCAATCGACGGCTTCATCGCTGCAACCGGCGTAGCGCATGATCTCACTGTGGTCACCAGGAATACGGCGGCCATGAAATACAGTGGCGTGTCGCTTCTCAATCCCTGGGATGATGAGGCGCGTTGACGCTGACGCCGCTTCCCTGCAAGCCGCCGGGCGACCCACGGCGGCGCGGCCGACGTCAAGCGTGCTCGGAGCGGAGATGCCGGGCGCGGAGGAAATCCAGCAACCCCTCGAGGAAGCGTGGCTGGCGCTCTTCGAGGTAGCTCTTCCAGTCGGCCATGGCGATCATCTCACCTCCTGCGCGACTACCAGTATATGCAGTCCCTGGGGCACGGGTGCGCGGGATGCCTGGCAGAGGACATAGCCTTCCACTCCGGCTTTCACGGGCCAGGCGTCGTCGTCGATGTGGTAGAAGTCGTGGAGCAGCCCGACCGTCTTTCCCTTGTCGACATACTCGCCGCACTCCATCAGCGGCTCGTAGTGGCCGGGAAAGGGAGCGGGAACGAAGCAGGCGCGCTCGACCATGGCCACCAGCTTCTGGGTGCCGTCGGCGTGGTGCCCCAGCGGCGTTACCTCGCCCTCGAGCTGTCGGTGCCGGATGGCGGCGGCCCGTATGCCGTGCCGGGCGTAACGCACGCCGGCGGGATTCACCGTCTCCCCCCAGCCCAGCTCGGTGCCGACGGTGATCTTCCCAAGGCCCTCGGCCTCGCTGGGCAGGAGCCCCGGGGTATTGTCCTGATAGGTCATCACAAAGGGGGTGCCATACCAGCGGGCGGTCTCCTCGATGGTGCGGCTCTGCTGCGGGTCGTCGATGGCGTGGAAGCTAGTGCACAGCGCGAACCGATGTGCGTAGCCGCCGGCGTGAATGTCCTGGACGACGTGGACGCGGGGCCAGATGCAGTCGCGGACAAAGGCGGCTATGCGATGGGTGATGCCCGCCAGGGCGGGAGTGATCCCGGCGCCGTCGACGAAGGCGCGGTTGAGGTTGACGCCGTCCTGCCCGCCGCTTTCTCGCGTGCCGTTGTGGAACGCCGGCGGATTCAACACGGGAATGAAGATCAGTCGGCCGGTGACATCGGCGATGTCGATCTCGCCCAACAGGTGTTTGATGGCCACCGGTCCCTCGTACTCGTTACCGTGGTTGGAGCCGAAGGCGACCAGTCCCTCTCCCGGTTTTACATCCGGACCGACCATGACCGTCAGCGGCATGAGGTGGTCTCCCCAGGTGCTGTCGTGCTCCAGGGCCACCCAGTAATCGCGACGGCCGGGGGAATCGAGGTCGAGCTCGTCAGGGCGGGCGATCGTGCGGGTCATGGCATCACTCGTGCGAGAAATGGGTGGCGTCATTCAAAGGTGGGGGACCGATGCGATGGTCTGTGGGCGAAACGCCGCAGACCGAGGTGGAGACGCGCCCGGGCCCCGGTCCCAACTTCACCTCCAGGTGCTTGCCGCTCATGTCGATCCTTTGATCTTCACTTCCCTCTACCTCGGTCCGCGCTTCTTTAAAGGCGTGCTTGCCGCAGGAACCGGCCTGCAGCGGGTTCATGTTGTGGAAGTGGTAGCACTCCCGCGTTTCCGGTGAATCGCTAATATGAAAGATACTCGGCGGGATTTCCACCGGGAGGGGG
>PBRM01000103.1 GCA_002725915.1 Gemmatimonadota bacterium
CTGCTCGGCCGCGCGCTCGAGAAATCCCTTCGAGATCGCCGGCCGGCCGCAGCAGACGCGAGGCGCCACCTCAACGGTCTGGTGCAGCCGCTCGGCGAAACGCACCGCGGCAATCAGCTGATCGGGCTCGAAGTGGTTGGAGAAGGTGTCGGCGAAGAGGACGACGTCGGGCGCCTTGTCCGACGGCCCGGTGGTCCTGCCGGCATTACAACGCCACCACCAGTCGAGAAAGGTGCGTCGCGAGAACGCGGGCGGCGGACGTCGACGATCCACGTCCAGAGCCCACTCGTTGAGCCTGCGCACTGCCGTGCTGCTCGCCAACCAGTTGGACAGCGGCGCCAGCCGGCTTCCCCACCGAGCAACCTGGTCGGCTTGCGACAGCCACCTGACCCCTCTGGGAGCGCCGTGTCGCGACCAGTACTGATGCAGGAACTCGCTCTTGAGCCGAGCCATGTCGACGCCCGTCGGACACTCGCTCTTGCACGCTTTGCACTCCAGGCAGAGGTCGAGCACCGGAAGCAGAGCCTCGTCGGCGAGTCCACTCGATCCCAGTTGCCCCGTCATGGCCAGTCGCAGGGCGTTGGCGCGGCCCCGGGTGGTGGCACTCTCATCTCCAGTTGCCATGTACGAGGGGCACATGGTGCCGGTGAGTCGCTTGCGGCAGGCGCCGACGCCACCGCACTGCTCCGCGGCGGCTGCCAGGCCGCCGAAGTCATCGAAATCGAAAACCGTTAGGGGCTCATCGGTGCGATAGTGGGAGGGAGGGAAGAACTTCAGGTTGGCCGTCAGCGGCGGGGCGTGGACGATCTTGCCGGGGTTCAGCAGGCCGGACGGGTCGAAGGGCGATTTCACCTGGCAGAAGGCCTCGTACAAGACGGGGCCGAACATCCTCTCCTGGAACGGCGCGCGCACGAGGCCGTCGCCGTGTTCGCCGGAGAGGGCGCCGCCGTGCTCCAGCACGAGGTCGGCGACTTCGTTGGCGATGCTCTCGAACTTGGCCACGCCCTCGGCCGTCTTCATGTTGACGACCGGTCGGATATGCAACAGACCGACGGAGGCGTGGGCGTAGATACCGGCGGGCACTTTGTGTCTGGCGAGAATGCGCTGGAATTCTTCTATGTAGTCGCGCAGGCGCTCTGGCGCCACGGCCGTGTCCTCGACGAAGGAGATGGACTTGGCGTCGCCGCGCTGAGACATCGACAGGCCGAGGCCAGCGCGACGCAGCTCCCAGATGCGATCCTGGGCCGCAGGCTCCAGCGCCCTGTGCAGGTGGTGGCCAAGGCCCGCCTGGCGAAGCGAATCAGCGAGAGCGTCTATCCGCGGCGGCAACTCCTCCAGATGATCACCGAAGAATTCGACGACGAGCACGGCCCCCGGATCGCCTTCGATGAAGTCGCGCAGCGGCTCGAACCGGGTGCGCCCTTTGGTGGTGTCGAGGATGAAGCGGTCGATGAGCTCCAGCGCCGACGGAGAGTGCTCGAGGATCAGCGGGGTGGCGGACAGTGCCTCCAGCACGTCTTCGAACTGCACCGTGCAAAGCGCCCTGGCTACGGGCAGCGGCTCCAGGCGCAGCGTCGCGGCCACGGTCAGCCCCAGGGTGCCCTCCGATCCCACCAGCATGCGGGACAGGTTGAACGACGCAGGCGCGACGAAGTCGTCGAGGTTGTAGCCTCCGACTCGCCTCAGGATCCGCGGGTAGCGGCGCTGAATTTCGTCGCGGTGTTCGGCGGCGAGCTGTTGGACGATGCGGTAGCAGGCGCCCTCCAGGTCTCGCTGGGCGCAACGCGCTGCAACCTCAGGTCCGGATAGCGGACGCATGTCGACGACGCTGCCGTCGGCCAGCACGGCGCTCAGCTCCTCGACGAAGTCGATGGTCTTGCCGTAGATGATCGATCGCGTTCCCGCGGAGTTGTTGGCCAGCATGCCACCTATGGTCGCCCGGTTCGAGGTCGACAGGTCAAGCGGCAGCTGCAGTCCGTGCGGTTTCAGCTGGTCGTTGAGCTCGTCCAGGACGATCCCGGGTTCAACTCGGACCCTCCGGTTGTCGAGGTCGAGCTCGAGCACGCGGTTCATGTGTCTGGAGAAGTCCAGCTGAACACCGGCGCCGATGGCTTGCCCTGCCTGCGAGGTGCCGCCGCCGCGCGCCGTGATCGAGGCGCCGAACTGGTGGCACAGCCGCACGGTGCACACCACGTCCTGACGAGTTTTCGGCATGACCACGCCCAGCGGCATGATCTGATAGACGCTGGCATCGGTGGCGTGCATGCCGCGATAGACCGCGTCGAAGCGCACATCGCCTTCGATCTGCGCCTCCAGCTGCTGACGCAGTGCACTCGTGTCCGCGCTCGAGAGCTGGTCTCTCGCGCTCTCGGCCCCGGTCTCGCTCTCACTCACGGTCGCCTCTGGCCAGGTAATCGAGCGCGGCCATCACGCCCCCGCTCTGGTGCGCTACCTGGGCCAGTCCCAGCCCCATCTCCACTCCGCACAGCGTGCCCGCGAGGGTCAGTTCGTTGAGATCGCCGAGGTGGCCGATGCGGAACGCCCGGCCCTGCAGCTTTCCCAGTCCCGTCCCCAGCGACATGTCGAAGCGCTCCAGGATTACCTGGCGCAGGGCGTCGGCATCGCATCCGGTCGGTATCATCACCGCCGTGAGGGTTGGGGAATACTCCTCCGGGTTCTGAGCTACCAGTTCGAGGCCCCAGCCCGCGACGGCTCGCCGCGTCGCCTCGGCGAAACGTCGGTGACGGGCGCATACCGCTTCCAGGCCTTCTTCCTCCACCAACATGGTCAGAGCCTCGTCGAGGCCAAAGAGCAGATTGGTCGCCGGCGTATAGGGGAAGAAGCCGCGCTCATTGGCGCTCAGGATGGGCTGCCAGTCCCAGTAGGAGCGCGGCAGCCGGGCCCCTGCCATGGCTGCACGAGCACGCTCGCTAATCGCATTGAAGCCCAGGCCCGGCGGCAACATCAGGCCTTTCTGGGAGCCTGCCACGGTCACGTCCACGCCCCACTCGTCGTGGCGATACTCCATGGCCCCCAGGGAGGAGATGGCGTCCACCAGCAGCAGGGCGGGATGGCCCGCACAGTCGAGGGCACGGCGCACGGCGGCGATGTCGCTGGCGACTCCCGTTGAGGTCTCGTTGTGGACGACGGCAACGGCGCGGATCCGGCGGTGGCGATCGGCGCGCAGCCGCGACTCGATCGCGGCCGCATCGACGCCGCTGCGCCAGTCGCCGGGCAGCAGCTCGACTTCCAGGCCCAGTCTGCGGCCCACCTCGCACCACATGGCGGCGAAGTGTCCGGTCTCGAACATCAACACCCCGTCTCCCGGGGACAGGATGTTGACCAAGGCCGCCTCCCAGCCGCCGGTCCCGGAGGAGGGGAAGAGGACGACGGGAGCGGTGGTCGCAAATACCTCAACCAGGCGTTCGAGTATGGACAGCGCCAATGGCGGAAACTCCGGGCCCCGGTGATCGATGACGGGGCGCGCCATGGCGCGCAGGACGCGGTCCGGCACATTCGTCGGGCCCGGTATCTGCAGGAAGTGGCGACCCGGTGTTCGGGGTTCGGTCATGATCGCTGCCTTACAGTCGACGCAGAGTCAGGAAGAGGGCGGCGCCGGTGCGCCAACCTACGGACTCCGAGGCGGCGACGGAACAGGCGGCGGCGACGGAACAGGCGGCGGCGACCAGGAACAGGGCAAATGTCCCGAGGCGCCAGTGGAAGGAGCACCGCTCCGAAGGCGACTGGCAAATAGTGCTCTTAGCAGCAGACCCCGAATTCGATGAGCCATCCCGGCTCGGCGCCCTCGTTCCAAGCGTGCTTGCTCCTCAACGAGGAGCTAGCGCCCGCCAGCGATGAATTCGGCGACGCGCTCGCCGATCATCATGGTGGTGAGGTTGGTGTTGGCGCGTATACAGTCGTGCATGATCGCTGCATCGGCAACGCGCAGGCCGTCGATGCCCTTCACCTTGCCCAACTGGTCGACCACGGCCATGGCATCGCTGTCCGGGCCCATCTTGCAGGTCCCGGAGACGTGGTGGCTGGTTTCAACGGCCCCGCGTATCCAGCGGTCGAGGGCTGCGTCCGACTCCGCGTCGGCGGCATCCATGTTGAGCGGACCGACAGCGATTTCACGGTACTCGTCGTGCTCGAGCAGCTCGAGGAGGATGCGCACCCCCTCGCGCATGCGATCGAGATCCAAGCGCTCGGCCAGGTAGTTGTAGTCGAGGAGGGGACGCTCTCCGGGGTCTGGCGATCGCAGCTTCATGTGCCCCGCACCCTCCGCCAGATAGATGGCGGCTACGAGAAAGAAACCTACCATGCCGGTATCGGCGGCGTCGTAGAAGCCGTTTCGGGTGGCGCAGGAGCCGGGATGGAGGAACATGTCGTTGCGCAGAGCAGAGCCTGTCGCGGTGTAGCGACAGCCGATCTGAATGGGAGGCTCGTCGCCGGTGTTGAGGTACTGCGGTTTAACCTGAACGGTAAGGCCGTACTGTGGGTGGCAGCGGAGGTTGCGCCCCACTCCGGGCAGGTCGGCGTGTACCGGTAGCCCGAATTCGCGCAGCTCCTGGGCCGGACCGATACCGGAGCGCAGCAGCAGGTGGGGCGAGGCGATGGCGCCGGCGGATGCGATGATCTCGCCGCCGGAGACTCTCTCCGATCCCGATTCGCCCAGTATCTCGACGGCGACGGCGCGGCCCTGTTCGATGACCACCCGGCCGACGTCGCATTCGGACCGGATCCGCAGATTCGGGCGGGCGCGTGTCTCCGGCGTCAGGTAGCCAAGCGCCGCACTCCAGCGAACGCCGTCGGCGTTGTTCAACGGCAGGGGGCCGACGCCGGTGGAGTCGGGATCGTTGTGGTCCGGGCAGTCCGGCATGCCCCGGTCGCGCAAGGCGTGGTAGAATGCGAGATGCTCCCCGCCGCACTCCTGCAAAGGGAATCGTCGTACCGGAATCGGTCCCTCGGTGCCGTGGAAGTCGTCATCGAAGTCGGCATCCGCTTCGATGCGTTTGAGACACTTGAGGACTTTTTCGTACGCCCACTCCCCGTTGCCGGCGGCGGCCCAGTTGTCGTAATCCTCGGGTAGTGCACGCAGGAAGATCTGCGCGTTGACGGCGCTGGATCCTCCCACGATCCGCCCCCGCGGGATGAAGATGTCGCGGTTGGTGTCCGTGGCGCGGGCGCGGTAGCCCCAACCGAAGCGCGTGCTGTAGCCGAAGGCCTGTCCCCAGATGCCCGGATAGCCGTATGCCCGGTGGACTTCCGGCGGTAGTTGATTAACGGTCGGGAAGTCCGGACCCGCCTCGAGGAGGAGGACCTGGCGCTCGCCGTCAGCACTGAGGCGAGCGGCGAGAACGCAACCCGCGGCGCCAGCGCCGATGATGATGTGGTCGAAGGTCATCGACAACCCGCGATGTCACAGGGCCGGGCGTCAGCGCCGCGCAACTTGCGATGGAACATACAGGTATAAGGATAGATATTGAGGGTCCTGTCAAGCGAGCTGCTCGAGGGGCTTTGGCGCCAGATGGGCAGATGGCCAGGTGACAATGTGCTGGATCAGGGCTATCGAGACGGAGGCCGCAGGCTATCTTTCTCCCTCATTGCCGAGGCCACTAAGGCGTCCAACAGGTGAAAATACGCAATGATCGTTCATCTCATCGACGGGACCTACGAGCTCTTCCGACACTTCTACGGACAGCGCCGCTTCAGCAAAGGCGAGGATGCGCCCTTCGGCGCCGTGGCCGGCGTGCTGCACACCGTGTTGCAGCTGATTGAGACGGGGGCGACCCACGTGGGGGTGGCCACCGATCACGTCGTCGAGTCCTTCCGCAACGATCTCTGGCCCGGTTACAAGACAGGGGTAGGCATCGACGGAGCCCTCCAGGCGCAGTTCCAACCGCTGGAAGAAGCCCTCGCTGCTATGGGAGTGACCGTCTGGCCCATGGTCGAGCTGGAGGCGGACGACGCGCTGGCCTCTGTCGCGTCGATTACCGCCGCGGATGAGGGTGTAGACAAAGTGTGCATCTGGACCCCCGACAAGGACCTGGCGCAATGCGTCCGGGGGGACCGTGTGGTTCAGATAGACAGGAGGGGACAGAAGATTCGAAACGCGGCGGGAGTTCGCGAGAAGTTCGGGGTAGAGCCCGTCTTGATTCCCGACTATCTCGCCCTCGTGGGGGACAGCGCAGACGGGTTTCCAGGCATTCGCGGGATCGGCGCCGTCACGGCCGCGCGGCTGCTGAACCAACACGGCGTGATCGAGGATTTCCCCGAAGACATACTGGGGGAGGCGCGCGCGCTGGCGTTGCTCTTCAAGGATCTGGCAACCCTCAGGACTGACGCGCACCTTGTCGGCGACGCCCACGAGCTTCTATGGGGCGGCCCGACTCCGAGCTTCGCCGATTGCGCGCAGCAGCTCGGGGACGCTGGTCTCGAGGAGCGTTGCCGCAAAGCATGTGAACAACCACCTGCCTGACCGCCACCGCACGGGCAGGCGAACCCGAAGGTCGTGGCGATCAGGCGGGTCGGTATCTCACAATTCCTGGATTGTCTCCCGTGATCAGGCCTTCTCCACGCAGGTCTGGAGCAATGCAAGTGCCGCCGCGGCGAAAGCGGCCATGTTGTCGACGCGCTCGTCCTGTCCCGTCTCCACGGTTGCGGTTCGGCACACCGGTCCCGACACGCCGATACAGGTGTGACCCGGTGGGTCTCCGTAGCGATTGCCGCTGGGTCCGGCCGCGCCGGTCTCGCCAATTCCCCAGTCCGCGTCCAGCCGAGTCCGGGCCGCGTCGGCCAGATGCCGGGCGTGGGTCTCGGTGGCGGCGCGATCGGCGGACATGGCCACGTCCGACAGGTCCATCAGCAGCTGTTTGGCGGCCCCGGTGTAGACAGTGCCACCTCCCTTGAAGTAGGCGGAGGCGCCGGGCACTGCCAGCAGAGCGGCGCAGATCAAGCCTCCCGACGACGACTCGGCCACAGCCACGGTCTGGCCGCGTTCCTTGAGCAGGGCGCCGACTGCAGCGCCCATGGTGGCGATGTCTACCATATGTGCATCCTAAGGCCAATCTGGTAGCGCAGGGCGAACAGAATCTCGTGCCCTGGCTGCGCGTGATAGGGTAGCGGGTTCCGGACGATGGGTTGTGGCTGCAGACCCCCTGGGTGAGTCGGAAACCGTGAGCACGTTGCGGCTGCCCAGCTGTCGCGAGCCGGGCTTGACCCAACTCCTATAATATCGTTTAATTCTTCCCCGCTCTGAACGATTCACCATTATCTATCTGACAAAAACACCATTTTGTCCAGTTTATCTAAAACACACCGAGAAGGAGAGTGAGATGGCCAGCAACCGAGGCGTCGCCTACATGGGCACCGGCAAGGTGGAGATCCAGACGATCGACTATCCAGGGTTGGTGTTGGGATCTCGCAAATGCAACCACGGCGTTATCCTGAAAATTGTCGCCACCAACATCTGCGGCAGCGACCAGCACATGGTGCGGGGTCGAACGACCGCGCCGACTGGCCTGATCCTGGGTCATGAGATTACGGGTGAGGTCATCGAAAAAGGCGGCGACGTGGAGTTTCTCGACGTCGGCGACATCGTTTCGGTGCCGTTCAACATCGCCTGCGGCCGGTGCCGAAACTGCAAGGAAGGTAAGACCGGCATATGCCTCGAGGTCAATCCCGCCCGACCCGGCGCGGCGTATGGCTACGTCGACATGGGCGGATGGGTCGGCGGCCAGGCCGAGTACGTGATGGTGCCGTATGCCGATTTCAACGCCTTGAAGTTCCCCGATAAAGATCAGGCAATGGAAAAGATCAAGGACCTGACGTTGCTGTCCGACATCTTCCCCACGGGCTTTCACGGCGCCTACTCGGCAGGGGTAGGGCCGGGCACGATCGCCTATGTCGCCGGTGCAGGACCGGTTGGTCTCGCCTGCGCGGCCTCAGCTCAGCTGCTCGGCGCCGCCTGCGTCATCGTCGGAGACATGATCGGGGATCGGCTGGCTCAAGCGCGAAGCTTTGGCTGTGAAACCGTCGATCTGACCAAGGATGCGACGCTGCCGGACCAGATCGCGGAGATCATCGGCGAACCGGAAGTAGACGCGGCCGTGGATTGTGTCGGCTTTGAGGCGCGCGGGCACGGTTCGGATTCCGCTGTGGAGCAGCCGGCGACGGTGCTGAACTCGGTGATGGACGTGACCAGGGCGGGTGGCGCCATCGGTATTCCGGGGCTCTATGTGACCGGCGATCCGGGCGGCGTGGATGAGAACGCGAAAATCGGCTTGCTCGGCATACGGATTGGACTGGGGTGGGCCAAGTCCCACCATTTTACCACGGGTCAGTGCCCGGTGATGCGGTATAATCGCCAGTTGATGAACGCCATCCTCTACGACAAGGTGCAGATCGCCAAGGCGGTGGACGCGACGGTGATCAGTCTGGACGATGCCCCGCAAGGGTATATGGATTTCGACAAGGGCGCAGCGAAGAAATTCATCATCGACCCACACGGCTCCATTGCGGCCTGACTGAATCAACTATTGCTGAGGCCCGGGAAGTGGAAATTGGTCGGGTCGTCCGCCGATGCAACTGCGCCCTGGCGCTC
>PBRM01000292.1 GCA_002725915.1 Gemmatimonadota bacterium
GATGCGGATTCGCTGGCCGCGATGTGCAAGCAGACGCGTGTGGTCATCTCCACGGTCGGCCCCTACGCGCTCTACGGCGAAGCGCTGGTCGCCACCTGTGCCGAATCCGTGTCACAGGAGGCGGAGGCACTTACCGCGCTGGAAATGGCGCCGCTCAAGGTCGAACTGCCGTTGCCGCGCATCACTTACGATGAGGCGATCGAGATTGCAAGCGCGAAGGCCGACATCACGTGGGGTGACGACCTCTCGATGGAAGCGACGCGCGCGATTGCCGAGCAATACGGCGGTTTCTACTTCATCACGAAATGGCCGCTTTCGCTCAAGCCGTTCTATATCCAGCCCGAAGGCGAGAAGCACAGCAAGGGCTTCGATTTCATGTTCCGCGAGGTCGAGATGACCTCCGGCGGCCAGCGAGTCCACGACGTCGCTCTGCTCGAGAAACGGCTCCGGGAGCAGGGGCTCGACCCCAAAGAATTCGGGCACTACCTCGAGCCGTTCCGCTACGGGATGCCGCCGCACGGCGGCTGGGGGCTGGGCCTCGACCGGCTAGCAATGGTATTCAGCGGTGCGCAGAACGTGCGTGAGTGCGTGCTCTTCCCGCGCGACCGGAACCGGCTGACACCCTAGAGCGTTCCTGGCCCGCCCAGCGGCAGCGGCGTCAGCGCCGCTACCGTATCACTGCGCAGCGATGGACCTTCAGCGAAAGTGCCGAAAATACCGATTTCGCCGGCAGGATTATGCGCGAGTCCGAGCCAAGGACGGCCATCCGAACCCACGACGATGTCTATAAAATCCCCGAAACCGCCGCAGCGGTCGTATCCGCAGTCTTCCTTGGCGTTCTCGAGCGGGTCGTCGGGAGCGTTGACCATGATGGTGGTTATGAGTGGTGTTGGCGCGAAAGCATCGGTCATTACGCTGAGGTAACCGTTCCAGGTTGCGCCGCCATTGGTCGTGCCGATATAGCCCAACGCGACGCGGCCTGCGCTGCCGGCAGCAATGGTCGGGAAGCCGGTGCCGTTGAGCCCGGGCGGCGCGACCATCATCGGCACGCTCCAGGTCGCGCCTTCGTCGCCCGACCAGGCATACCAGGGGCGGTTACCGCTCCCCATCCAGAGCGCGTGGACATTGTCCTCCTCGTCGGTGGCGACCGCGAGTTCCTCGAAATTCCAAGTATCTGCGGTTCCCGTTTCCGCGGTCGGCAACGGATGCTCGGTCCACTCAAAACCGCCGTCAGTCGAGCGGTAGGCGGAGTAGCCGCTACCGTCACAGCCGGGGTTGCCGCGGTAGAAATTGCCGTTCGGGGAGCCGACGATGTGGCCGGTCAACCCGCCGCTATTGCAACCGTCGGGCGCTCCCGAGATTTCGGGCGTCCAGGTTATGCCGCCGTCGAAGCTGGTCGAGCAGAGTGGCGCATTGTGGCCAGCGTTGACACAGAAGACATAGGTTGTGTCATAGCAGTTGACCGGTTGCTGGCAGGGATACGGAGAGGACGCAATCGTCTGGTGGTCCTGCAGAGCGTAGGGCCAGGTGATGGCCGTCGGGCCGAACCAGCTGCCGCCTTCGTTGTCGGAGGTTTCGACAGTCATGCCCGAGACGGCATGCATGTCGAACTTGACGAGACGGTCTGTCCACAAATCGATGTACAGGTAAGGGTCGTTGCTGTTCGGCACCCACGGCGGCCCGACGTCGGTGCAACTGTAATCTGACATATTGGTCATGGAAACCATGTTTGTGCATTGAACTATGGCAGTCGCGCCATTCGCCCCGTTGCCCCAGCTGGCCATATAGACGTTGCCTGCTTGCGTCACCCCTACGGTCGGCTCGAAAGTCGTCATGCCGATGCCGTAGTAGGTCCCCTGCGCGAAGTGCGGCACGTTGTTGCCGGTCAGGATTGAACTGCCGTTCTGTATCCAGCCTTTGGAAGCTTCCTGCGCCCCGGCGAAGTGGTAGAATGTGGTGGCAGGGATTTCGCGGTCGAAGTCGAATGGTGATTTGCCGGGCGGCATCGCGCGGTTATCCTCTGGATTGAGGCAGCCGGCCAGACTCGAAAATACCAGCAGGAACGTGACCGTAACTATCGAGGGCTGCATACTGCGGCGGATTATGCCCGGGCTTTAAGGATATTCACAGCGTTCCCGAACCGCCTGCGGGCGCCCGTCAGGCCATCTTGAGGGTCGGTTTGCCCCCTGCGGACAAAGGCGTGAGGTACACCAAATCACCGTAAAGCGCAGGCCCCTCCATCAGGGTCCCAATAACAGCTTCCTCGAAACCCGCGGTATTATGCGCAAGGGCAATCCATGGTCGCCCTTCGTCGTCAATTTCGACATCGATGAAGTCGCCGAAGCCCCCACAGCGCACGTCGCCGCAGTTGGAGGTGATATCTAGCGGGTCGTCCGGCAGGTTGACTGCGACGCTGGTAATTAGTGGCCATTCGGCGAAAGCATCAGTCATGATGGCCATGTATCCGCCCCAACCACTATTCGTGGCATTGGTCTCGACGTCGTTGATTTCACCAATATAACCGACGACTACACGTCCTTCAGCGCCTGCGAATATGGTTGGGAAACCGGTCTCCTGGACACCTGGCGCAGCCACCATCATCGGGGAACTCCAGGTCTCACCCTGGTCCCGTGAGTAAGCGTACCATGGCATCCGACCATCGCCAATCCAGGTCACATAGACATTTCCGGCATCATCCACTGCAGTGGCAACTTCATGCGAGTGCCACCCATCCTGCATCCCAACCTCTGTCGTGATAGTGTGCTCGCTCCAGGTGTAGCCACCATCAAGCGAGCGATACACGGCAGGGCCGTCGCAGGAAGGATTACCTCGGTATATTGCTCCATCGGAGCCTCCGGCAACATGGCCATGCAGACCTGAGCATTGTGGGGTTCCAACAGGGTAGCCGACACGCTGGACGTCCCACGACAACCCACCATTGAGTGAGCGGGAGCACTGGGGTCCGGCAGCTGGCGAGCCGGTATTGATACAGTAGACGTAGACTACCTCGCCTGAAACAGCGTTTGAATGCGGCATTGACGCGATGCTCTGGTGATCCTGCGTCACGTAGTAGCCCTCGACAGGATATGGGGTACTCCATGTATCTCCGTCATTGTCGGAGAACTCCACAAACATGGCTGCCAGCGCATGCATGTCGAACTTGACCAACCGACCGGTGAACTTGTCCACGTAGAGGTAAGGATCATTGGAGTTTGGGGTCTGACCCGAGTCTTCATCAAGCTGTCCGAAGGGCCCGACGTCTTCCCAAGTCTGCCCCTGGTCCCTTGACCGGATGATATGGGTGCCATCACCGAGGCCGTTCCACTGCGTGAAGAATATCGCACCTGACTGCGTAATCCCGATGGTCGGCTCAAAGGTGTCGTAACCGGTGCCGTAGTAAGTCGCATTGGCAAAGAAGGGAGTGCTGTCACCCGTCAGGTTAACTGTGATATTCGCCGCCGCAACCACGGCCGAGTTTGTCGCATCTATAGCCCAGGGCATGGAAGGAGTTCCGGGATAGTGATACCATGTGTTGACAGGTCGGGGCTGCTCGAAGTCGAATAGTCCCGCTTCCGGCTCCGGCGGGGGCGGCTGCTCCTGTCCCAGGCAGCCGGCCAGTGCCGGCAGTAGGAATAGCAGAGCGATGCAGGCGGTCGGCAAAGTGTGTTTCGGTTTCATCCGTTTTCCTGTTGCAGGTGTGGTGGGCCCGGCCAGATTTGAACTGGCGATCTTCGCCATGTCAAGGCGACGTCATAACCCCTAGACCACGGGCCCCGCCGTGCTGACGAAGGGGGGTGGTTAAAATTCTGCGCCGGCCAGTTGTGCAAGCCTCTGCAGCGCATCTGCATAGTTAGCGCCCTCGGCTGCGGCCAGCGTTTCGAAGGCGGGTTGCAGCTCCTCGGCGAACTCGCGCACCTCGCGGGCGAACTGCCATTCGCGGCCGCCCGCGCTGCTGGTGTGCCGCAGGATAGCCCACGCTAGTGCCCGCTCGCCATGGCTCGCCTCGGATGCGGCCGCCAGTGCGCGCTGCAAGTCCGCATTGCGGCCGGTGCGCAGCAGCCTCACCGCGCGGTCAGCCAACGCTGGGAGCGGCGGCAAGCTTCCGAGCTCAGGGAGCGCCGCTAGCGCATCCTGCATCTCGGCGCGCGCCAGCGCATCACGCAGCTGCTCCAGCGGCTCGCGCTCGTCGGCAGCGCCGCCCCAGTTGGCCAGCAGCCGCTGGCCGTGCGGTTTCCAGGTGGCACCCGCGACCGCCCCCAGTGTGAGCGCCTCGACCGCAACGGCGCCGTCATGCCGCTCCAGCAATTCGCGCGCGATACGGGCGTCGTGGCCGGAGAGCGAAAGCCGGGCGGTGAAATCATCAGGCGTGAGCATTTCACTACCGTGGATGACGCCGTGCGCGCCACCATCGGCGGCACGCTCACGCTGCCAATCCCCAAGCTGCGTCCACAGTTCGGCGTCAGTCAGCTTGCCCTCGCGATATTCGTTGAGCGCCGGACACTTCGTGGCTGGCGCCAGCGCATCGAGCGGCGTCACGACCTCCACTTCCCAGTCAGCGGTCGCGTCACCCGCGTGCTGGTGCTCGAGCACGTCCATCAGCGAATTGCGGCTCGAGCGACGCCAGCCGGCAGCGGGCAGCCACACCTCACGGTCGAGCGACAGGCAGCGCAGACGTAAGCCTTCGCCATCGGAATCGCGCCAGCCACGCGGCAGCGCGGCGCGCAGCTCGTCCCAGAGCTCGGAGGGTAGCGCCGGCGACTTGCCGGTGCAGACTAGCCGCTTTGGCAACGAATAGAGCCAGATATCATGCTTGCGGACGTAAGCCAGGTGTGCCAGCGCGCGCCAGGTACGATGGTGAAAATTCTGCACGCCAATCAGCCGCTCCTTGGGAATCGACTGCCCGCGCAGGACGTAGCCCACCTCACCCGTTGGGTAACGCGCAACCGCCATCACCGGCGCCTTGCCGGCGTCGAGCAGAGTCAGGCTGGCCCGCAAGGCGAGCGCCAGCGGGTCCTTCAACCGGCGGCCGAACAGCCTGCCCAGGAAGCCGCGCTCTTCGGGCTCCACCGCGCGCTCGAGTTGCTCGCGCACGCTGGAATAGGGGCATTCGCCAGCAGGGTGGCGGCACTTGGGGAGCAGCAACTGTGGCTTTTCCTTGAGCTGCGCAACCCGCTCGAGCAGCTTACGCTGCTCGCTGCGCGTCGCCGTGCGGGTTCCTCTGAGCCGCGCCCTGCGTCGTTTCGCCATAGTTATTGCATCCGCAGCTTCCGCTGCACCCGCTCGAAAAATGTGTCGCCGAATCGCGCGAATCGGGCCGGGGTTACCGATTTCGTGATGGTGATTACGTCATCCGGCCCCACCGCCAACTCATCGCCCCCGTCCAGCACGACGACCGATGGTTGTGGATTCAGGAGTTTGATACCAAGCTCGACTAAATCCGGAATCACCAGCGGCCGCGACCCGATGCGGTAGGGGGCAATCGGCACCAGCACGTGCGCCCCGACGGCGGGGTGCAGGATGGGTGAGCCGGCTGACATGGCGTAGCTGGTTGACCCGGTGGGGGTGGCGATTATCAGCCCGTCACCGCGGAATTCATCCGCCAGGCAACCGTCGAGCATGATGCGGAACTTCTGGATTTTCGCGACGCGCGCGGTGTGGATGACTGCCTCGTTTAGTGCCCTACCCACCGACAGACCGTTGATGTAAACCTCGAGTCGCTGCAGCTCCTCGACTTCATAATCGCCAGCCTTGAGTCGCGCCAGATCCGCCTCGAGCGAATCGCCGAATTCCGACTCGGTCAGGAAACCGACTTTACCGATATTGATGCCGAAAACCGGCAGGTCGAGCTGTGACAGCGCGTAGAGCAGCGTCCCATCGCCTCCCAACGCCAGCAACAGGTCGCCCGAAAGCTCCGCTAGCGGCGTCCCCGCAAGGCCGATCAACTGCGCCGTCGCCTCTTCCAGCTCGGCGTCGTCGACCAGTTCGAGCAGCGCTTCCAGCTTCTTCGTTGCTTGTGGATGGTGCGGATTGGCAACCAGCGCGAACTTCACGCCGCCGCAGAAATGGGGTGCTAATAAGCCCGCAGGCGATTTGTACACACCCCTGCTGCCGCCCCATGAAGCTGGGCGCACACGTCTCGGTCGCCGGCGGGTTGCACAATGGGGTAGCCGAAGCGCTCGCCATCGGAGCCGACACGTTCCAGATGTTCAGCAAGAACCAGCGGCAGTGGATTGCGAAGCCACTCACCGACGACCAGCGCGACCAGTTCCGCACCGCACTGGCGGAGAGCGGACTGGGGCCGGTCATGATTCATGACTCCTACCTGATTAACATGGGGTCGCCCGACGAAACGAAAGGAAAGCGAGCGCAGCACGCCTTTCTCGAAGAATATCGCCGCTGCGAAGCTCTGGGCGTGCCTTACCTGAATTTTCACCCCGGTTCGCATACTCATCCCAATAAGGTGATGCGTGACGACCACGCCACCCGCGAGGCGGCACTGGAGCGAATTGCGGGCCACATCAACACCACGCTTGCGAAAACCGAGGGTTTCGAATCGCTGCTGGTACTGGAGAACGCAGCGGGACAGGGGACCAATGTCGGCATCACATTCGGCGAACTGGCGCATATACTGGAGCGGGTCGATGACCCGTCACGCATGGGTGTTTGCATCGATACGCAACACGCTTGGGCCGCCGGCTACGACTGGGGCGACTACGATGGCGTCTGGACCGAGTTCGACTCGCTAATTGACCGCGAGCGGCTGGTCGGGATGCACCTGAACGACTCGCTCAGCGACCGCGGCTCGCGCGTCGACCGCCACGCCAACCACGGCGAGGGGAAGTTGGGCGAGTCTGTCTTTGCCAGCATCATGCAGGACTCACGGCTGGAAGACGTGGCCGGCTATCTCGAGACGCCAGGCGGCCCCGACCGCTGGCGGCCGGAAATCGCCCGGCTGCGCGAGCTGGCCGAGAGATGAGTCCCGCCGCGGTATCGCGTCCGCTTCGGCGCGAGACGCCTTTTGAACAGGTTGCTGCCCGGCTGCCGGACTGGATGCGGCCGCACCTGCCGCGCAAGTGGGTCCAGCTGGGGCGTGTGCTGCTGCTGCGACTGCCACAAGCGCTGGAGGACGAGCGGCAGCCGATCGCGGCCGCCTATGCAACGCTGCCGGGCGTTGAGGCCGTCATGCGCCGGTCGCGCATTGGGGGCGAGCTGCGGCAGCCGCGGCTGCCGCAGCTCCTACTCGGAAGCTCGGCAGAGACTGAAGTGCACGAGCACGGCCTGCGCTACCGGCTCGACCTGCAGCGCGTGATGTGGGCGCCCGGTAACGTCGGCTGGCGCGCAGGCCCGCGCGGGCCTGCAGCTGTCGCCGCACTCTACGCGCATCCCGGCCCGCGGGCAGTCCTCGACTGCTTCGCCGGCGTCGGCTATTTCGCGCTGCAATTCGCACGCCACTGGCCCGCGGCGCAAGTCATCGCAATCGAGAAGAACCCGGTCGCGGCGGAATATCTGCGGCAGAACGTGGTACTCAACGGTCTCGCCAACGTCGAGGTCATCGAAAACGACTGCCGCGACGTCACGCGAGAAGCCGACATCGTGCATTTGGGATACATTGGTGGAACCTGTAATTTCCTGCAACATAGTTCTGACTGCCTCGAATCTTCAGGCACAATTATTTTCCACGAAGTGTACCGTAATAACTGGCTGGGATTCAGGAAGAGAAGCGACTGGAACGACACACCTGCAAAATTTGCAGAATTAATGGATGAATATGGTTACGAGGTTGAGGCTTTTGGGCGAGTAAAAACATATGGCCCCAGTTCAAGCCATATCGTTGCCCGGTTGAAAAAGAGGGACTA
>PBRM01000104.1 GCA_002725915.1 Gemmatimonadota bacterium
AGATCAGGTAGAGATGGGGGTTGTTCACCTGTCGGGAGAGGCGGTTGAGCAGTCGGCCGTTGCGGCCGACGAGATTCGCCTCGACCTCGAGGCCGAAGAACACACCCGCCGCCTGACAGGCTTCAGCTATCCGCGAAAGTCGCTCGCTGGCATGCGACACGTAGTCCTCCGGCGACTTGCCGCGGGGGGGGTAGAAGGAGAAGCCCCGAATGAGCTTGGTGTCGAACTCGAGAGCCAGATTGATAGCGCGCGCCACGTCGTTCTTCAGGTATCTGGCAAAGGGCACGAAGGCGTTCTGGCTGCCGTCCTCTTCGTCCAGCAGTTTGACCTTGCCGAGCGGTGAGCCGATGGAGGAGACCCCGATGCCGAACTCCGCATGCAGCTTCTTCAGTTTGCGAATCTCTTTGCGGTTGAGCTGCATCGCATTCTTGACTCCCCCCCCCTCCCCGGCATCCACGAACCGCAGGCTGTAGTAGGACAGCCCCAGCGCCGCCAGCATCGTCAATTGCGTCTCCGCCCGCTTGTCTGCCGGTCCCTCGTCCGCGAATCCACTGATGATGACCCGGGGCTTCGCCCTCATGACTCCTCCTCCTGGTGTCCTTGGCGACCCCGCCCCGCAGCAGCTAGGCGGAACGGGTCATGGATGGTGAGGGGCGAATATAGGTGGCCCCCGCAGGGGCGCAACCGCGATACATTGAAGTCCTGAGAGATCTCGCCTGCTGCTGTTGTAGATGTATGACGGACGAGGGGAAGGCTGTAAGAACACCGGAAGCACGCGCACTTCCTGCGAGATTGTCAACGCACCCTGTACGCGGGCGACCTCCCGCACGAGAGCGCTTGACAGGATCTGTCTTATAGTTCTTTCGTCTATTTCTCTGTTTTTCGCCCGCAGTCCGGATCCGCTCTCCACACCAGAGTCGAATGAAACCGATTTCCACCTTCTGCGTAATACCCGATCTCCCGGACCAGCTCGCGCCCCTGTGGGACCTCGGCCACAATCTGTGGTGCAGCTGGTGTCAGGAGGCCGTCGTAGTGTTTTGCCGCATGGACCCGGAGGCGTGGATCGTGTCGGGACGTAACCCCCTCCGCTTCCTCTCCGCGCTCGGCCCGGAGCAGCTGGCCGAGCTCTCGAGCGACACCGGGCTCACCGATCACATCGAAGGTGTCGTCTCCCGCTTCGAGGAGTACCGCAAGCGCCGGAGCTGGTTTGAGCAGAGCTATCCCGCCAGCCCGATGAGCATCGGCTACTTCTCGCTGGAGTTTGGTCTGGCGGAGTCGCTTCCCATCTTCTCCGGCGGCCTCGGGGTCCTGGCGGGAGACCACCTGAAATCGGCCAGCGATCTGGGGCTGCCGCTGGTCGGGATCGGTCTGCTCTATCGCCAGGGGTACTTTCAACAGGCGTTGAATTCAGACGACTGGCAGACGGAGCTCTATCCGGAGAGCGACTTCGACCACATGCCGATTCAGCAGGTAACCACGCCGTCGGGAGATCCGCTCGTCGTCCAGGTCCCCTTCCCGCGAGGCTCGGTCCACGCCCGGGTCTGGTCGGTGGAGGTCGGAAGGACCGCGCTGTATCTCCTCGATACCAACATCGAACAGAACGAACCCGACGACCGCGATATCACCTCCATCCTGTACGGCGGCGACAGCGAGATGCGGATCCGGCAGGAGATTCTTCTCGGGATCGGCGGTCTTCGCGCCCTCTACGCCATGGGCATTCGACCCAGTATCTGCCACATGAATGAAGGTCACTGCGCCTTCCAGGCGCTGGAGCGCATCCGCATTCTCATGGTGGAACAGGGGTTCTCTTTCGAAGCGGCGCGGGAGGCGACCGTAGCCGGTAACATCTTCACCACGCACACCCCCGTGAGCGCGGGCAACGACTGGTTCCCTCACCAGCTCGTGAGCGACTACCTGGGGGCTTACGCCGGCGAGCTGGGACTCTCGATCGAACAGTTGCTGGGGCTCGGGAGAACCGACCCGCAAGACTCGGAGGGGGAGTTCTGCATGACCGTCCTCGCCCTGCGCCTTTCCACCCACTCGAATGCCGTCAGCCGCCTCCACGGCGAGGTCTCGCGACAGATGTGGGCAGGTCTATGGCCGGACGTGACCGCCGCGGAGGTCCCCATCACCTCCATTACCAACGGTGTCCACAGCCAGACCTGGGTCTCACCGGAGATGGCCGATCTCTTCGATCGCCACATGGGCGAGGGCTGGCGCTACAACTCGTCCGGTGAGAACTGGCGAGAGCTCATTTCCCAGGTCCCCGACGCGGAGCTCTGGGTCGTGCGGCAGCGGCGGCGCCACCGCCTGGTCGAGTACGCCCGCAGCCATCTGGCCAGCCAGTTCCGTCGCCAGGGAGACTCCCGCGCCAAGATCGACCAGCTCCTCGAACAGCTCGACGGCAACGTTCTCACCATCGGCTTCGCCCGCCGTTTTGCCACCTACAAGAGGGCTAACCTTATCCTCAACAACCTGGACCGGTTGGAAGCGCTGTTGAGCGACGGCGAGCGCCCGGTGCAGATCCTCTTTGCCGGCAAGGCGCATCCACACGATGACGCTGGCAAGGAGATGATCCGCGAGGTCATCTCCCTGTCGAGACAGGAGCGGTTCGCGGGAAAGGCCTTCTTCCTCGAGGGCTACGACGTCAATGTCGCCCGCTTTCTGGTCCAGGGAAGCGATGTGTGGCTGAACACACCCCGCCGCCCACAGGAGGCCAGCGGCACCAGCGGCATGAAGGCCGCCCTCAACGGGTCGCTTAACATCAGCGTCCTCGACGGCTGGTGGGCGGAAGCGTGCGAGCTCCACGCCGGCTGGGCGATCGGTCGCGACGAGATCTACGAGAATCCGCGATATCAGGATGAGGTCGAGTCCAATACGCTCTACGACCTGCTGGAGTCGGAGGTCATCCCCCTGTTCTACGACCGGGGGGATGATGGGGTGCCCGGGGCCTGGGTGGGTCGGATGAAGGAAGCCATCGGCACCCTAGTGCCGGTCTTCAACACCCATCGCATGGTGCGGCAATACGTCGACGAGCTCTATGCGCCAAACCAGGCGCGCTGGGAGCAGCTCAATAGCGACAGGGACAGAATCGCTCAGCTCAGCGAGTGGAAGAGCAACGTGCGCGCGGCCTGGCCCGAGGTCAACATCGACCACGTGAAGGCCGATCCGCCGAACCTGCCCAGGGTCGGCACCGTCATCCCTCTCGAGGCCACCGTCTCTCTTGGGCACCTTTCGCCGGAGGACGTGCGAGTGGAAATCTACATGGGCAGAGTGGACACCCAGCACGAGATCCAGCAGCCCGAAACCCTGGCCCTGAGCTATCTGAGCTCAAACGGCGATGGCCAGCATGCGTTTGGGGGGGAGTACCGGTGCGCGACGCCCGGCTCCCAGGGGTTTACCCTCAGGGTCCTCCCCTGTCACGCGGATCTGAGGGACCCGTTGGAGATGGGCCTGGTGTGCTGGGCTTAGCTCGGTAGAACGCCCGAACGGGGTCCAGCAGCCTGACCATCAGCGCTCGTCTTCGCCCTTTTCACGACATCCAGCGTGATCGGGCCAGCCTCCGGGGGATCTAAGACGGGAAGCCGCCTTCTCGATCCAACGTCACCCGACCTGAGGTGAGCTCCCGCACAGCCTGGTCCAGATCGTCGACATGCTCCTCGGGCACGTGCGCCTCGAGGCTCACTTTCTCGGCGAACTCCTCGCGATCCACGCCGCCGCCCACGGCCTCTATGGCCGCCCTGCAGGGCTCGTAATAAGCGTACGTCACCTCCAGGGTCACCACCTGCCAGGTTGTCTTTACAGCGCGGCTCACCTCGGATAGCACGACCTGTGCCGCCGCCGTATAGGCCCGCACCAGGCCGCCTGTACCCAGCTTGGTGCCGCCGAAGTAGCGTGTCACCACGACCACTACATCCCCCAATTCAGCTCCCTTGACCACGGCCAGAACGGGACGCCCCGCCGTGCCCGACGGCTCGCCGTCGTCACTCATCCCGAGGGTCAGGCTGGCGCCGTAGCCGATGGCGAAGGCGTATACGTGGTGGCTGGCGTCGGGGTATCGCTGGCGGATGTCCCGTATGAAGGAGCGCGCCTTCTCAACGCTGTCGGCAGGCGAGGCTATCCCTATGAAGCGGGAATTTTCGAAGCGCAGCTCAGCACTCGCCTCGGCGGCGGGTATCGGATAGCCCGTGGCGGCCATCGGCTGGAGGTCGTGCGGAGGGTCAACACTCATCAGGAGCGCCGAGACGGCGGTCCGTCACTGTAGAGGGCGGCGGGGTGTCCCGAAGTGCAGGCTTCGGCCGCACAAGGTCTCCGGACCACGTATCTGAGCAAGCTGAGAGACAACAACGATTCCGCCCGTGCTTGTGGAGCGTCCGACGATTCGCAGGAGCATCGGCAGGGACGCCCCGCCGCCACGCAAGGGCAGCCGTGGCCCATTCTCCTAATACTGCTCCTCTTGCTCCATGCGAAACTCGGGCGCCAGATTTTCGAAGCTGGCGCACTCGGCGTTCCACATCATGTGTACCGACCCGACGGGCCCGTTTCGCTGTTTGCCGACGATGATCTCCGCAATCCCCTCCTGACCCTCCCCCTCCTGACCCTTGAGGTCGTAGAGCTCGGGCCGGTAGATGAACATGACGACGTCGGCATCCTGCTCCAGAGATCCGCTCTCTCTCAGATCCGACAGTTGAGGCCTGCGGTCGGTGCGCGACTCCGTCGCTCTGGACAGCTGGGACAGGCCCAAGACCGGCACGTTCAGCTCCTTTGCCAGCCCCTTCAGCCCCCTCGAAATCTGCGAGACCTCCTGCTCGCGGCTCTGCGCCGAGCCGTGCGAGCCCATGAGCTGCAGGTAGTCGATGATGATCAGGCCGATGCCCTGCTCGCGCATCAGTCTTCGCGCTTTGGCCCGCGCCTCCAGGACGGTGATGCCGGGGGTGTCGTCGATGTATATAGGCGCCTGCGCCAGTTTACCCACGTTGCGGGTCAGGTGCAGCCAGTCCTCGTCTCTCAACCTGCCCGACCTCAGCTTGTGCAGATCTACCCGCGTCTCGACACAGAGAAGACGCTGAACTACCTGTTGATTGGACATCTCCAAGCTGAACACGGCTATACCGACTCCGAAATCCACGGCCGCGTTGCGAGCCAGACACAGAGCCAGGGCTGTCTTCCCCACACTGGGACGGGCCGCCAAGATGATGAAGTCCCCCGCCTGGAACCCCGATGTCAGGTCGTTGAGGTCGGCAAACCCACTGTCCACGCCGGAGACGGCGCTCTCCCTGTTGTGAGCCCGTTCGATCTGCTCGAAGGTCTCATGGAGCACTGCCTCGATCGGTTGGAACCCCTGAGAGAGTTTTCTCTCCGAGAGGCTGAAGATCTTCTGCTCCGACCAGTCGATGAGCTCGTTGACCTCGCTACGACCCTCAAAGGCACGCTCTGATATCTGCGCTGCGGTCTCGATCAGGAAACGGCTCAGTCCCTTGTCAAGGACGATCTTTGCGTGGTGATCGATGTTGGCGGCCGTCGCCACCTCGGATGCCAGGGTGGCCAGATAGACCACGCCGCCCGCCTCCTCCAACTGGCCGCGCTTCCTCAGCTCCTCGGCCAGGGTCAACTGGTCCACCGCCTCGTTCCGTTCGTACAGGCTGATGATAGCCTGGTAGATGAGACTGTGGGGGACGGAGTAGAAGTAGGTCTCGTCGAGGATCTCTATAGCCCGGCCCACGGCGCGCTGATCGATGAGCATGGCGCCGAGGACAGCCTGCTCCACCTCCACTGCCTGTGGAGGCATTCGATCGAGACGGCCATTGCCGTTTCCAGTCTGCGTCATCGCCTCATAACTCCACGCCGTCGAATTCCCGTCGGAGCCTCTTCACGTCCTCCCAGACGTCTCTCTTGGCGCTTGGAGTGCGCAGCAGATAGGAAGGGTGGTAGGTGACGATCACGGGAACGCCCTCGTACTGGTGCAGTCGGCCGCGCAGCTCCCGCATCGACTGCGTGGTCTTCAGGAGCATGTGAGCGGCGACGCGGCCCAGGGCGCAGATGATAGTGGGATCGACAATGGCGATCTGTTTCTTGAGGAAAGGCTCACAGCTGGCGATCTCCACCGGATCGGGATCCCGGTTGCCGGGAGGCCGACACTTCAGAACGTTGCAGATGAAGACATCCTCGCGGCTCAAATGCATGGCCTCTACGATCTTCGTCAGCAGCTGGCCCGCGGGCCCCACGAAAGGCAGTCCCTGGCGGTCTTCCTCCGCTCCGGGGGCCTCGCCGACAAACATGATACCCGCGTCTGCCGCCCCCGAGCCGAAAACGAAATTCTTCCTCGAATGCCCCAGTGGACACCGGGTGCACTCGCAGATCTCCCGACGGAATGCCTCGAGAGCGGTGTCCCCCTCTTGCCCAAGGCCCGGTGCCATTGTCGGCTGGAAGACGCCCGAGGGCACGACGAAACGCGGCCCCTCGAAAACGACGAGGTCTTCCAGGAAACGCCTCGCCTGAGCCACGAGGACAGCGGGGGAGTCGCCCTCGTCCGGAACGGCCCCGGGTGATTTGCTGCGGTGATCAGACGGCATGGTTTGGAAGATGTCGGCTCGGCAGAGCCCTGTCAACTCTTTAGCGGCGCGGCCTTGTCGGGCTTTCGCCCACGGCTGCGACACAGATCCCGGACCCGGTCCAGGAGTCGATCAGCAACGGCGAGTTTCGCCATCCTGGGGAGAGAGACGACCTCGTCCGCGGCATCGATGAGGGTGACCCTGTTGGTGTCGGACGCGAAACCCGCTCCCTCTTCCAGCACGTTGTTGAGAACGATTAAATCCAGTTTCTTCCGCCTCAGTTTCTCTCTGGCGCGATCGAAGCCAGGCTCCGTCTCTGCGGCGAATCCCACCAGCACCTTCTCTTTCTTGTGCTCTCCCAGCACAGCGGCGATGTCGGGATTCCTGACCAGATCGAGAGAGAGGGTCTCTGACTCTCTCTTGATCTTCTCGGTGGAAGGAGAGCGCACGGTGTAGTCCGCCACGGCCGCGGCGAGGACGGCGGCGTCGACCCCGTCGAAGACAGCGGTCGCTGCCACCAGCATCTGGGCGGCGGACCGCACCCGCTGCACCTCCACGCCGACTGGGTCCGAAAGGGCCGTAGGGCCCGAGACCAGATGCACCCGAGCTCCTCTCTCGCCTGCCCGCGAGGCGATGGCGTAGCCCATCTTTCCGGTGGAGCGATTGCCGATATAGCGCACGGGGTCGATGTCTTCCAGAGTAGGTCCCGCGGTCACCAGCAAGGCCAGATCGGCGAGATCCCCTCCCTGTGAGGGTTGCCTGTGGGCGAGGAACTCAGCCGCCTGAGCGACGATGGCGTCCGGCTCGGCCATACGGCCCCTGCCGAAGCTTCCCGAGGCCAGCTCCCCACTGGCCGGCTCGACCCATCCGAAACCGAGCTCGAGGAGTTTGCGGCCGTTCTCCTGCACCTGGGGTTTGAGCAGCATCTCCTCCTCCATCGCGGAAGCGACGATCACGGGAGCGGTGGTGCTCAGGATGAGTGCGGAAAGAAGATCATCGGCCAGGCCATGCGCGATCCTGGCCATAGTGTTAGCGGTGGCGGGCGCGACGATGACCAGATCGGCCCAGTGGGCGAGACCCACGTGCAGAACGGGAAACTCGTCGGATCTCGCGAAGAGGTCGGTGTACACCGGGTGGCGGGACAACACCTCCAGGGTTGCGGGAGCGGCGAACTGGGTGGCGGCCTCTGTCATAACCACACGGACATCCGCACCGCCCTGAACCAGCAGCCTCAGAATAAACGGCGCCTTATACGCCGCTATCCCACCGGTCACCCCCAGCAGTACACGCTTGCCTCTCAACCAGTCCTCCCGCATCACCGAAAAGCGAACGGTCACAGCTGCACTGTCGGGTCAGTCTCCGCGACTAGGCGCCGGTCGGCCAAAATACGCTGGGCCAGCTCGGCGGGGGTGTGCCGCACCGAATCGATAACTAGATCGTACGGGGACAAATCCCGGATGTCGATGCCGTAATTCGCGGCGTAGCGGATCCCCTCGGACCGCTCTCGCTGCTCAATGGCCAACCGGGCCTCCGCCGGCGACTGCCCCTCGCGACCGGCCACTCTTTTCGCGCGGGCCTCGATATCGGCCTCGAGCCACACCTTCAGGGCCTCTTGCTGATAGCGGATCGACATCCAACCCGTCAGCCTTCCCTCGAGGATAACCCCGCCCTTCTCCTCCGCCGCCTCTCGTGCCAGGCGGTCATCGAGGCGCCTGTCGACCCCCGCATCTGCTTCCGCGCGCTGGCCGAACTCCGCCAATGAGAGGCCGTCCTCCCCGGCCAGCGTGCGAAAGATGGCACCTGCGTTAATATAGCGGAAACCCGAGCGCTCAGCGACAAGCTCGCACACCGTGGTGGTGCCGCTGCCGGAAAGACCACTGACGGTAATTACGCTACTGGCACACATGATCCAATCGAAGACCTTCTAAACGATCTCGTACACTCCATGTTGTACCCTTACCGGACCCTTGATCTCACCGGGTCAGTCTCCCCGAGGAGCGCCGGTCGTCACTCCAGATTTTGAACCTGCTCGCGAAGTCGCTCTATCTCTTCCTTGACCTCAACCACCTGGTGCGTGATGTCCGCCTCCTGCGACTTGGAACCCATGGTGTTGGCCTCGCGGTTCATCTCCTGCAGGAGGAAATTGAGTCGGCGACCGACCTCACCCCCTTTGTTGAGAGCCGCCCGAAACTGACCGTTGTGGCTGCGCAGGCGCACGATCTCTTCGGTGATATCGCCGCGCTCGGCCAGCATGACCACCTCCATGGTCAGACGGTCCTCGTCGATCTGTCCGGGCCGCAGGAGAGCGTCCACTTTCTCCCTGAGGCGGGTGCGAATGTGCTCCCTGGCTGCCGCCGAGCTCTGCGCTATGCGGCCGGCGTGCTCCTCCAAGAGGTCCACGCGGTTGCGCAGATCCCTGTCCAGGCTCTCTCCCTCGGCCCGGCGCGAGGCTTCGAATTCCTCCACGGCCGCGTCCACCGCCTCGAAAATCATGGTCTCGGCCAGCTCCAGGTCTATCGCCTCAGACTCGGTCCTGAACACTCCGGTAAGTTGGACGAGCAAGGAGAGATCGGCAGGCTCGTTCTTCCTTCCCGTCCACTCCGACAGCCGCTGGAGCTCTTTGAGATAGGCCCGAGCTACGGCCTCGTCCAGAGTCGGCAACACCCTCGCCGACTCCGTCTCCGCCCACTCCAGGCTGAGGCTGATCTTCCCCCTTCGGACCCGCGCCTGAACGCGTTCCCGCACCTTCGGCTCGAACTGCTGCAGAAACTGGGGAGAGCGGATCTGAATGTCCAGATGCCGACTGTTTACCGAGCGGAGGGTGGCGCGGACTCGAACCCCCTCGCGCTCGACCGCGTTGCTGCCAAATCCCGTCATGCTGAAGATTGCTCCCACTGCTTTCTCCTCTTCCTCGTAATTCGCAATAATACCCTCTAAACGATCTGGTATACTGCGCGGATCCTCGATCGACCGGGTCTACCTCGGACGAGTCCTTCTCGACTCCGGCGCATGGCCCACCGTTGAGTCAGTCGCTCCGATGAGCGCCGGTGTATGTCGTAGACGGACGAGAGAGCCCCTCTCTCACGAGATCGTCCCTTGGTCAGGGACAGATGCCGACTCACCCGCCGCCCCCCGGATCGACCTGTATTCTGTGGAGCCCGGTAAATCCCGTCAGTGAAACAGGGACCTGCTCCGTCATAGCAAACTTCCACGTCACCGTGGACCCCGCAATCCAGACCTGTCTGTTGGCACCGTCGACGGCCAGATCCCTTCCCCCCGGCGCTCCGTCGATCTGGAACAGCAGGTTGCCGTTCCGGTCGAAGGCGGCCAGTTCCGTCTCCCCGAGGACCCAGCAGTCACCGCTGCGATTGTCAACCGACAGGGCGACGCCGTCAAAGAATGGCATCACCACCTCCATTGGCTCCCTATCCCTGTCGAGCTTCACCAGACCCGCGCACCGCAAGGGCGACTCAGAACACCCAAGGAACACCCACGCCTCCTGCAAGCCGTCCCCCGCGGGCGAAAGGAAAGCGGCAACTCTGCCCGGTCGGTCCAGGCCGCGCCATTCTCCGGCCCGGCTGGCGGCTGCCCCGTCGTAGAGCAGGACGCGACCGGCGGGGCGATCGACGATCCAGCACGACTCGCCCACGGCG
>PBRM01000105.1 GCA_002725915.1 Gemmatimonadota bacterium
AGGACCATGCCCTCGGTTGGCACCGGGACGTGACCTGGTGGGGCACCGGGGAGGCCTACTTTGCGCAGAGGGAAGTGCGGGGGGAGGGTCCTGAGGCGTACTCCGAGGAGGTCGAAAGAATCCGCTGGAAGGAGATCCGCGAAAACAACGCGAAGGCTGTCACCGAGCGGAACGGAGTGAGCATGTTCCTGGCGCTGGTCGACGACGAGAGCCACGAACTGGTTCCAGGCAGCCACGACCGATGGCGCACACCGTTCGAGCATGACGTGCTCCTGCCGCAAGCGATGAAGGACCAGGGGGTTCCGTACACTCCCAGTTGGAACGGCGAGGACCCGTTGCCAGGCCAGGTGGCGATCCGGCTCAAGGCCGGGGAAGCCCTCATCCGCAATGGGGGCACGATTCACACCGGGCACACCGTCCCTGGTCGCGAGCGCAACACGTTGTCGATCGGCTGGTCGAAGTGGTCGGGTGCGTTCACCGGGGAGCCGTCGGTGGTGGACGTGCGAAGCGCGTGGCAACTCGATCCCGCTGTGCGAGGAGCTCTGCCACACGAGTGGATGAAGATCGCGTGGGACCGTTGGGCCGAAACCCAGAAGCTGGGGGATACGCTGGAGGACCGCTACCCGGCGTGGGACATCGGACACATCAAAGCTGGGGAGGTAGTGGGTTGGCGCGGTGAGTTGGAGCGCCAAGCCGCCGCCGCGGGCGAAGCGTGGAAGCCCTCCCAAACCGCGGCCTAACTGTGGAATGGGTTCGTCTCAGCCACCTGTGGGCTCCGGTATCCACAGCATCCAGAACGCAGGTGCTGAGCCGCGGGTATTGGACGTGAGCTATTGTCCTGTCGCACTGCCGCCGCTGCTACGGCAACCGCCGCAATTCCTCGATCAGCTCAGGCGACAGCGGTCCCATGTCAGAGGCCTGGGCGACGTCCTCTATCTCGGAGACGCTGGCCGCACCGCTGGCGATGGTGCTGATGGTGGGGTCAGCCAGTACGAAGCGGAAGGCACTCCGGGCCAGGGTTCCCGGCTCTTCCTGCAGGCGCTCGATGACGTCGAGGGCTCTCCGTCGCTCAGTCTGGGCCATCGATGCCAGCAGCTCTTCGCGCCGTGGTCGGTGTCCGAACAATCCGCCAGCCAACACCGAGGCGATGACGATCCCCGTGTCGTGTGCCCGCGCTGCCGGCACTAGGTCTTGGGCGGCAACCTGTGAGCATGGATGGTAGTCGTGGTAGGCGAGCACGGTGTCGAACTCTCCCGTTTCCACCAGGCTGGTCAGCAGCGGGATGGCTCGACCGGTGACTCCAATGTACTCGCACAGGCCACGCTGCCGGGCTGCCCGAAGGCCCTCCAGCGTGCCCTCCGGGGCGGTGATCCTCTCCCAGCTGACCTGGTTGTCATGGAACTGGGCGACGGACAGCTTCGGCACTCCCAGGCGCTTCAGACTGCGTTCGATGCTCCAAAGGACGCTGTCGCGGGTGTAGTCGAAGTCCTCTGGTTCAAAGCCAACCTTCGTCGACAGGTAGAAGGGTCTTGCCTCGCCCTCCAGGGCGCGGCCCAGCAGCTCCTCGCAACGGCCCATTCCATAGATCGGAGCGGTGTCGATGTAGTTGATTCCAAGATCCAAGGCCCGACTGACGACGGAGCGAACGTTCTCCAGGGCACGGTCTGGATCGGCTCCCACCAAATAGGCCCCTCCAAGGCTCACCTCGCTGACCTGCCATCCCGTTCTGCCCAACCGACGGTATCTCATGGTGCGCTCCCTTCGGATTCGGTGTCGCTGAACAAAACCATGTCCTGGAGCAGGGCATCCAGCCGTGGCGTCCAGAGATGTCGGCAAGCGCGAAACCGAAAGTCAGCGTCCCCGGACTCGATGCCGACGCGGCCTCGAACACCAGGCGCAGAAGAGTGTCCGCCGTGGCGGTGAGCGGCCAACCAATCCCTGGATGCGGCCAGCCCCTAATGTAAAAGAGTGCGGCTCTTTCGCAACGTCCATTGGCGTAGTGAAATGTCAGATGAAATGTTGCACTCCGGCATGGTTGCCAGTAGTGAGATGAGTGCGTGCGCACGGCCTCACCACTGGGCAGTCGCCAGCGGGCGTTGACTTGTGTTCCGCCTTCCATGATCTTGGCCCTTCACAACAAGCCATCGCCCTGCTGCTCGGATTCGTCGGCGTAGAACTGGGATTTGATGGAATCTGTGGCGAGGCCGAACGGGCACGCTGCCATTCGGCAGAGGACGGATTCCATCGGAGTGCAAGTTTCGGAAGCACCAAGGGGCCCTGAGCGAAGAGAGGGCGGCTGAATGTGTTGAACATGATGACGGTCGACGTCGAGGATTGGTACCACTGTCTCGATGGCAACCTCGGGCACTGGGATCGATACGAGGATAGGATCGACGTGTCGCTGCGGCGCCTTCTGGACGTCTTCCGGCGAACGCAGAGCACGGCGACGTTCTTCGTCCTCGGCCACGTCGCTGAGCGACATCTCGACCTGGTCGGCGAGATCCGCGAGGGCGGTCACGAGGTTGCGAGTCACGGATCTCCACCGTTTCATCTACCGTCAGCCTCAAGAGCAGTTCAGGGACGACGTCGAGCGTTCTCTCGATCTCCTCAGCGAGCTCGCGGGGAAGCCGGTTCGCGGCTATCGGGCGCCGTTTTTCTCGATCACGAAGTCCTCGCTCTGGGCCTTGCCCATTCTGCGAGGACTGGGGATCCGCTATGACTCCAGTATTCACCCGGTCCTCAACCACCGCTACGGCATCCAGGACGCGCCCTGACTCCCCCACGAGGCACAGTCAGGACTTACCGAGGTGCCGGTCACGACGTTCCCCCTCGGCTCGCTCAACCTGCCGTGCGCAGGTGGCGTCTACTTCCGCGTCTATCCGTACCGGATGGTCCGTCGGATGTTCCGGAGCCTGAACGGTCGGGACGAGCGTATCGTCTTCTATCTGCATCCATGGGAAATCGATCCCGATCACCCACGCATTCCGCTCAATCCGGGTCTCAAGCTCCGACACTACTGGGCGCTGGGCAAGACCGAGGAGAAGCTCGAACGACTCTGCACTGACTTCCGCTTCGCATCCATCAACCGGGTGCTCGACGTATGACCGGCCCCGACCCGCTCGTCCACTTCTTCGACGAGAAGGCCAACGCCTGGGACGGGATTTACACGCGGCGCAAGCCGGCGCTGCTCCAGGCGTGGGACATGCTCACGCGACAGAACCTCAAGGCTCGGTTCGAGTTCGCCGTCGATCGACTCGGTGACGTGAAGGGCAAGCGGTTTCTCGATGTAGGCTGTGGCCCTGGGCACTACAGCGTCGAGATCGCCTCTCGCGGTGCTGCCGAGGTCGTCGGCCTCGATTTTTCGTCCACCATGCTGGAGCTCGGACGGCGTCTTGCCGCACATCGAACCGTCGATGATCGGTGTACGTTCGTCGAAGGAGACCTCTTTAACTACGTTTCCGCGGTGCCATTCGACACGGTGGTCGCCATGGGATTTTTCGACTACGTGAGCGACGCCGTGCGGACGCTACGACACCTGCGGTCGATGACCGAGGGGAGAGTTCTCGCCTCTTTCCCGTGGCGCTACGCGCTCCGGGTGCCGGCGCGCAAGACCTGGTTCAAGATAAGGGGATGCCGCTTCTGGACTTACACCCGCGTCGAGATCGCCAGCGCCTGCGCGACCGTCGGGGTTCCAGGTCACCGAGCTCTATCGCCGTGGCCCCATCTATCTTCTTGCCGCGGAGGCGACATCTCCGTCGAACGGACACCCGTGAAGCGGGAAAGCGACGTTCTCGTCCTGGGCGCGGGTCTGACCGGCATGGCGGCCGCGTCGCTGCTGGACGATCGGACCGTGGTCCTGGAGCGCGACGAATGCCCCGGTGGACTCGTCAAGACGCCGTGCTGGAACGGCTACTGGTTCGATCAGGTCCTCCACCTTCTCTATTTCTGGGACGACGACACCGAGCGCCGAATCACGGCGTTGCTCGGTGACGATCTGGCCCGGTGCCCGCCCGTGGCGTGGGTCGAGACGGATAAGGGGACCGTCCTCTTTCCCTTCCAAATGCATCTCGCGGGTCTCGACAAGGAAACGGTGGCGCGATGTATCACCGATCTCGCCCGCCTGACCTTCGGCGCAACCAACGAAGAGCCGAAGAACTTCGAGGAGGTCCTGCAGCTCACCTTCGGCGGGGGAATGTGCGAGACCTTCCTCTTACCGTACAACCGGAAAATGTGGAAGCGGCCACTGGATACGCTCGCCGCGGCGGGCTTCACCTGGAACATCACGCGGCCGGATTTCGACAACGTTCTGCGCGGTGCGCTCGAGACCGATTCCGGCTACGAGTCGTACAACGCCAAGGGATGGTATCCACGTCCGGCGTCGGACTCGCCTGTCCGCGGCATGGAGTTTCTCGCTCAGAAGCTGGCGGCGTCCGTCGAAAACATCCGGCTCGGTCACGTCATCGAGAGAATCGAGCTCTCCTCGAGAACCGTTCACGTTCGCACCGAGGATGGGCCCGAGGTCTACGCCTATGGGGAGGCGTGCCTGGCGACCCTTCCCCTTCCGACCATGTTGAGGCTCTGCGTGGAGACGCCGAAGGAGCTCTTAGTTGCCTGCCAGCAACTGACTCACAATCGCGTGCTCTCGGTCGCATTGAGCGTCAGGGGACCACGACCAAAGCGATGCGGTCACTGGCGTTACTACGCCGACGAATCGCTCTGCTTTACACGCCTCATCTACATGCACGAGTTCGATCCAGAGCTGGCGCCCCCGGACGGGTGGGGCGTTCTGGCCGAGATCACCGAGCGCGCGGAGGACCCGCTGCGAACCCGTGAGGAGATCCTGAAGCGGGCGTGTGACGACGTCATCCGGGCTGGCGCGCTTTCCGGGGAGTGCAAGATCATCGATCGGAATCTGATGGTCATCGATCCCGCGTATGTTGTCTTCACGCCCGAGAACGAATCCATCGTAAACGCGGCGCGAGACTTTCTGGTCCAGCACGGAGTCACACCGCTGGGTCGCTACGGCCGCTGGGAGTACTCCTCGATGGCGCAGTGCATGCGGGACGGCTTCGCCTGGGGCAAAGAGATGGCGGAGAGACTCGGTGCCGGCGCCGGGATCTCCGCCCACGAGGAGTGATTCTCGATGCTGGCAGCGGATCGGTATCTTCTGGCAGGAGCGGCGTTCGTCCTCTCCGTTGGGGGGACCTTCACGATCCGGGCGCTGGCGCTTCGTCTCGGCTTCGTGAATCAGCCCAACCCCATCATTCCCCAGCACACCCTCCCCGTCGCTTATGCCGGCGGAGTCGGTCTCTTCATCGGCGTGGTGATCGCTCTCGCGGGGTGGATACTCGGGGGCTACGGAGCCCCAGCCGTCCTGAGTTGCGGCGAAGCGAGCGCCTATCTGCTCCCGGCCGCGCTCTTCCTGGTGATGGGCCTTTACGACGACCTCAGGAGTCTCGGCACCGCGGCGAAGTTCGCGTTCCAGGGACTGATTGGCGCTGTTGCGGTCGGTCTCGGCGTGGACGTTCAGATTACGGGCATCGCTCCGGTCGATTCTTTCCTGTCGTGGTTCACGCTTCTGACGTTCGTCAACGCCTTCAACCTGGTCGACGTGTGCGACGGACTCCTCGCCTCGATCAGTGTGGTTGTCTTTGCGTTCCTCGCTCATCTCGTGCCATCGGCCTCGTGGATCGCGATCCCCGCGGCCGGAGCGTGCCTCGGATTCCTGCTCTTCAACCGGCCTCCGGCGACGATCTTTCTCGGCGACGCCGGCAGCCAGACGCTGGGGTACCTCGCCGGTGCCGTCATTCTCCTCGGTGGCCGGACAGGCGGTGCGGAACCATGGCTTGTTCTCGTTCAGGGGTTTCTCGTAGCGAGCGTGCCGCTCTTCGAGGTGGCGTTCCTCGTTGTCGTCCGAAGGCGAAAGGGCCTAGCGTGGTGGCGGGGAAGCCCGGATCATTTCTCTCTGCGACTCCAGAAGGCCGGCCTCTCGCCTCTCCAGACCGACCTCGTCTCGGTGGCGGTCTGTCTCGCCGTCGGCACCCTCGGTCTCATTCTCGGCCGCATCTCGGGTGCGGGTTGTGGCGTCGTGGTCCTCGCCGCGGGGCTCTTATTCGCGTCCTTCTGGGTAACGCTGCTCCGATACGAGGTCGAGCCGGAGGAGGCTGGCTGACCGGCTGGGGTCCGACAACAGGCGCCTGGCCCGGTTCGATAGGCCGGCTGGATCGGTTGGCAAACTTCTTTGGCGGCAAGGCGTGACGGCGCCAGAGATCTCGGCGGCACATTTGGGCGAGTTTGGCGGCATGAGCGGCATTGGGCAATCCTTCGAAGAAAATCGAGTGCGGATGACCGGCGCGAAGCCAGCAGCGAAGGCCGCATGAGCGTTCGTCCTGCTGGCGATGCGGTATGCATTCGCATCAGTAATACAGCAGGGGAGTTCCCCAAGCGGATCAGTTGCCACTCCCCCGCCAATAACCTATAGTCATTCCCACTTTGACCACCCAGATGCCGGCCAGCTTAGAGGAGATTGCCATGTCCAGCACACTCGTTCACGTCGGCGTCCGCTCGACGGACCTGGAAAAGACCATCCGTTTCTGGCGCGACGGCCTGGGCCTGCCCGTCGTCTCTCAAATAGGCGAGTGCTACGATCTGAGTGATGGCCAGCACAACTTCCGCGTCTTTCAGCACCAGGGCCCCGAAAGACCCTCGCACGTGAGCGGCATGCTCGACTATCTTCACATCGGCATTCGTGTCGCCGATCTCGAGGAGGCCGCGCAACGGCTGCTGGACATGGGATACGAGATCTATTCAGACGGTCTCGGCGGCAAGGTGCCCCTCGATGTCCACAGTCTCGAGGAGGGGGCTTTCAAAGTAGAAGATCCAGATGGAATCACGGTGGACGTCACGGCAAGCGACAATCAGTGGCCGGGCGTCCGTCCCAGGTAACCGCGGCGGCCTTCAAGCAGGTCCTATCAAAGCGATCAGCCTTGTGAGTCAAAATGCGAAAGGGGAATCCATGTCTTCTTCCGAAGGAGGACGGGTGGTGTTTCAAGATTCATTCGACGGCGGCCTGGATGCGGACTGGACCTGGCTGCGAGAGCATCCCGAGTACTGGCGTCTCCAGGACGGCGGCCTGGAGATCCGCGTCGAGCCCGGCG
>PBRM01000106.1 GCA_002725915.1 Gemmatimonadota bacterium
ATGTGACGGGCAGCTCTACGTAGCGGACCTAGGTACGAATCAGGTCGTCTGCTGGACCATCGATTTCGACAATCGCACGCTGCGACCTACAAGTGCCATCACACTGCACGATCTTGCGGGACCTCGACACATCCAGTTCACGAGTAGTGGTGAAGTGGGATTTGTTCTAAATGAGCTCGATAATACGGTCTGTGTGCTGCGGCGTGACCCTGCTGAGGGAGGTGAACTCTCGTTGGTGCAGACTCTTTCCTCGTTGCCACTGGGATGGGCCGAGGCCCACGCTGACCCTGCGACCTTCCCGAACGAAGTTTACTCCAAGCCTTCGCACGCCTCCGAGCTGCTTCTCTCGCCTGATGATCGCTTTGTATACGCTAGCAACCGCGGGCATGATTCAATTGCGGTTTTTGGGATAAATGCAGCGGATGGAAAACTTACGCCATTGCAGTTCGAGCCGACACGGGGGCGCATTCCCTGGGTGTTTTGCTTGAGCGAAGACGGCCGCTTTGTGGTAGTGCAAAACAATCACACTCGGGCTCGTGAGACGGGACCGGATAGCGTAGTGGTGTTCCGGCGAGATGAGCCCACCGGACTTCTGAACCTATCGGCGGCGCGCTTGGAGTTTCAAACTGTGTCATCCGTTTGGGCACTCCCTAGAAGCCGACCTTGAATTAATTGCGAACGTATAGTGCTTATACAGGGCATTATCGATCGTCTGGCCAAGGATTTCGGGGTGGTTTTTGAGAGGGCCTGTGGTGTATGGTGCCAGGGGGTGCCCGTCACAGGGTGCAGCGGTGGCCCGGCAGGATTCAGGGGTCGTGGATTGCAGGGGGAAGGGTCCTATAGGGCCGGAGGAGTGATTCTTGAGCGCCGATCGCCGTCGTGCCGGCGGTGGCATACGGCGTATGATGCGCATGCGCCCTCCGCATGCGGTACAACGGAAATCCCGATGTCGAAAACTCGGGCGTGGAGTGCGGCCCATGAAAGGCGATGCGGGCGCGCTTGAGACCATGCGTCTGCCCATGCAACTGGACCAGTCGTCGCCGGCAGGGAGAGGCCACGGCTCTGCTTTCCCCGCAGTCCTCGCATCTCACCCGCACGAAGCCATAATTGAGAAGGCCGCAAGAACGCCAGGGCTTCCTCGTGTTGCTCGAGCGTAAGAGGGGGGCATAGACCCAAGGCGTAACCCATAACTATTGGCTTGTCTAGTGGATATGCGGCCCTTAGTAAGGGAGCAAGTACTTGTCTCGCCCTACTACCCGCATAGCTTGGTATCCGGGAAAGTAGGAAGGAAATCTATGAAAGCTTGGCGTTTTTACGCATTCGGTGATATGCGGCTCGACGATATCGAGCTCGGCCCCTGTCCACCCGACCACGTGCTGGTCGAGCCAATGGTAGTACAGCCTAGTGTCACCGAGGCGCAGTTGGCCTTCGGCATTCCGACCCTGGCCTACGAAAATATCAAGAGCCGGCTCGAGACCGATGCACCGATCCAACTGTTTGGCCACGAATTTTGCGCGCGAATTCTCGAGGTGGGTTCCGAGGTCAGCGGTTATGCGCCCGGCGACCGAGTGGCCGCCCGGGCCAAGCTGCCGTGCGGGGATTGCTCGATGTGCAATTCTGAGCGTGGCACCGATTGCCGCACGGGGCCGATTATCGGTTTCCAATTGCCCGGCTGCTTTGCCGAGCGTGCGCTGTTGCCGGCGATTTCGTTGGTCAAGGTTGACGATCGGATCTCCGACAGTGAGGCCGCGACCCTACAGTCGTTGAGCGACAGCATTGCTGGCGTCGAGACGGCTCAGATTCGCCCAGGCGATTCGGTGGCGATTTTCGGTCAGGGCAGCATGGGTATCGAGAGCATGCAGGCCGCCCGCGCCTGCGGTGCTGGTCAGTTGATTACGGTGGATGTGCGCGACGAGGCCTGTCAGTTGTCGCTGGAATTGGGCGCCGATCGCGCGATCAACGCCAGGAAAGACGATCCGGTCGAGGCGATCCGCGCACTAACCGGCGGTGAGGGTACGGATGTGGTTTTCGAGTGCGCAGGCGGTAGTGTCAAACAAGGTCTGGCCGGCGACCAGGCTCTCAAACAGGCGATGCACGCGGTGCGTTCCGGTGGTAAGCTGGTGGGTGTTTCGTGGTTTGGCGCGCCCCTGCAATTGGATGTCGATCTGCTCAGGGAGCGCAGTCTGCGCTATCTCTTCCCCGATATCAGTTCACAGGCTCATCTCGAGTACACGGTACAGCTGGTGGCGACGGGTCGAATTAGCATGAAGCCGACGATTCGCCATATTCTGGAGGGGATCGACAAGGTGCCGGAAGCATTTGAGATTACGGCGAATAAGGGCAAGTATCAGGCGATCAATCCGGCGCAGGTCGTGCTTGCACAGTAGTGCAAGGGGCGCTCGTGCAATCGCCCTCCGGAAAAATGAAAGCACGGCCCGGGTTGGTTGTGAAGTTTGATGTAGGGCTTTTTTCGAGCGGCATTAATAGGTGCGCTCCCGCCTATAAACGTCCGGAGCGCACCTGGCGAATAGACCGTTACCACGTCGTTTCAGATACGTCTTAAAATTCCGGATAGTTCAGCGGCATACCAATTTTACCCAAATCATATTTTGAAATGTGCCAGCGACCTAGGTTGGCGCTGAGAAACAGATCCCGTTCTGGACCGCAGAAGGCCACATTGGTTGGTGCGGCGATGGCGGTGCCGGCGTAGTCGTCGGCCAGGATATCCAACCGGCCGGCGGCGGTGTATTGGTAGATGCGGTCGGGGCGGTAGCAGGAACAGTAGATCGTACCTTCGGTGTCGAAAGCCAGGCCGTCGGGGACGGTCTCGGGCAGGGCGACGAGCATCTCGGCGGCACCGGCCGAGCCGTCGTCGTTGATTTTGATGCGGGCGATGCCGGGATCGGTGCTCATGGCCACGGAGAGGTATTCGCCCGCCGCGTCGATCGCCGTGCCGTTGGGAAATTCGGATAGCTCACGACTCCAGACCTCGCCCTCGCCGCCCGGGGCGATCTTGAAAATCAAGCCGCTGTTTTCCAGCCAGCCGCCCGAATCGGATACGTAGAGATTGCCCGCCGCATCGAAGACCGGGTAGTTGGCGACCGCGATCGGCGTATCGCCGGCGTGGTCGCAGTAGATGCTGACGGTGCCGTCGGGGTCTATGCGCTTGACATCTCCCGAGCAGACATAGAGGCGGTATTGCGCGTCTTGGCAGATGCCGCCGACGAAGCTGTCGCCGATATTGGCGAATTCTTCGAAGCTGCGTTTTTCCAGGTCGATGCGATAGATCTGCCCGGCTTCGCCACCGGCGTAGGCATAGCCGTCACAACCCCAGGCGATACACTCGGCGTGGTCGAGGCCGTTGCCATCCCCACCGATGAATGTCGAGACCTGGGTGTGGGTGTCGAGAAGGGCCATGGAATCTCCTTTGGCAATTGGTTTTGTAGATAGTATCCGCTAAGACGTCGGCGCGGGCATTAGGATTTAGGCGAGGCATATCATCAGTGGACTGCCACCATGGCAGCTTAATCAATCCTCAGCTGGCGAGCCCGTCGCGCAGGCGGCTCTTGATCTCTTCCAGGATCTCGTAATTGACGATCTTCTCGCCCTGCCGGTCTACCACGTAGAAGGCATCCCTGGCGCGGTCGGCCACGGTGTTGACGATCGCCATATGGATGTCCAGATCCATCTCAGCGAGGGTGTGGGTGATCTTGTAGAGCAACCCGGCGACGTTGGAGACGTCGGCGTCGATGACGGTGTAGCGGTCGGATACCTGGTTCTCCACCTCGATCTCGGCAGCGCGCTGGGGCACTTCCCTCTTGCGATGGCTCCACCGGGTGCTGTAATTTTCGAACAGCTGCGACACCGCCATCGTCCCGCCGATCACCGCGGCCAGGCGCTCGCACACCCGCGCCCGCTTCACTTTCGACAGCGTCGGGCCTCCGGACACGTCCGTTACCTGAAACACGTCGATGACGACATCGTCGTCGCGGGTGTGGACATCGGCTCGCAGGATGTCGATGTCGTGCACAGCCAGCACTCCGCATATCTTGGCCAGCAGTTGCCTCTGGTTGCGGGTGCAGATGACCATCTCGGTGTGTGCCGGGTGCTGCGCGAACTCCACCTCACAGCCGTCCTCGAAACGCGAGATCAGACCGAGATGACGCTCGATCCCGTCGATTTCGTAGGCCATCAGATAGCGCGGCGGCAGGCGTTTCACATGCTCCTCGAAGGCGACCACTTTGAGAGGCGGCCAGGAACCCGACACCTGACTCAGGTGTTCGGCCATGAGCTCGCGCGCCTGCTGCCGGTCCTCCACCGTCTTGAAACCGGACTCGAGCTGTTCCATGGTCTTGTGGTACAGCTCCTGCAGCAGCGCACCATGCCAGTCCGACCAGGCGTCCTCGGCCACGGCGCTCAGATCTGCGTACGAAAGCAGGTAGAGCGCTTTCAGCCAGTCGACACTGGCGAAGAGGGCGGCGAAATCGGCGATCATACTGTAGTCGTCGAGGTCGCGGCGCTGCGAGATGATGACCATCTCCTGGTGGTGCTCCACCAGGAAGAGGACGAAGCGCCGATCCGCCTCCGGCAGGCCAAGGCGCTCGAGCAGCGCTGTCGCCATCTCCACCCCGCTGCGCACGTGCTCCTCCCGCCGGGACTTCCCCACGTCGTGGAGGAGCGCGCCCAGCAGGAGCAAGTCGCGCCGTTCCAGCGCGTCGTACACGCGTCGCAGCGGATTGCGCTCGTCGGCCCCGGCCAGCTGCTCCAGCCGCTCCAATGCCACCAGGGTGTGCTCGTCCACGGTGTAGAGGTGGTAGATGTCGTATTGCACCAGGCAGGTGAGACCGGAAAACTCCGGCAGATACGCTCCCAGCACCTCCAGCTCGTGCATGCTGCGCAGGACGCTTACCACCCGCTGCCTGCGGCGCAGCAGCTGCATGAAGATCTCTCTCGCGCGCGCGTCCCCGCGCATGGCGTCGTCGATGAGTGGCGTCGATTGCCGAATAATCCGCTGCGCCTTCTCGCTCAGGGGCAACCTCTTGGCGCGAGACAGCGAGAAAATGCTCAGCAGGCGCCGCGGGTCCTCCTCGAAATAGGGCTCGCCATCCAGCAGCTCGATCTCGCCGTCCACGGCGGTCACCCCCTCTTCCAGCAGGAGGGGGCGGCGGCGGCGAGACGGCTTTTGGGTGAGTCTCCGGAAGCCGAGTTCCACCAGGTGGCAGATGTGGCGCGCGTGCAGATAGTACTCCTGCATGAAGCGCTCGGCGGCGAACTCCCTCCCCCTGTCATCGCCGAGCCGGTCGGCGGTGCCCACCCTCTCCGGCCCATCCGGAATCGTGGCGCCGGCACTGCCGACCTCGTCGATGACGGATCGGTCCGCGTACCCGAGGTTGCGGGCGATGGAGGGCTTGATCTCGTGTTCCAGCACGTCATGCTTACGACCCATGGTGAGGTGCAGCTCGTGCCGCACCCGCCAGAGGAAGTCGCGGCCCTTCACCAGGGAATCCCGGTCCTCGCGGTCCAGGTAGTGACCCCATATTCCGCTGTGTAGGGCCGGCTCGCGCGACACCCCCTTAAGCGCCCACTCCAGCAGGTGGATCTCGCGGAGCCCGCCGGGGCTCTCCTTCACGCTCGGCTCCAGGAGCTGAGCTGAGCCGCTCCCGCTCGGGCGCTCCCGCTGCAGCTGGTGTAGCCGATTCACCAGACCCCCTCCTTTCGGCAGTTGCTTGAACAGCCGCGCCACGAGCTCGTCGAAGATTTCCCTTTCTCCCGCCAGGAAGCGGGCATCCATCATGGCGGTGCAGGACTTCAGGTCACCGCGTGCCAGGTTGGTGGATTCGGCTGGCGTGCGACTGCTGTGACCGACCTCGAAGCCCATGTCCCACAAGGGGTGGAGGACGCCGGCGATGAACTCCGTCGACTTGTCCCCCTCCCTGCCGAAGAGAAAGAGCAGGTCGATATCCGAGTAGGGTGACATCTCCTCTCGGCCATATCCCCCCAGGGCCACCAGCGCGTACCCTTTCAGGGAGTGCTCCCCGGCGGCGTGCTCGTGCATGTCCAGGACGATGGCGTCCACACCCCCGGAGATGGAGCGAGCTGTCTCCAGGCCGGCGGCGCCCGCCCGGTGAAGGGCCAGCAGCTCCCTCTTGTGGCTCTCCCAGAACGCCCGTCGGGCCTCGGTGGCGTGCTCCGGCGGGCTCCGTTCCCGCCATCGTCGGAGGAGCTCTTCGGCCGGTGAATTCATATATTCCGCATTCTCATCTTCCTCATCGTTCCCTGCTTCCGTCACCCTATATCTCCGCTTGACTTATGTCAAGTAGGCGATGTTAATTGAAGGTGAGTTCGACTCCAGGCCAGTGCAGCACATCCGGGACTTCAGATTCTTGGGAGAGGCACACCAACCACAAACCGCACACGAGTTGGCCCTCCTCGTCGGCGTTGTCCTGCCCCGCAGCCCTGCCTGGGAAGCGGAAGACTCCCTCGACGAGCTTGGGCGTCTCGCCAGTTCAGCGTCCCTGGAGGAGGTCGACCGAATCCTCCAGTCGCGAAAGCGCATTGACCCTACCTACTACATAGGCAAGGGTAAAGCCGCCGAAGTTGGCAAACGCGCCCAGGCGCTTGGTGTCGATCTAATCATTTTCGACAACGATCTCTCTCCCGCTCAGATGCGCAACCTCGAAACGCTGACCAAGAGGCGCATCCTCGATCGCAGCGGCCTCATCCTCGACATCTTCTCCCGTCACGCCCGTTCGCGCACCTCCCGGGTCCAGGTGGAGCTCGCGCAGCTCAACTACATGCTGCCGCGCCTGACCCGCCAGTGGTCACACCTGTCCCGGCAAGCCGGAGGCGGCGCCACCGGCGGAATGGGGGCGGCCGGCGTGCGTGGCCCGGGCGAGACTCAGCTCGAGACCGACCGGCGACTCGTCCGCAGCCGCATCAGCGCCCTCTCTCGCGAGCTCAAGCGCATCGACGGTCAGATGGCCACCAGTCGCAAGCAGCGTCTCGGGCAGTTCAAAGTAGTCCTGGTGGGCTATACTAATGCCGGCAAGTCGACGCTGATGCACGCCATCTCCGGCGCCGATGTCCTGGTGCAGGACCAGCTCTTCTCAACCCTCGACTCCACCACGCGGGCGCTGAATCTGGATAACCACCGAAAGATATTCCTCACCGACACGGTGGGATTTATCAAGCGCCTCCCGCACCATCTCTTCGCCTCCTTCCGCGCCCCCCTCGAGGAGACCGTCGAAGCCGATCTCCTCCTCCACGTGGTTGACATGAGCCACCCCCACTACGAGGCGCAAATGGCCACCGTGGAACAGGTCTTGGCGGAGTTGGACGTGGCCGACAGGCCCACCATCGTCGTCTTCAACAAGATCGACAGCATCGGCAACGGCGACGAGCAGGAGGAACACGCCGACGCCCTGGCCGCCCAACCGGACCGCGTGGCCGTCTCCGCCCTGACGGGAGTGGGAATGGAGAATCTGCGGGAGAAGATCCTCTACTACTGCCACCGGGAGGAAGTCACCCTCGAGCTGCGGATACCGCAGAGGGAGGGGCGCCTGCTGTCACAGCTCCACGAGCACGCCGAAATCCTCGAGCAGAGCTACGACAGCGATGAGGTGCACGTCACCGTCAGGCTGGACCAGTGCTGGGCCGGTCGCTGGCAGCTCGAGCGCTTCACCGTTGCGGAGCTTGCGACGCTCTAAGCCTCCTGCTTCCCCGCGGCCGCCTGCTCACCTGACCGGCGACGAGCACCGGGTAGCGCACATCGGGGCGACCGATCGAACTCTCCGAAGAGACCGCCTCACTCACATCACGCCTCGAGCTTCCCCTCGGCCACGGCGCGCTCGATCAGATCCGCGGCGATTCACTCGCCGCCCAGAGCTTCGCCATGCAGTTACTGGTCGGGTTCGCGA
>PBRM01000107.1 GCA_002725915.1 Gemmatimonadota bacterium
AAAATACGCAACTCGAAGAGACAGTGCCGTTGGAGGAAATGCTGGAAATGCCGAGCGCGAAGTGGCGATCCCTATCATTGCGAGCCATCTCCGATGGGATATAGCGTCGAAATGGGTGAGACGGCGGACCAGCTGAACCGCACCAGCCGTCTTGCCAGCGCCAGCGCGTCCTGTGCTATGTCGTCACCATAGGAGAAATCATGGAGTACAGAAAACTGGGATCCACCGGTTTGAAGGTGTCGGAGATCTGCTTCGGCACGGCCACCTTCGGCTGGCACACGGACGACGACGAGTCGGAGCGCATGCTCGACCTCTTTCTGGACAGAGGGGGAAACTTCATTGATACGGCGGACATCTACTCGGTCTGGGCAGAGGGGAGCTGGGCGGGGCGCTCGGAGGAGATGATCGGAACCTGGTTGACGAAGACAGGTCGTCGGCACGAGATCGTCCTGGCCACGAAGTGCCGCAGCGCTATGGGTGACCTGCCCAACGACCAGGGACTCAGCCGCCGCCACATCGTCGATGCCGTTGAGGCCAGCCTGAACCGCCTGAACACCGACTTCATCGATCTCTACCAGACCCACTCCATGGACGCGGACACTCCCATCGAAGAGACCATGAGGGCCCTGGACGACCTCGTGCGCCAGGGCAAGGTTCGCTACCTGGGCTGCTCCAACTACAGCGCCTGGCGGCTCGGCGAGGCCCTGTGGGCCAGCGACCGTTGCGGGCTGTCGCGCTACGAGTGCAGCCAACCCTATTACAGTCTGCTGCAGAGGGACCACTTCGAGCGCGAGCTGGCCGACCTGGTCGAAGCGCGGGGCCTGGCGGTCATTCCCTACAGCCCGCAGGCGCAGGGATTCCTCACCGGCAAGCACCGCGGCATGGACACTGTGCCCGAGAACACCCGTGGCTCCGGCAATCAACAGATGGCCAGCTACTTCAACCAGGAAGCATTTCGGCTCATCGACGCCATGGAAGAGATCGCCAACGGCTACGGCCGCACCATCGGACAGGTCGCCCTCGCCTGGCTCCTCACCAACCCCCTCATCACGGCTCCGATAGTGGGCGCGCGCAACGCCGAGCAGCTGGGGGAGTCCATCGACGCGGCGGGCTTCCGCCTCACGCAGGAGGAGATGCTGCGGCTGAATGAGATGACAGACTGGAGGGAAGGGGGGACTGACCCTTGAGCATGACCTTTTCGCCGTGGCAGCTTTTCGTCGACCTGGGACTTGCCGCCGTTCTGCTTCTGGTCGGTCAACTGCTAAGATCGAGAGTCCGTGCCATTCAGTGGATGTTCCTGCCCGCCAGCGTCATCGGAGGCTTCATCGGCTTGGGCCTTGGGCCCAACGGGGCCGACGTGTTGATGATGTCCGCAGCGTTCTCGGCCTATCCGGGCATCCTCATTGCGTTGATATTCGCCGCCCTGCCTTTTGCCTCCGAGCATGTTGGCTTCAGGGCGCTGTCCGCACGACTGACCGACCTGTGGGCTTTCTCCTCCACGGCCATCCTGATCCAGTGGAGCGTGGGAATCCTGTTTACCGCCCTCGTTCTGCAGACGGTATGGGAGGGCCTGAGCCCGGGATTCGGAGCGCTGATCGCCGCGGGATTCGTCGGCGGCCACGGAACGGCGGCTGCCATGGGAGAGACTTTCGGGGACCTGGGCTGGCCGGAGGCGGGGTCACTGGCCATGACGGCTGCGACCGTGGGGATACTGAGCTCGATCGTCGGCGGCATGATCTGGGTGAAGTGGGGCTCGCGTTGCGGACACGCCGAGTTCGTGACCCGTTTCGACGACCTGCCCGAAGCGTTGCGGACCGGCCTCGTAAAGGAAGACAGCCGCGAGTCGGTGGGTGATGAAACCGTCTCCTCGAGCTCCGTCGACACCCTGGCGTTGCACTTCTGTCTTATCAGCGCAGCGGCTCTGGCCGGCTACTTCCTCAGTCGCGGCTCGGGATGGCTCTTCCCGCAGTACAAGATTCCGGTCTTCTGCCTGGCTTACGTCGCCGCGGTGGTGGCGCACAGAGTCTTTCGAGCCACCCGGATAATAGGGTACATCGACCGACGCACCATGACCCATATCGGCGGCGCGCTGACCGATGTTCTCGTTGTCTTCGGCATAGCCTCGATCAGGCCCGCTATCCTGGTTGAGTACGCGGCGCCGCTGGCCTCGCTGTTTGCGGTGGGCATAGCGTCGTGCTGTTTTCTTTTCCGCTGCCTGGGCCCTCGTTTCTTCAGAGCCTACTGGTTTGAAAGGTCCCTGTTCACCTGGGGTTGGATCACCGGCGTCACCGCCATGGGCATTGCCCTCCTCAGAATCGTCGATCCGCGCAACGACTCCGCGGCCCTGGATGACTTCGGAGTCGCCTACCTGTTCATCGCCCCCATTGAAATCGGCCTGGTGGCCCTGGCACCACAGATGCTGATGAGCGGCCACTCCTGGGCGCTGGCCGGCGCCACCCTTGTCTGCGCCATGTTGCTGATCGTGGCCAGGGGGCGCCGGCTCCTGCCCCCCCATCACTCTTGCGCGCCTGCTCAGGTGCCGGACTGATCGACCGTGCTTCTCACCCTCTCGACCACCCATCGGCCGGCCACTGATCTGGGCTACCTGCTGCACAAGCACCCGGAACGCACGCAGTCGTTCGACCTCCCGTTTGGCGGGGCCCAGGTCTTCTATACCGAGGCGACAGCGGAGAAGTGCACCGCCGCCATGGTGCTGGACATCGATCCAATCGCGCTCAAACGCCGCCGGGCAGGGGGTTTTGAGCTGGCGCAGTACGTCAACGACCGTCCGTACGTGGCCTCGTCATTCATGAGCGTAGCCATAGCCCGGGTGTATGGCTCGGCGCTCAAGGGTCAGTGCGACGAGAAGCCGGATCTGGCGATGACGCCCATCCCCCTCCAGGCCCGGATCAGCGCCCTTTGCTGCCGCGACGGAGCCCAGCTCATCCGCAGCCTGTTCGAACCCCTGGGGTACACCGTCACGGTCGATTCCCATATACTGGACGACACCTTCCCCGAGTGGGGAGAGTCCCCCTACCATACGGTCTCGATCGAGGCGCAGACTCGTCTGGGCGATCTCCTCACCCACCTCTACGTGCTGATCCCCGTGCTCGACGACGACAAGCACTACTACGTCAGCGACGAGGAGATCGACAAGCTGATGTCCCGTGGGGAGGGATGGCTGAATGTTCATCCAGAGCGGGATCTCATCGTCGAGCGCTACCTCAAACACCAGCACCACCTGAAACAGGAGGCATTGAGTCGTCTGCGAGATGAACAGCCGGCGGAAAAGGAGGATCGTCCCGACGCCGGTGAAGCGACGGTCGAAGAGGAGCTGAAACTGTACCAGCAGCGGCTCGAGGCCGTCATCACGGCACTCGAGGCCAGCGGCGCCTCTCGCGTGCTCGACCTGGGCTGCGGCCCGGGACGCTTGCTGGAGGGCCTGCTGCAGCGGCCACAGTTCGTCGAAATCGTCGGGGTCGATGTCGTCCATCGCGCCCTGGAGCGCGCTGCCGCTAACCTCCAGCTCGACCGCCTGCCCCCTCGTCAACGCCAGCGCATACAGCTGATCCAGGGGTCGCTCACCTACAGGGACACCCGGCTGTCCGGCTACGATGCCGCCGCCCTGGTGGAGGTCATCGAGCATCTGGAGCCCTCCCGTCTGCCGGCCTTCGAACGCGTGATATTCGAGTTCGCCCGTCCCGGCACGGTCGTGATCACCACGCCGAATGCAGACTACAACATCCGCTGGCCCTCTTTGCCTGCCGGGCGGTTCCGCCACGAGGACCACCGCTTCGAGTGGACGAGAGCGGAGTTTGCCAGCTGGGCGCAGACCGTCGCGCAAGCGTTCTCCTACCATGTGCGGATTCTCCCCGTCGGCCCGGGGGACCCAGAAGTGGGCGCGCCGACCCAGATGGCGGTCTTCAGCGCCGTCGACGGATAGGCAAATGGCTAAGACGCGGACAACCAAAATCGTCCTTCCCGAGGTCTCGCTCGTCGTGCTCATCGGCGCCTCCGGCTCGGGGAAGTCGACTTGCGCCAAGACTCACTTTCTGCCGACTGAGGTGCTTTCCTCCGACTTCTTCCGCGCCCTCGTCTCCGACGACGAAAACAGCCTGGAAGCCACCGACGATGCCTTTGCCGCGCTGCATTTCGTTGCCGCCAGACGCCTTGCCAATATGAAGCTGACGGTCGTCGACGCCACTAACGTCCAGGCGTTTGCCCGCAAGCCGCTGGTGCAGCTGGCGCGTCAGCACCACGTCTTCCCCATCGCTCTCGTTCTCGACATCCCCGAACAGGTCTGCCGACAGCGGAACCGACAGCGCTCGGACCGCAATTTTGGCGATCACGTTATCGGACAGCAGTGCAAACAGCTGCGCCATTCTCTGAAAAACCTGAAGCGTGAGGGATTCCGTCGGATCCATGTGCTGCGCTCGGAAGAGGAAGTCGGTCAGCTGACCATCGAGCGAGAGAGGTTATGGTCCAACTGCAGGGATGAATGCGGCCCCTTCGACATCATCGGCGACGTGCACGGCTGCGCTGATGAGCTCCGGCTCCTTCTGAGCAAGCTGGGATACGAGGTGGCAGGCGATCGCGTCACCCCCCCGGCCGGGCGGAAGGCGATCTTTCTGGGTGACCTGGTCGACCGCGGACCGAAGATTCCGGAAGCGCTGAGACTGGTCATGGGGATGGTCGCCGACGGCACGGCGCGGTGTGTGCCCGGCAACCACGACGTTCGCCTGATGAAAGCTCTGCAGGGCAAGAACGTCCAGCGCACTCACGGACTTCTCGAATCTCTCGAACAGCTCGACGCCCAGCCGGCGGAATTCAGCGTGCGGGTGTCGGCTTTTATCGACGGCCTCGTCAGCCACTGCGTTCTCGACGGCGGCGAGCTGGTCGTCGCCCACGCCGGGATGAAGTCGGAGCTGGCCGGGCGCACCTCCGCGACCGTGCGTGAGTTCGCCCTCTACGGCGAAGCGACGGGCGAGACCGACGAGTTCGGTCTGCCCGTGCGCTGGGACTGGGCCGCCGAGTACAGAGGCCAGGCCGCCGTCATCTATGGCCACACGCCGGTGCCGCACGCCGCATGGCTCAACAACACCGTCAATATCGATACGGGCTGTGTTTTCGGCGGGTCGCTGACGGCTTTGCGGTATCCGGAACGAGAGCTGGTCTCTGTTGCCGCCGCTCGCGCCTACGCCGAGCCGGTGCGTCCGATTGCCGAGCCGGACGAAACCCCTGGACCGTCGGCGCAGCAGGCGCACGATGACGTCCTCGACATCGGTGATCTGCTCGGCAAGCGCATCGTCGATACGAGACTGCTGCCGGCGATCACCATCCGCGAAGATCGCGGCATCGCCGCCCTGGAGGTGATCAGCCGCTTCGCCATTGACCCCAGGTGGCTGCTCTACCTGCCGCCGACCATGTCTCCCACCAGGACCAGTGCCCGGCCCGATCTGCTCGAACACCCCGCCGAGGCCTTTGCCTACTATGGACGCAGTGGCGCCGGGCAGGTCATCTGCCAGGAAAAGCACATGGGCTCGCGCGCCACCGTCCTCATCTGTCGGGACGGCGAGGCTGCGGCCAGGCGCCTCGGGGTTGCCGGGGACGATCCGGGGGTCTGTTATACCCGCACCGGCCGACGCTTCTTCGACGATGATGAACTGGAATCTCAGTTCCTCGAGCGCATCCGGATGGCCGTCTCCTCCGCCGGGCTGTGGGAGGAGCTGGAGACGACATGGATGCTGTTGGACTGTGAGCTGATGCCGTGGTCGGCCCGAGCTCAGCAACTGTTGAAAGAGCAGTACGCGGCTGTCGGCGCGGCGGCGCGGATCTCACTGGGAGAAGTGGTTGCCGCCCTGGAGACGGCAACGGCCCGAGACAAGGGGTCTGACTCCTGGCTGGATGAGTACCGAGCCCGCCGGGAGAGAATCGAGCGCTATATCGACGCCTACCGCGCCTACTGCTGGCCGGTCGCCGCGCTGACCGATCTCAAGCTCGCCCCCTTCCATCTGATGGCCAGCGAAGGGACCGTCCACTGCGACAAGACCCACCTCTGGCACTTGGAAATGCTGGCGAAGCTGTGCGCGGCTGATCCGGAGATTTTTCAGCCCACCGGATACAGGCTCGTGGACCTGGATGAGGAAGACAGTCGAACCGGAGCCACGACCTGGTGGGAGGAGCGCACCGAAAGCGGCAGTGAGGGCATGGTGGTGAAACCGCTGACTTTCGTCGCTCGTGGAGGGCGGGGGGAATTGCTGCAGCCGGCGGTCAAGTGCCGCGGGCGGGAGTATCTGCGCATCATCTACGGCCCCGAGTACACCACGCCCGAGCACCTCCAGCAACTCCGAAGGCGCAATGTGAAAGCCAAGCAGTCGCTGGCCCTGCGCGAGTTCTCACTGGGGCTCGAGGCGCTGGAGCGCTTTGTTCGCGGTGAGCCGCTGCGCCGGGTCCACGAGTGTGTCTTCGGGGTACTGGCTCTCGAAAGCGAGCCCGTCGATCCGCGACTGTGAGCCCTCGGCTTCTCGGCCCCCTGCACCTCTCAAGGCCTTTTGCGACCAGTTCGCCGAGAAATACGGCTCATACACACGGACCTCGCTGCCTACCCGCGACCCCTCTCCGAGCCAACCTCGCGGTCGACGACAGACCTGCGGTCAGTCAGCCCTGCTCTTCCTGCTGCACCGCGTATATGGAGGTGTACCCGCCCGACCAGTCGGGGGGAAGGAGGCAGGGACGCGGATCGTGGTGGGCCCAGCGGGCCGCCTGGCCGCGCACAATGTCGCCATCGTGAGGACTCTTGATGGCGTTGGCGGTGTAGGTGAAGGCATCGGCCGACGAGTAGGCGTTGAGCAGCAGGGGCCGCCCCCAGGCCGACATATTCTTCCCTGACCCGTGGATGACGCGGCAGTTGTGGATCGTCACCGAGCCGGCCGGCCCGGTGAGGTACTCCGCTTCTTCCACGGCAACCCGCGACACGTCTTCGTCCCGGAGACAGCCGACCCACTCGCCGCTATCACCGTATTGATTGAAGAGTTCCCCGGTATGAGAGCCCGGGACAATGCCCATGGGGCCCTGCTCCGTGCCCACGTCGTGCAGGTAGGTGCCCACGGTGAGCGGGCTGTAGTTGGTATGCGGCCAGAAGGTGATATCCTGGTGCCATTTGACCTCCTCCCCGCCCCGCTGCCACTTGAAGTTCAGCTTGGAGTGGTGGAACTTCACGTCGGGGCCCACCAGGTCGGCGGCGACATCGACGATCGCCGACTCAGACGCGAACTCCCAGTACGTGGGGTGTTGGTCGACAGGGCTGGAGACCCGACGCAGACGGGGGTTCTCCGAAGTGTGACCGGGCTCGACATCGAAGATGGTATCCGATTCGCCGACCTGCCGGCTCCTCTCCACCATTTCGTCCGTAGCGGCACACAGTCGGCCGATCCACTCCTGAGACACAAAGCCCTCGAGCAGGAGATAGCCCCTCTCGAAGTAGAACTCCCTCTGCTCTTCGGTCACTACCCTAGTCGCATGGGTGCGAATTTCCTCTTCTCTCATCTGCCTTCTCCTCGCCTGTTGATAATGCCCATGATCCGAACCGCTTCGGGGCCGTCCACGTCCCTGCACACGCTGCCATGAGTACTAGGGGACCGATGTCTGCGTTACCGCGCGTGTTACCCGATCACATCACCAGCGGATTTATCTTGTCCGGGTCTATCTCCAGCTCCTTCTGGGCTTGCGCCACCCGCTCGCATCCCACCTTCCCCTGTCGCGCCAGGTCACTCAGTGCCGCAAAAGCGATGGTGCGTCCGTCGACCTCGAAGTGCCGCCGTAGGGCCTCCCTGCTGTCGCTGCGCCCGAAGCCGTCCGTTCCCAGACACACAGGCGGTCTGGGAAACCATCGGGCGATGGCGTTGGGCAGGATCTTCACGTAGTCGGATGCGACCACGAAAGCGCCGTCGCATCCCTGCAGACAGCTGCTGACGTAGGGGATTCGGGGTTGTTCGCCGGGGTGTCTCAGGTTCCACCGCTCCGCCTCCAGCCCCTCCCGCTGCAGCTCCTGGAAGCTGGTCACGCTCCACACCTCGGCGGCCACGGCGTAATCCTCCTCTAGGATGCGCTGTGCCTTCAACGCCTCCTGCATGATGCTGCCGCTGGCCAGCAGGTGTG
>PBRM01000108.1 GCA_002725915.1 Gemmatimonadota bacterium
CCGCCACCGTCCCCTTCGTGGGACCGGAGACGCTGGAGCGCATGAGCGGGAGGCCCCTCCTGGTCCGCATGGGCGCCAACGAGAGTGCCTTCGGCATCTCGCCGCGAGCGCGCGCGGCCATGCGCGCGGCCGTGGACAGCCTCTCGCTGTACAACGATCCCGAAAGTCACGATCTCGCCGTGGCTCTGGCCGCGAGACACGCTGTGTCGCGGCGAGAGATCGGCATCAGCGCCGGCATCGACGATCTGCTCGGACTGGTGGTGCGTCTCTTCGTGGAACCTGGTGACCCGGTGGTCACCTCTCTGGGATCGTATCCCACCTTCAACTACCACGTCAACGGCTACGGGGGCCGTCTGGAGCAGGTGCCCTACGCCGAGGACAGGGCGGATCTCGACGGGCTCCTGACGAGGGTGAGGGAGACGGGGTCCCGCCTGGTGTACCTGGCCAATCCAGACAATCCCATGGGAACCTGGCACGAGGCCGGGGCGGTCCGGGCCTTCGTCGCCGCTCTGCCCGACGACTGCGTGCTGATTCTCGACGAGGCCTACCTGGACTTCGCGCCTCCAGAGGCGGCCGCTGAGATGAATACGACCGAGCGCGGCGTCCTGCGAATGCGGACGTTCTCCAAAGCGCACGGTATGGCCGGTGCCCGGGTCGGCTATATGGTCGCGCACGTGGAACTGGTCGGCGCCCTCGACAAGATCCGCAATCACTTCGGCGTCAATCGCGTCGCCCAGGCCGGAGCGCTAGCGTCCCTCGGAGACGAGGGCTTCACCCGCCACGTGGTAGAGCAGGTGGCGGTGGGACGAAGGGAATACGAGGAGATCGCCACGGAACTGGGACTGACAGCGGTACCGTCGGCGACGAACTTCGTCTGTATCGACGTCGGGGACGGCGCGCGCGCCCGGCGGATTCAGCAGGCGCTGCTGGATCGCGACGTCTTCGTGCGCATGCCGTCGATCGCTCCGCAGGATCGCTGCATCCGCGCCACCGTCGGCACTCCGGAGCAGCGTACAGTCTTTGCCCGCATTTTCCGCGATGTCGTGGCCGCGACATGAAAATCCTGCTGTCGGGATCCTCCGGTCTGATCGGCTCTGCCCTGGCGGCGGCGCTCGCCGGCGAGGGCCACTCGGTCGTGCGCCTAGTAAGGCCATCAAGGTCATTGCGCTTCGCGGCGACGGCGCAGGAGCAGGAGCAGGCCGTGCAGTGGAACCCGTCCACGGGAATCCTCGCGGCGATGGAACTGGAGGGGATGGAGGCGGTCGTTCACCTGGCGGGTGAAAACATCGCCTCCGGCCGCTGGACGAGGGCACGAAAGGAGCGCATTCGCCGCAGTCGCGTCGACGGCACCGACCTTCTCACCCGGACGCTGGCTCAATTGGCGAGACCTCCTCGTGTACTGGTATGCGCCTCGGCGATCGGGTACTACGGGAGTCGGGGAGAGGAGCTGCTGACCGAGGAGAGTGCGCCCGGAGCGGGCTTCCTGGCAGGCTTGGTGCAGGAGTGGGAGGAGGCCACGGCCCCGGCTCGCGAAAGCGGAATCCGCAGTGTGAGCTTGCGTTTCGGCGTAGTGCTGAGCCCGAGCGGCGGAGCCCTCGCCAAGATGTTGATCCCCTTCCGGGCCGGATTCGGAGGCCGCATCGGCAGCGGTCGCCAGTACATGAGCTGGATCGCGCTCGACGACGCGGTGACGGCGGTCCGCCACGTGATCGATAACGAGGCCCTGACGGGCGCGGTCAACGCGGTGGCGCCGAACCCGGTGACGAATGGGGAGTTCGCCCGTGCCCTGGGACAGGCGCTGCGGCGTCCTGCCCTGCTGCCCCTGCCCGCGTGGGCAGCGCGCCTGGTAATGGGGGAGATGGCGGAGGAGCTTCTCCTCGCCAGCACCCGGGTCGAGCCCAGGAAGTTGCTGGACAGCGACTGCAGCTTCGGTTTTCCAGAGTTGGCGGGCGCTCTCGATCACCTGCTGTGAATTCCGATAGAAGGACTTATTTACATGAATCATGATTGAGCTTCCAACGCAGGACGGCGTCCGTCTCATCAAGAACGTGATGATCCCCATGGGGGACGGGGTCCGCCTCGCCCTGGACATGCACGTCCCCTGCGAAGACGAAGGAGAGGACTGGCGCGAGCGGCCGCGCCCCCTGCTGCTGGAATACATCCCCTACCGCAAGGATGATTCCGAGCCGTATACGGGCTATCACCACTATTTCGCCCGGCAGGGCATCATCGGCGCGCGGCTGGACTGCCGCGGCACCGGCAGCAGTGAGGGAGTGAACACGGACGAGTACACCCCCCTGGAGCAGGAGGACGCGGTCGCGGCCATCGAGTGGCTGGCACGGCAGCCGTGGTCCACCGGAAAGATCGGCATGATCGGCGGCTCCTACGGGGGCTTCACCTGTGTGCAGATCGCGGCCAGGCAGCCGCCTCACCTGGCTACCATCATCCCCATCTACTTCACCGACGACCGCTATACCGACGACTGCCACTATCGCGGCGGGGCCTTCCGATGTTACTACGACATCGGCGCCTACGGGGTCTCCATGATCGGCATGAACGCGATGCCGCCCTACCCGGAATACAGCGGCGCGGACTGGGCCGGGATCTGGGAGCAGCACCTGGAGAACAACACACCCTATCTGCTGGAGTGGCTGTCTCATCAGACCGACGGGGAGTACTGGCGGCCCGGGTCGATCCGCGGGCGCTACGACCGGATCAAGTGTCCGGTGTTCGCCATCGGCGGCTGGCGCGACGGCTATCCCAACCCCCCGTTGCGGACCTTCCAGCATCTCCAGGTGCCGAAGCGGCTGCTCATGGGACCGTGGAATCACACGCGGCCGGACAGCGCCATCCCCGGACCCCGCATCGACTATCTGGCTGAGGTGGTGCGCTGGTGCGATCACTGGTTGAAGGGGGAGGAGAACGGGGTGATGGAGGAGCCGCCGGTGCAAGTCTACATGCAGGCCTACGACGAACCCAGGGCGGAGCGGACGGAAACCCGGGGGTACTGGCGAGCCGAAGAAGCGCTGCCGGAGGGGGAGGAGCGAGTCTACTGGCTGATCGAGGGGGGGCAGCTCGGAAACGGCCCTCCGAATGGCGCGTCTGCCTACGACGAGTACGACTACCGCCCCACGGTCGGTATAGCTGGTGGCTTGTGGAGCGGTGGCGTCCCCTTCGGCCTGCCCGCCGACCAGCGGGCCGACGAGATCCACTCGGTCACCTACACGACGGAACCCCTGAATGATGCGGTCGAGATCCTGGGATGGCCGAAGGTGATCCTGCACGTCAGCTCTTCGGCGCCGGTCATGGCCTTCGCGGCGCGGCTGAGCGACGTGGCCCCGGACGGCACCAGTGCCCTGGTCTGCACGGGCGTGCTCAATGGGACGAGAAGAGACTCGTTGGAGTCGCCGGAGGAGATGACACCGGGAGAGGTGTACCAGCTGGCCTTCGACCTCGACGCCACCGGTTGGCGCTTCGAGCCCGGTCACAGCATCCGGCTGTCGGTGTGCAGCGCCGATTTCCCCAATTTGTGGCCGACCCCCTTCAGGGGGAGAAACAGGATCTATCGCGGTGCCGACCGACCTTCCCGGATCTCACTGCCGGTGGTGCCCGTGCGCGCCGTGGAGGAAGGGAAGCTGCCCGCCGACGAGATCAGCTTCGGAGCGGGGGAGGATGCCGCGGTGTACGGTCTGGCGCCGGACGAGCCCGCGTGGGAGATCGTGCGCGACGTGCTCGGCAACCGCACCGGCCTGCGTACGGTGACGCGGAACACCGGCAAGGCGAGCGCCCACATGGAGGTGACCAACGAGCGCCGGCTGCAGGTGTGGGCCAGCGACGACGACCCGGCGAGGGTGTCGGCCACGGGCAGGCACCTGCGCCGCATCGTCCGCGATGACGCCACCTACGTGGTTGACTCCAACTGCATCGTGCGGTCGACGGAGACGGCTTTTCACGTGACCATCGACCTGCACATAACCGTCGACGACCTGCCCCACTACCAGCGTCGCTGGGTGCGCTCCTTCGAACGAGAACTGCTGTAAGCAGCCGGGGGGGTCAGCCCGATCCCTCCACTTTCACGTCCCCCCGGATCAACTCATCCATCAGCTCATCGTACTCATCCCTGTCGACGGGTAGGGAAACGGTCTTGCGGCGAATGCCGGACAGCACGATGGCGTTGATGAGCTCGATCGTGCGCCGTGCACTGGCGGCGTCGGTGATGGGGGCAGAGCCGTCGGCGATGGCGGAGACGAAACTGTCGAAGAGAGTGGGGGACAGGGCGTCGGAGCAGTCGATGTCCCGCCAGGCGGGCCTGGCCCTCGAAACCGTGCCGCCGCCGCCCCCGATAGTGTCCCGCATAGAGGTGTCGTAGGTACCCACTCGGAACACCTGGGGCACGTGGACGTTGGCGTTGGTCTCGTCTTGAAACAGGATCATCCCTTTGTCGCCAGCGATCTGGCGGTAGTTGAGAGTGTGGCTGCAGGTGCTGAGTTGCACGTTGGCGAGCGCCCCCGAGGCGAAGCCGATGCTGGCGACGGCGGTGTCCTCCACTTGGTGGCGGTGGCCCCAGTTGCGGATCATCGCCGACACCTCCACCGGATCACCCGCAAGCCAGCAGAGGAGGTCGAGGTCGTGGCTGGTCTGGTTCATGAGCACGCCGCCGCCGGCATGCTCCCAGGTGCAGCGCCAGATATCGCGGTCGTAGTAGGTCTCGGGACGCGCCTCCAGCCACTGCCAGAGGATGCGATTGAGGTCGCCGATGAGGCCGCTGTCGACGATCTCCTTCAGCTTGACGTTGCCCGGGAAGGCGCGGTACTGGTGGCCGACAGCCACCACCAGACCCTTCTCGTGGGCGCTGGCGACGATGCGATCAGCATCCGAGACCCGGTTGGCAATGGGCTTCTCCAGGTATACATGTGCCCCGGCAGCCAGCGCCTCCAGGCACATGGGCCCGTGCAGATGGTGTGGAGTGGCGATGACGACGGCGTCGATCTCCTCCCGTTCCAGCAGGCGGCGATAGTCGGTGTAGGCTCGAGTCGAGTGCTCTGCTGCCATGACTTCCATGGCTGACTGATCGAGGTCGGCGAGGGCGACGAGCTCGGCGCGCTGGTCTGTGGCGATGGCTTCCACGTGACCGCGTCCGACGCCCTTGATGCCGATGACGGCCATTCTCAATTCATTCATGGATCCCTCATGCGGGTTCCTGGTACGGGTTGCGAATTGCGAGTTGCCGGTTGCGAGTTGCCGGTTGCTAGGGAGTTGGTTTGCGGGTTGCGAGTGGAGTGTGCGGAGATCGGGGGGGCATTGGAAATCCTCTCGGATTTGTTAGATTAGCACCGAATCTGGGATCGGGCAATCCGGCCGCCAGAGACGGCTTTGTACAAAGTGTGCGCGAGCTCCCGGCCCAGGATCTACCGTGGCTTGCAGTCCGGAGCAACATGCCGGCCGAGATCGTTTGGGGAGGCGTAAATGAACATAATCGTCCTGGTGAGCGACACCTTTCGCTACGACTACCTGGGGTGCAACGGCAATCGATGGATCGGCACGGAGGAGCTCGACCGCTTTGCGCGCCGGGCTGTCTGCTTCGACCGGCACCACCTGTCGAGCTTCCCCACCATACCCAACAGGACCGACCTGTTTACCGGACGCTTCAGCTTTCCCTTTCACGGGTGGCAACCGTTGGATCGGCAGGTCCCGGTAATGAGCACCCTGTTCGGCGACGCCGGGTACCAGAGCCAGCTGATCTGCGACACGCCGCACCTGATGGGTCGGGGACATCACTTCGACCGCGGCTTCACCGGAGCCTGCTGGATCCGCGGGCAGGAAGGTGACCGGCCTCTCCTGAAAGGGAACCTGCCGCCACGGCTGAGGGTGCCGGTCGACGGCAAGACAAGGGTTGACCCCCACATGCGCGATACCAAATGGGGCAACCTGGCGACGCTGCACACGCAGACGAACCGCGACTGGGCCTGGGAGGAGGACCGATTCTGCGTACAGACAGCGCGCACCGCCAGCCGCTGGCTGGAAGAGAACTGGAACGCCCCTCCCTTCCTGCTGTGGGTTGATTTCTTCGACGTCCACGAGCCCTGGGACCCGCCCGAGTATCTGGTGGCGCGCTACGACCGCTCCGGATACGACGGACCACCGATGATTCACCCCAACTACGGGCCGGCGTTGGCGTACTCGAAGAAGGAGCTGGCCAACCTCGCCGCCCACTACGCGGCCGAGCTCTTCCTGGTCAACAAGTGGGTGGGCCACGTGCTCAGGAAGATCGAGGAGCTCTCCCTCTTCGACGACACTATCGTCGTCTTCACCAGTGATCACGGCATGTTTCTGGGGGAGCACAACCGCACCGGAAAATCGAACATCCATCCGCAAGACAAGCGCATCTGGCCTCTGTACCGAGAGCTCACGCACATACCCCTGATGATCGCCGCCCCGGGTGTGGAGGGGGGGCGACGGGTAGGGGAGATCACCCAGTCGGTGGATCTGCTGCCGACGCTGTTGGATATTGCCCGCGTCGGCAGCGGAGAGCTGGTCATGCACGGGCATTCCCTGCGCCCATTGCTGGGAGCGGGAGGGGGGAAGGGAAAGGTCGCCTGGCCTCGCAAATACGCCTTCAGTTCCACCTTCCTGCGCAACGGCGGTCCAACGGTGACGGATCGGCGCTGGACTTTCGTCGCCTACGGCGAGAAGGGGGGGCGTCCCGAGCTCTACGACATGAAGGAGGACCCCGCTCAGCGACGCAACGTCATCCGCCGACACCCGACAGTGGCCCGCCGCATGGCGCGGGCGCTGCGCGGATTCCTGCAGGAGCTGGAGACGCCGGAAGAGAACTACGAGCTCCTTGGCCCCGTAGGCGGACCGGACTGGGCGGGAAGGTGATGCGCAGACCAGGAGAGGGTGGAGGGAATGAGCCAGGGGGAGCAGGGCCGGCAGAGGCTGCTGGGGCGCTGAGTCAGCGGGGTGATTGGGGACCCTGTGAGAGGCTCGGGGGACTCGCCCACGAGCTCAACGCCCTGAGCGCGGCCGGCGGCGCTTCCCGAGGCGCAGCCGCGACGCTACTGCAGGGGCGGCGGTAAGCGCCACGGAAGCAGATACCCCCCAGCCAGGAGGGCGGCGGTCAGAGCGCTGGCGATAAGCAGGGCGCGTCCGTGGATGGTCTTCGATTTTCGCAGTAGCCCCCCGGCCACCTCGCCATCCTCGATGCTCTCGGTTCCACCCGCTGTTGCGCGCGCACCACGCGCTGCCAGAAACACTCAGGTGGAACCGCGGACCTGCAGCAGACAGAGGGCGGTGATCCAGGCTGGTACGAATACGGACACCCTTAGCGGCAGCGGCATATCGAATGCGGTGAGCAGTAACGCCTGGCCGAAGGTGAAGAACAAGGCGATTACGCTGATGAAGAGCCGGAGCTGTCTGCCATCGGCGCCGATGTTGGCGAGGTCGCCAGGGTCAGGTACGGTCAACCGTCGGTCACCTCCAGATCGAATCCCTGCACGTCCACACCCCCCTGTCCGTTCTGAACGCGCACGGTAACCGTATGCGTGCTGGCATCCCTGGCCTGAGGCGAGAATCTCATGGCGCCCGTCGCCTCCTCAAGCTCGACCCAGGGGGGGCCTTCGTCGAGGATGAAGCTAAGCTCGTCGGCGTCGCGGAAGGCGGCGAAGTAGCGGCTGGTCCCGTCGCTGATGCAGCGCAGGTCGCCTATCGATCGGATGACCTGCAGCTGGTAGGTGGTCACCTCGCCGGCGCGGATCCGCACCGGAGGCCGCGAAAAGATAAAAGGCCGGGGCGCCTCCACATAGTCGGAGGGGCCGCTGCGCTCCCCGGTCTCGTCGACGGCGACGACGCGGTAGAAACAGCGGTTGCCGCTGGCGCCCAGACAAGAGACCGCACCGACCACCACCATGGAGGTCGCCTCCGCGGTCCCCAGAAGGTTGGCGGGGAATTCGACTGTCTCGTCCTCGCTCCCCCCCTCGAATACACGGTAGAGCTCCCGGCTTGCGGTGAAGCCGCGCTCGTCGCAGCCATACACCTCGTAGTGGTGGGGGAGCGTGCAGCTGCCGTCTCCGGGCCGCCAGTGCAAGGTGATCGTTCGGGCTTCCCAGTCGCAGACGAGCCGGAGGAAGGCGGGCACGGCCGGCGCTCTAGGTGTGAAGCGGGCGGTGCGGCTCCACCCAGACCACAGGCCGTCGCCGTTGCGGGCGCGCACCTGCCAATAGTAGGTCTGGTCCGGATTCAGCAGACCCTCCTCCGGCACCGACCACTCCGACCTGCCCTTGGACGGCGTCCTGGAGATGAGCTTCTCGAAGACCGGGGACAGCGCCAGCTTCAGGTCCGGCCGTGGACTCAGACGGAACTCGTAGTCGGCCGCTCCCGGTGTCGGCTCCCAGGAGAAGGTGGGCCGCGTGCCCGCCACTTCTGCCCCCCCGACGGGGGCGAGGAGCACCGGCGCCGGTGGCGGCAAATCATCGCGCTCTCGCCAGCCGTGGGTGATTTCGACGGTGCGCTCGCCGGCGCAGTCGTCGGTGTAGAGCATGGTGTTGTCCCCCGCCACCAGCGCCGGCAGCGACAGCGGGGCCATCTGCAGGTCGAACTCGAAGAGCAACCCGCCCAGGGCAAGACCGGGTCCCCGCAGACGCAAGAGGCAGCTGTAGCAGGCGGGGGAATCGGCAGGTAGACACGGATCGAGGTCCGCGGCGAATACAGCGAGTGCTTCGCGATCCCCCCTTCGGTTCGGGACCGGATTCGCGGGGGGCGCGAGTGCCGTCCACTCTGCGCCATCTCTGGAGAATTCGGCGATCCAGGCGGTTGCCCGAGACTCCTCCCCCTCCCCTTGGCTCGGTCGCGCCTCTAGCCGGCCCCCGACCAACACGTAGGGGCTGTGGAAACGGTAGGTGATACTCGAGGCCGCTCCGCTGTCGACAGGGCGCAGGCCGCGCGCTTCCTCCGGCGAG
>PBRM01000109.1 GCA_002725915.1 Gemmatimonadota bacterium
AAAAACATAGGCTATTTGCGCCACCGGAGGAAAAGCCGGAGTCCTATCCCTCGTCCACGCTAGCCTTGACACGCCCCCCTTGACGATTCGCAGCGCCCCCTGTGCTTCGCCGCCCGCGGGGTCATGCGCGTGGTCAGGCGCAGTCCACGTGCCCCTCTTTCCATCTTCCAAACGCGATGTCCGTCTGTCCGCCCTGATTGATCTTCGACATTCTCTCACGCGTTTCCAGCCACATTTCCGTCCACCTTTTCGCGTCCCTGAGCTCGTGGCCGGCGAGCTTCTTGCTCCGTACGACGAATCCGGGGAAGGTTTCCCGTCCGGTAGTCTGCCCGATCGGGTTGTAGCGAAGGTCGAAACTCCACCGTATTCGATCGCTGACGTTGGCGAGCGACCCGTGAACGGTGTGTCTGTGAAGAAATACGACATCGCCGCGTTTGACAGGTAAGGAGACGGTCTTGTCTACGTCGAACAGCTTCTCTGGAATCTCACTCCCGCCCTTTCCAAGGTAATTCGCGCAGTGCGTCCGCAGTCCGCGGCGATGACTGCCGGGTACGACTTTCAACGGCCCCTGTTCCAGGTTGGTGTCGTCGAGAGAAAACCAGACGGTGAGCATGTCCGTATCATCAGCTTCTTCAATCACCACGCCGTTGTCCTGGTGCCACTGCGTCGCTCCGAGGATAGGCTGTCCGAACTGGTTCGTCGGCAGGATCGACTCCGGCGGCTTGATGCGGACATGCTGGACGGGATTCGAGTAAACTTCCGGGCCGATGATAGATTCGACTGCATCTATCAGCTCATCACACGTGAAGGCATCGAGGACGGCCTGACCCGACCAGAAGGGCGTGTCCGGTCTGACGTTCTGAAAAGGGAGCGAGAAGTCAAAGTACTGCTTGTGAACGTCTCCCGTTTCGATGACGATCTTGATGAATCGCTTGCCGAACTCCAGATCCTCGAACATCGACGATATCTCGCCGCGCTCGTACAGCTCGCGGGCCAGCGTGTCTAGAACGCCTTCGTATTCGGTGATGACGTTGTCCAGGACGTTATGCGGAATGACGCTCGGAACGACGACGTAGCCCTCTTCTCTGCAGTGATCCAGCTGGTCCTGGGTTAGCTGTGGCATGACAAGGCTCCTGAATGTGGCGGTCGCTTGAGTAGGTAGACCCCCACGGGTTACTTGCGGGTTTCCATTCTCCAAGATCCGTTCCTGTGATGAATATACAGAAAGTCCGTCTCTATTTTCAGCAAAAAATCAAGGCGTGTCGGAAGCCGAATTTCTCGGGCCCGCTTGACCAACTATAGGCCGTAGCCTCCACGTATGGGGCTCCCCGACCTGGCGGCCCTCCAGCTTCGCCCGACGATCGAAGAGGTGGTAGGTGTTCCAGTTGATAACGTCGACAGTGTTCACAGGCCCCTCGAGCCCACCGCCGCCGCCTCCGCCCAGGCTCGGGCGCATCGCCGAACATGGGCGGTTCTTCTCACTGGGATTCTTGACATTGACGGCACCCTTAAACAGCGTTCGAGTTCACCGCCTGGGCGACACGGCCTTCTTGACCAAACGCCGGATCGGGCTCGCCCGTGCGCGCATCGAGACTGTAAAGCGTGTCGGGGACGGTGCCAAAGAATATCCGCGCTTGCTCTCCGTCGCTCCAGTAGGTGTAGAGCACGCCATCGACCACCAGCGGCGTGCTCTTGAACTCCCCGCCGCCGCCGATGCCGCTCTCTTCGTCCTCTTCTTCTCGATCCATCTGGAGCGCGGGCAGGCGCCAGCGCCAGACGATGCGCGAGCTGTCGATATTGCCCGGGTGAATCTGCTCATAGGGAGCGAATTTGGTGCTGGCTGCATCGCCCCCATAATAAGGCCAGTCGGCCAGGGCGAGAAAAGCGGAGAAAATCAGACAATAAGCAGGCGGTGGATGGACATAGTGCAAACTCCTCGATTGAGTAGGTATGGTGGCAGATGCGAGTACGTTTTTTGCGGCCTGCTGCTCCGGCTGGACCGGGTCCTTTGCAAGCGCTTCGATCAGACAGCCATCATACTTTGTCTGGGGGTGCGTCAATCGTTGATTTCCCATCCCGGTAGCGAAATGTCCATGCGCCGCTGCGGTGCGTAGATGCGCTCCCCGGAGGGATAGGGACGCCCCTGGGTGACGATGTAGATGGCGCCCTCGCTCAGATAGGAGATTTCATCGCGCGCATCGCCGCACAGGTCTTCTACGATCACTTGCTCCCAGTGGGGCGGCACCTCCTGGCAAAGCGGTACTACTACTTTGCGCGCGCGCGCGTCCCACAGGCCGAATGCCTGCGGGCTGCTGCTGAGAAAGAGCAATTCTTCGCCGTCGCCGCTCCAGTTGATCGCCTGTCCGCCCTGGCTGATATTGTCGGGCTCGCAGCGCGCCAGCGGGTCGCCCTGACCGCTGACCAAATTCAGGATGCCGTAGGTGCCCCAGCGGTCGCCCATCCACATTTCCAGGCCCGGCAGGTCGGGGCGGAAATTGCCGGCGTAGATGCCCTGGACGTGGCCGAAGCGGTGGTGGCGCAAGAGCGCTCCGTCGCGCGCGTCCACCAGGAAAAAACCCGGATCAGAGCCGGCGATGCCGATCTCGGGGCCATTGCTCGGGTCGCCGTCGAGTTCGCCGAAAGCGGCGTGATCGATGTGGCCGGCACCGCCCGAGTCCTCGATGTACTCGGCGCCCTCCATGGTCCACAACTTGTTGCCGTCGCCGTCGTAGAGTTCGTAGCCCGGCAGTATTTCGTCGCGGCCATCGCCGTCGACATCGCAAAACCACATGTACATACCGTGCCAGGCGCCGTGGGCGTCGGCGCGCCAGCGCAGCTTCAGGTTTTCGTCGTAGGCCCAGAATGAATAACCCGTACCGGCGCCATCGCCGTCTCGCAAGATCAGGTCCTGTGCTTTTTCGGTGCGGCGAATTTTACAGGGCCACAGCGGCCGCAGCGAGTGCAGATAGCCTTTTACGCTGGCATTGCGGTGGCCGCGGTAGGGGCCGCAGTGCGGCAGTTCCGCATCGGCTAAAAGTGCGCCCGTGGCGCCGCTGACCAGGCGCAAGCGATCGCCCTCGATGCCGATGAAATCGGCGCAGCCGTCGCCGTTCAGATCGTGCACCTGGGTGTGTTGCAGTTTGGCTGCAGCCGGATAGTGTTTTTCCCACTGTACCTGGCCGTCGAAATCCATGCATGCAATCCGCGGTCCAGCTGCCGTGTGCTGCTCCAGGATGATCTCCTTGCGGCCAGCGCCGCGAAAATCGCCGTAGCGCACACTGCAGGGCCAGTAGGCGGCGATATCGATTTTTTTCCACAGTACCGGTTCGGGGTACTTCTCGGCCGCCGCTGCCACCTCGCGCTCGTAGGCACTCAACCGTCCTGCGAAGGCGGCGCGTTCTCCGGTCAGCGCCTTCACGGTGATACTGCCGGTGCGCGAACGCGTATTGGTGCGCACGCCGACCTTGCCGGTGGCAAAGCGCTCGTCGTAGGCCACGAAAAGCGGCTCGCCGTCCAGGTAGCAGGAAATGCGCTCGGCCTCACAAAGGGCTTGCAAGCGGTAGTAGCGCCCCCGATCTATGCCGTTGAATGAATCGGCCAGCATGGTCCAGGCCTCGTCTTCGCGTCTGTAGAGGACGATGCGTTCAAAACCTTCCAGACAGAGAAAGTAATAACGGCGCAGATCCTGGTAGCGCAGCAGTAGTCCGGAGCGCGCTACTGCTGCGTGTGGATCGTCGTTGCTGGGCTGGGAAAAGGCGTTGAGCTGGCGGATTTCGGCCTCGACTGCATAGTCGGCCCAGAGCGGCTCGCCCGCCACCAGACAGCGGTCGGTTTTGTCGATGTGTTCCAGAACTGGCCGGCCTTCGTCTTCGACTACTCTATAGCAACTGGCCATGCGCCAGCGCCGTGGTGCGGTCAGCGGGTTGGCCCAGGCGCTAAAGTACTGTTCCTCTAGGCTCTGATCCGGCTCGTTTGGATCCAGCACGGTGCCCACCGGGCAACCTTGTAAATCCAGCTGTGCCAGCATTTCCTCTCCTTGCAAAGGCATTGTTATGCTCCTTCTACAATATTGATTTGATAGTGCGGGTGCTCGTCCATTTCCAGCGCGGCATGGGCGTAAAAAGGATAAACGCTCCACTCTGTACAACCTAGCAGATCCGGTTTGCCGTCCCCGTTGAAGTCTCCGGCCCAGGCGTGGGGGCCGTGAATGGTGAAAGCGATTGGTTCGCCGTAGCAGTGCAGTTGCCGGGGCAGTTCGAAAAGCGGTTCTGAGGGGGTGCCGGCGTTGCGCAGCAGGTAGATTTCGCCCGTGGCCGCCAGATTGTAGAGCAAATCCATCCGCCCATCCCCATTCCAGTCGACCGCCCGGAACGACTCGGTCCAATGTTGCGCGCGTCCGACGATCGCATCGTCGATGGGTCTGCCGTCGATCAACCTGACCGGCCCCTGCAGGCGCAGCCGCCGCTTGCCTTGGGCGTCGAAATACTGCACGAAAAGGGTTGCCTTCCTATCCCAGCTGTGGGTGATGAAATCCATCAGCCCATCCCCATTCCAGTCGGCAAAGGCCGCGCCGGTGCGCCAGAAGAAAGGGGCGCGTTTATCGAAAGGATAGGGATAATTGGGCAGCGCTTTGTTTGCTCCATCGCGGCCGGATGCTGCGCGCAGCGAGGCGGAATCCGCAAAACCATCCACCTCTAGAAATTCTCGCCGCCCGAACCTGGGCTCTTTGTTGGTTCCGATGTTTCTGTACCAGACGATGCGGTTGGTTTCGTTGGGCAGCAGCAGATCTTTGAGACCATCGCCGTCCCAGTCGACGAGAACTGGATAGGGATATCCCATATTGTGCGGGTGGTTGCCGTGCAGGATATCGTCCCGCAGCACGCGGATAATGCCATCTGCCGCCTCGATCGGCTCTGGTTCACGCAACGAGGGCCTTTCGTTGCTGCCCTCGTTGAGGACTAGGCGCGGCCAGCCGTAGCCGCCGCCGATCAGCAGATCCCACACCCCGTCGCCGTTCCAGTCGCACTGGCAGGGCCAGGCCTGATCGCTCCACGAGGCCACCGCGGCAAGGGATGCAGCGGTGGCCCCAGGCTCGAAGCAGGGCTCTCCAGCGGCAAAGCCGGTCAGTTCGCAAAAGACGATTTTCTGGTAGGCGTCGCACTGCAGGAGCACGCCCCGCCGGCCGCCATCCCGCACCGCGCTTATGAGGCTGCAACTCGAGGATCCGCTCACTCCTTTCAATAACCGTACGGCTCCGAAGGCCAGCGGTTCTCCAGCCATCTGCCGTTGCCAGGTCAACGCCGAGTGGCCATGGATGTTGTCCGGGTTCACGCCTGCCACTTCGAGGGCGATCATCTCCAGCCTGCCATCTCCATCCACATCAAGAAAGTCCACCAGCTCTCCGGCTCCCAGATCCACGGGCGGCTGCGGCTCGAAGGGCCAGTTTTGCGGATTGCCGTTGCGGATGAAGTGACCGTTTATCACCAGGTCCACGGCGCCGTCTCCGTCCACGTCCACGGCCCGCAGACTTTGAATATTGTGAAAGGGCACGGGAATCGAAGGGTAGCGCACAAAAATCGGCCAGCCGCCCCCGTCGCGTGCGCCGCTATTGAGAAAGAATATCAGCTCTCCCGAGCTGCGCTCGGCAAAGACGATGTCGACCAACCCATCGCCGTCAAAATCGACAAAATCCGCATGGACATAAGTTCCCGGAAAATGCTTTAGCTCTCTGTCACCGCGCGTTTCCACGTAGCGCAGCCGCACCAGCTCACCAAATGTAAAGTCCCCTTTATTCCCCGTGCGCGGATAGCAGACCACGCCGCCCAGCGGCGCTCCCGGCCGGTGGTAATAGTTCCAGCAACCCACCAGGTCGGCATTCCCGTCTCCGCTCAAATCCACCAGCTTCATGCTGGAACTCAGGGTAAGGGGTCTGGGTGCTCCGGCGTTATAGTGCAAGAGATCGCCGACGCCGACCAGGGGGATGTATGCCTGCGGCTCCAGCGGCGGACGTCCGGCACTGTATTCAAAGCGAATTGCATATTCGGTGTGCGCTGGATCTTCGATCACCCACTCGAGTCGGCCGCTGTCGCCATAGGCAAAATCTTCACTGCGCCCGTACTCGACTGCGGCACCCGTCGCCAGATTGGTTATTTCGATCGAGTTCGGGTCGAGTCTGCCGGCGACTCCGGCTCTGGTGATCAGCGCGGCAAAGTCGACAAGCGGTGCAAAGGGTATGTGTCCAAGGTCCTGCGGCAGTGCCGATTTCACCTGCAGATGGCAGTGGATAATTCCAGCTTTTGTCGGCTCGCTATAGTGGGGTTGCATATGAAAGTAGGGTCGTTTCAGTCCTTAGCGGGGTTTGGCTCAGAGATGGGTATGAGCCACTGGTCCGTAGAGTTGTCCTGGAGCCCAACGCCACGCGCGCAATCAGATCGTGCCGGCCCCGCTAGTCGAAGCAACCAGCATCGAGCCCACCGCCGCCGTCTCCGCCCAGTCTCGGTCGCATCGCGGAACATGGGCGGTTCTTCTCACTGGGATTCTTGACATTGACGGCACTCTTTGCCCCAACTGCGGCGGTACCTAACGCCCCATCGCCGCGCTCACCGATGAGATTTCGATACGGCACTACCTGACCGGCGCCGGTCTTCCGGCGGTGCTGCAGCCGATCGCTCCAGCTCGACCCTCACCTCAAGCAGCGTTCGAGTTCACCGCCTGAGCCTTCACCCTAGTTGATGGTGGATCGAGTCGTTGAGCCCCGCCGGCTCTACGGCGCACCGGAAGCTGCGCTCAGAAATCAGGCCCGGCACCATACTGGTGCCCCTCCGGCTCCAGGACCTCACAGCTCTGCCCGGACTCGCCGTGAGGCACCGGAAATATATGAAAAAACTCTATAGAGCCTTGACAACTACTGCCGAAAACTCGTCTTTCCCAGCGATCCATGTGCGAGAAATGGCCTTTGGAGTTCATATATATCGGCTGACAGGGGCGGCAGGCCAAGAGGTCGTTGGCGCACACCTGCTCCATCAGCCAGCAGCGGCCTATACTCGTCCACCCGTCCGGCGCTATCCACGATCATGAGCTTCGCCCCGTAATCGCGGCTGACCTCAGCCACCTGCCGATAGTAGGAAGCTCACAACTTCCTGAACCTTTTCGGGCTGATCAGCATGCCGTGGTTATATAAGAAATCCTCCCGCAGGCTGATCACCTCCGGCCATTAAATCGCACCTTCCTCCTATGAACAAAACTGCACGATCTCATGTTTTTTCGCTCGCCGGACTGCTGTTTCTGCTGTCTGGAGCCACCTCGCTCGCCTACGAAGTGGTCTGGGTAAAACTGCTCACCTTGGAGCTAGGAAGTGCCGCATGGTCGATTGCAACGGTTCTTGCCTGCTTTATGGCGGGTTTGGGCGGGGGCAGCGCCTGGGCAGGCCGCCGTGCCGATCGGTTTCGCCGCCCGTTACAGGCCTACGGGCTCATTGAGCTTGCCATTGCTCTATTCGGATTCATTTCGGCTCCGCTGCTGGAAAGAACCATGCGACTTCTCGACCCGCTTTACGGCCTCATCGACGGCTACTTTCCACTTTTCTTGGCGGCCCAATTCCTACTTACCTTTATCGCCCTGATCCTACCGACTTTTCTTATGGGGGCTTCGCTCCCCTTGCTCATAACGGCCCTGACGCACGATCAAACCTTTCGTCAGCACGTAGCACTTCTTTACGGCGTTAACACTCTTGGCGCGGCCTTAGGTACGTTTGTCACGGGAATCGTATTGCTTCCAGCATTGGGCATTAGCAACACGTTGTGGGTCGCTGTAGGGGT
>PBRM01000110.1 GCA_002725915.1 Gemmatimonadota bacterium
ACACCCACCAGAGCCTGTGCTACATTTCAACTGAAAACGGGACTTGACCTTGCTTCCAGCATTGGGCATTAGCAACACGTTGTGGGTCGCTGTAGGGGTCGGGGGGGGTGTGGCAGCCGGGGCTCTTTGGCTTGATCGGCAACTATCCGAACGGTCCAATTCTCCTCCTTCAGCGGAAAAGCATCTCTCTGTGCAACGCCTACCGCATCTCCTGCTGTTTGCGATTGGGCTGGCTGGGACCCTAGGCGTTGGCTACCAAATCGCCTGGACGCGTTTGCTGGTCCCCGTTGTCGGATCCTCAGTCTATGCGTTTACCATCATACTCACGACTGTGCTATTGGGCATCGGCGTCGGTGCCCTACTTGCCGCTCTCCCCCAGCTGCGTCAGGTATCCTATCAGCGTGCCGTAGCCCTAACCATGGGTATTGGAGCCTGTTCGGCAATTGCGGGCTTGTTTGCTGTCAACCTGCTGCCCGAGCTCTTTGCAGTGATGGCCCAACGCTTCGGAGAGCGCACTTGGCTGCTCTTTATGGCCCAAGGCGCGCTGACGGCCTGCGTTCTTTTTGTTCCAGCCTGTTCGCTGGGCGCGGCGCTGCCACTGGGCATTGCCGCTTGGCGCCATGCAGCCGGCTCAGCGGGTTGGGCGGTCGGCGGTATGTATGCAATGAATACACTCGGAGCCATTCTGGGATCGCTATTGGCGGGCTTTTTTCTGCTGCCCCTGCTGGGGGCAACCCACCTGGTATTAGGTGGGGCCGCTTTGGGCATAGCCGCAGCAGTCGCTCTGCTACTTTCGCAGCCATCTGCGCGTAGGTCGAGAGCCTGGCTGCAAGCAGGGGCGCTCGTCGCTCTATTTGCCTGTAGCGTAGCCACCGTGCCGGAAACGGACATCACACAACTCCAGCGCGGAATCTTTCGCGGCATTCATCACAACACCGGATTGTCCGAGATCAAGACCGTGCTCCTACATGCCGAGGAAGGAACCAGCGCGACCGTTACCGTGTTCCGCACTCCGAACTCCACAGTGCTGAAGGTCAACGGCAAAGCTGATGCTTCGACCGGCGGAGATGTGGACACCCAATATTTGATAGGTCACATTCCCCTTTTTCTTCATCCAACACCGGGTAGCGCCTGCATTATTGGCTACGGCAGCGGGGCCACCGTCCATGCCGTCTCAACGCATCCCCAAATCCAATCCATTGATGTAGTCGAAATCGAACAGGCCGTATTGAATGCGTCACGCTATTTCCACTCGATAAATTTCAATGTGCTTCATGATCCGCGCGTGCACCTATTTTTGGAGGATGGTCGCAACTTTCTCCAACGGCGGGAAGCGACCTACGACATCATCATTTCTCAGCCATCCAATCCTTGGATCGCAGGCATTAGTTCCCTCTTTACCACTGAATACTACCAAGCGGTGAAAGAGCGTATAAACAGGGGGGGTCTGTTTTGCCAGTGGATTCAAACCTATGAGATTTCAGCATCGACGCGTCAGGTCATGCTACAGACGCTAACAAGTGTGTTTCCCTATGTTACTGTCTTTTCCATCGATGGCGACCTAATCTGCCTCGCAGCCAAACAACCACTGCGCGGCAGTGCAGCCCTATATGCTGAGCGTTTAGCCGTTGAGGCCGTGCGGCGCTCTCTCGACAGAATCCAGATCAATGATGCCTTTGATCTCTTCGCAAGCGCCTACACGCAGTACCCAACCGAAAGGGTCCCCTTTTCTTCCTCAACGCGCAATACCGACGACAACTTATGGCTCGAGTACCGCGCTCCCATTGAAATGTATCGGGGCACCAACGAGCCGCTCGCGCCGGTTCGTTTAGAGGTGTTTGTGCCCGTCATACGACAGCTCTTTCCCGATCTCTCTACTGAAGAACTCATTTCTAATACCGCACGTAGCATCGCACGGCGCTACCCGGAACGATGGTATGTATTGGACGAATGGGCTCGCTCATCCGAGCAGCCCCCCGCCCTAGCTCGGGACCTGCGTAGGCGGTCCAAAGACGCCCAAGCGCGGCATGAGGCACTATCGCAGAATGGCGAGCGCTTTACCCGAGCAAACGCATTGGCGCGCGCGCGCCGCTATTCGGACGCCGTCCCCTTATACGAGGCCATTCTTGCCACCGATCCGCGGGATGGAGCAGCTCATCGCATGCTGGCGTGGTCGCTGACTCGCTTGGGCCATGGAAACCGCGCATGGACGCATTATCAGCAAGCCATTGACCTGAACGTCGACGATTTTGAAGCCTTGACTAACATGGCCGCCCTCGCGCTTTCGAGTGGAAAACAAGAAGGCGTAGACCTACTAGAGCGCGCGCTGCAGACCAACCCACATTACGGTACAGCCTATCGCATTTATTTACAATTTCTTCGAGACCAACGACAGTTCGAACAAGCGCAGTCGATCCTACAGCGCGCACACAGGTACCTGGGTGAAGAAGAACGGTCCCAACTCGAACAGATCGTTGCAAGCGCACAATAGTATGTTCCGTCGTCCGTGCAATTATTGAGCATAGGCGTGTGAGCCTTGCTTGAATTCCACAAGCAAATAGAGATGCTATCTACATCTGCTATCCTCCGATCGTCCGCAATATGGCGGACTGGGTCACAAAAGCCCAGAAAACTTGATCTTAAACTGTACGTGCTCGCCGCTGACGGAGGGGCTCCGCAGCGTCCACTGACCCTCACGCTTGCGGCTACGCGCCTCTACCGATTGACATCGCCGGTGCCACTTGATCCCGCGTTCGATCTGACAAGTGACGGCAAGGAGAATCTGTTCTATTTCTTCCTGTTTGCCGATGCCTTCGGTTCCACAGAGCTGGCCAAGCTGCTGGCCGTGGCGGAGGCGTATCTAGGAGTGCCCCTAACGGCCCAGTTGGCTCAAAACCACCCGAATCCCTTCAACAGCGAAACCGCGATAGAGTATGAGTTGCCCCAGTCCGGTGAAAATACAGCTCATGATATACGACGTCACGGGCCAGCGGGTCGCGACGTTGGCCAGTGGGTCACGTGCTGCCGGGACCTACGCCCTGCGGTGGGACGGACGTGATGACGCCGGGAGGCGGTTGGCATCTGGGGAGTATCTGTACCGGCTCGAGGCACCGGCTATGACTGGTGATCGGATGCTGCAGACGCGGAAGCTGTTGCTGTTAAGATAAACTTCTCCATGAGATCCAGGCGTCCTCGCCGGTGTGGGAGCGCTGGAGCCGAGGCTTGACGGGACAGGTGTAAAAGCCCCTCCACCATTGCTTCAGGGCGTATACTACTCTATCAATATACTCGCTGAAGGCGTGCAGTCGGTCCAACGAGATGCGAGAATAGCGGGACGGAACTCTTCGCCAAGACAGCAAAGAGCATCTACGAATTCGGAGGGAAATGATGGCAACTCGCCGGCCACGAGTCGCGGCGTTGGTGACGGAGTATCGCAAGTATTCCCACGGGCAGAACATCGTCGATCGACTGATGGGTGGGTACGGCTGGGGCACCCGCTGGCACCATCCCGAACTGGACGTAGTGTCGTTGTATGTGGACCAGTTTCCGGAGTCCGATCTGAGTCGTGAACGAGAGGCTCGACACGAGGACCTGCGTATCTACCCGACGATTGCGGAGGCGCTGACACTGGGTGGCAGCAAACTGGACGTCGACGGCGTCTTGCTGATCGCCGAGCACGGTGTGTATCCGAAGAACGAACAGGGGCAGACCCTGTACCCGCGGTACGAGTTCTTCCAACAGACAGCCGATGTCTTTCGGTCCAGTGGCCGCAGTGTACCGGTTTTCTGCGACAAACATCTGTCCTGGAACTGGGAGTGGGCGCAGGAGATGGTCGCCATCAGCGGCGAACTGGGATTTCCCATGATGGCGGGTTCGTCACTGCCCATCAGCCGCCGGGTTCCATCCATCGACTTGCCGTGGGGAGCTGAGACAGAAGAGATCGTCGGTGTCGGTGTGGGTGGCATCGACAGTTACGATATCCACACCCTCGAGGCGATGCAGTGTCTGGTGGAGCGGCGACAGGGGGGTGAAACCGGGGTGAGTTCCGTGCATGCCATGCGCGGCGATAGCGTCTGGCAGGCCCTCGACGAAGGCGCCTGGGATCCAGCCCTATTCGAGGCTTGTCTATGTCGCAGCTTCAGCTTAGAACCGGCAGATGAGAGTCATCGTCACACCTATCCTACGCGGGAGCAATTGCCGCAGTTGGTCCGATCTGAGCCGGTTGCGTATCGCATCGAATACACCGACGGGCTGAAGGGGACGATGTTCCTCGTGGAAGGTCTTGTCAGGGACATCACCGCCGCCGTCCGTCTCGCAGAAAGACAGGATCCGTTGTCGCTGCTGTTCTACCTTGGCGCCGGTCACGAGATGCAGCCCAATTTCTTCAACCCCATGTGCCACCACATCGAGAATCTCATCGTCCATGGCACGCCGCCATTTCCCATCGAACGCACCTTGTTGACAACGGGTCTCGGTATTGCCGGTGTCACATCTCTATGGCGGGAGGAGAAGCTTGCTACACCACACCTCGACATCCACTACCTGGTGGACCCGTCATCCACCTTCCGGAGGGTATGATGGTCAGCAAGAGCCGACAGAAGTTGGCGATCATCACCACGTTCTGGGATTGGCGCAGTCATGCCAATCATATGGGGGAACGGTTCCTCTGCGGGTATCCGCGCGACGGCCGCTGGCACCGCCCGGATTTCGACGTGGTGGGGGTCTTCGTTGATCAGTCGTCGGAAGAAGATCTCAGTCAGCGGAGGGCCGAGAAATTTGGCTTCACCCTCTACTCAAGTATTGCCGAGGCTCTGCGTCTTGGCACCGATGCACTTGCCGTGGACGGTGTATTGCTCATTGGCGAGCATGGCGAATATCCGGCCAACGACAAGGGGCAGAAACTCTATCCACGCTACGAATTCTTCTCACAGATCGTCGATGTCTTTCGCCAGGATGGACGTTCTGTACCAGTCTTCAACGACAAACACCTGTCCTACAGCTTCGACAAGGCACAGCAGATGGTGGGCATGGCGAAGGAACTCGACTTCCCGCTGCTTGCAGGTTCATCCTTGCCCGTCACCTTTCGCACGCCTCCTCTGGAGCTGTCGCTCGGTTGCCATATTCAGGAGGCACTGATGATCGGCGTGGGCGGCTCCGACGCCATGGACTTTCATGCGCTGGAGGCGATGCAGTGCATGGTGGAACGGCGACATGGAGGCGAGACCGGTGTCGCATCGGTGCAGCTCATCGAAGGGGAGGCCGTGTGGCAGGCCGGCCTGGAAGGCCGTTGGTCACGACGTCTGCTGGAAGGGGCACTGGCACGTTCCGATTCGCGCAGTGGCATCGCTCTCAGCGACGGTCGGCCACAGGATCTGGCCCACAGTGGTCAACTCGAGGAACTGGTGGAAAACCCCGCAGCGTATTTCATCGACTACGAAGATGGACTGCAGGCGACACTGTTGATGCTCAACGGCGCAGTCCAGGACTGGACATTTGCCGCCAGATTGCAGGAGGCAGAAGACGAGGTGGTGTCGTTGCAGTTTCTGCTGCCTGGAAAGCCGAATGTCACCTATTCCGCCTGTCTGATGCAGAAGGCGGAGGAGATGTTCGTCACAGGCCGGGCGCCCTACCCGGCAGAACGAACGTTGCTGACGAGCGGCATGCTGGAGCGCTGTCTCGAGTCAAAAAAGGACGGCCACCGGCGCGTGGAGACACCCGAGTTACGGGTCGTCTACCAGGCGCCGGCGACATCACAGTTCAGCGGAGCAATCGAAGCCGAGTCCTCTGGTTAGGCGAGGATTAGGCGCACCTTTTCGGAGGGGCGAGCGATGACGGCACGGTCACCACGTACACAGACCGGGCGATTCATGACCTCAGGATGTTCGAGCAACAGCCCGATGAGGGCATCGGCAGTGTCGATCTCTTCGATATTCCGCTCCAAGTTTCCGAATGCACCGGGGTGCAGCATTTCTTTTGGTTCGCATCCCAGCATCTGCAGAAAACCCCGCAGGGTTTCTTCACTCGGTGGATTCTCGATGTATTCGATAACGTCGAACTCGACGTTGTCGGCGCGCAGGATATCCAGCACGCCCCTGGACTTGCCTCAATTGGGGTTGTGGTAGACGGTGATCTCCGCCATGTCTGCTCTCCTTAGATGCGTGGGGTGAGGGTTGTGTGGAATGATCGATCGCAGGCGCGTCCCTGGACAAACACATTGTCCCAGTTGTAGTCGGCGCGAAAGTCAATGCGGTCCAGCAGATTGTGCGTCTTCATAGAGACCGAATCAGATGTGACTTCGAACAGTTTGAATTCGAAAGGTGTTTCGACGAAGGAACTGACGGTGATGTAGTTCACGCCATTGAGTTCTCTCTTCATGTTGACGTGGCTGTGCGCTCCCAGCACACAGGTCACACCGTATTTATCCACCAAACCCATAACACACGTGGTGAAAGATTCCGGTGGTTGGTGGAAGGGCTTGTGCAAGCCCGACTGTTGCCGGTCTACGTCGAGGACTGGACTGTGCGTGAGAATGAGGTGCGTCCTGTCCGAAGCCAACTCGAGCCGCTGTTCCAGGGTCTGTATCTGCGCTGGCAGAAAATGCGGATCCTGCGTCTGGTCCCAGAGAAATGGCGTCGTGCCATATTGATTCGGGATCACGTGAATCATGCAGTCATCCGTGTCGATGGCAAAGTCTGTTGCATCACCAAGGAAGAACTGGGGCGCCAGCCGCATCCAGGTATCGACGCTGCCCTGGGCGGTGAGATCGTGGTTGCCGAGACAGAGATGAATGGGCAGGGGCAGGCCGAAATATTCGGCTGCGGCCTGAATGCTGCTGTCTTCCGTTTCGTGGATCACATCGCCGCCATGAAGGAGAAAATCGACAGGACCATTCTCCTCGGTCCACTCCATTAGCAGCACAAGAAGCACAGGCAGTTTTTCGTCGTACTTTGGCTGCATGGTGTAGCCACTGTCGCCGGACCCCCAATGGGTGTCGGAGATGTAGAGGAATCTGGTCACGTCGACAGATGGGTGCGTATGGCAGCACCGACGGCTTCGGCGCACGTCTGTTTGCCGGCGTCGCTTAAATGCAACTGATCGCTACTCAGGAGGCGACCGACATCGCTGGCGACGAGGGTATGCAGCTCGTTGATGGGGATCTCCAGTTCCGTCATCACCAGTCGAGCGGCGTCATTGTAGGCGTCGATCTCCTCATTGCGCCAGGACCACTGATCGTCGCGGAATGGGCGGTCCGGGTGCACCGGTGTATTGCTGGCAAAGATGATGCGAGCCTCGGTGGTGAGCAGGTGACGGCCGATGAAGCGCAGATTGCCGCTGTAGACCTCGAGTGGCATCTGTACAGGGGCGCGATTCGGATTGTGCCCGATGTCGTGAAGGCCATTGTTCCAGTGCACGACATCCGGCTCCGGAAATGCCGTGAGCCAGCTGCCCAGACTGGCCAAGGTAAACAGGGTGAACTGACTGTTTCCGGGGGCACCCCAAACCTCGTGCCCCTCGGCGCCCAGGATCTCGGCTACCAGCGGCTCGTAGCTGTTGCGAATCGAGTCTCCAATCAACATGATCCTCGCCATTGTTCTCACTCCTACTCTTGTATCATCGGTTGCTTGAAGTGGCTGCGCTCACCATGGATGTTGGTTCGATGAACCAACGAGGTCAATAGGCAAGACTTGCCCACCACCGGAGGTGCAGTTACTCTTACGCACTCAAAAGGACAAGGCGTCACAAACTGCAAACACTTCCGGAGCTTCCAACATGCCAGCCAGCCAGCCAACGACGAACTACGAGGACCTGGGCGTCCGCCCCCTGATCAACTGCATCGGCACCATTACCGTCCTCAGCGGGTCTCTGATCCTGCCCGAAGTTCGGCAAGCCATGGTCGAAGCTTCCAAGCGGTATGTAAAGATTGGCGAGCTCATGGAAGGGGTCGGGGCGCGTCTGGCTCAGATCATGCAGTGCGAATGGGGTCTGGTAACCAATGGTTGTGCCGCGGCGCTGACGCAGGTGACAGCCGCCTGTGTGGCGGGAACGGATCCACAGAAGATGGGGCGCTTGCCAGATACGACGGGAATGAAAAACGAGGTGATCGTGCAGGCTTCCCATCGAGTCGGCTACGATCGCGCCATCACCTCCGTGGGGACGCGCATGATCGAAGTAACAACGCATGAGGAGCTGGAGGCGGCCCACTCGGACAAGACGGCGATGTTGTTTCTGTTTGGTGACGCCTCCGACCGTGGCCAGATCACGGTCAAAGAGATGGCCGACAGTGGTCGCGCGCACGGGGTGCCATCCTTTGTCGATGCCGCAGCTGAACGTCCGAATGTGCCCAACTGGTATTTGCAGCAGGGTGTGGATGCTGTCGCCTACAGTGGTGGCAAGTGTATGCGCGGTCCACAGGCGTCAGGGATGGTGCTGGGCAACAAAGAGCTGCTCCAGGCAGCCTTTGCCAACGGTTCTCCCCACGGCTCGATCGGGCGACCCATGAAGGCAGGCAAGGAGGAGATCATGGGTCTGTTGGCGGCAGCAGAACAGTGGGTGGTGCGGGACCATGAGGCGGAGGAGCGCGAGTGGGATCGTCGCTTGCAGGTGATCACAGATGCAGCCACTTCTTTCGACACGGTAACCACATCACTGCGGACACCGTACCCCTCCAACATTGCACCGCACCTGTCGATCCAGTGGGACGCAGAGAAGCTGGGTGTGTCCGCCGCCGAGGTGCGGGCAGAATTGTCAGCCGGAGAGCCACGTATCGAGATGTCCGGTGGCGCAGACGGTCTGACCATCAATCCGTATATGATGGAAGAGGGGGAGGAAGTCGTCGTCGCGCAGAGGCTGAAAGAAGCGCTGTCTGCCTGAGGGTTTGGCTTACGCAGCATGTCGGAGCCAGGCGGCTCTCGCCATCTGACAGATACGTTCGTTGCGCCGGTAGGCGGGATCGCGATCGGCGTCGGACCACGTTCGGGACTGATGACGACCGACTTGGGGCCGGAAAGTGCGTTGTCTGCCGACAGTGCCGTCATGGGTGGCACACAGGTGTCGATCAATCCCATTCTTTCTGGATGCCTTCGGCTCCACACAGCTGAGGCCAAGCTGCTAGCGGTAACGGAGGCGTATATAGAGGTGTGCCCCTAACGGCCCAGTTCGTCAGGCCGAGACCTACGCGCTGCGGTGAGACGGACGTGATGACGCCCGGAGGCAGATGGCATCAGGGGTGTATCTGTACAGGCTTGAAGCTGCTGCTGTGACAGGGAATAGGATAGTGCAGACAGCGGAAGCTGCTGCTCTTGAGGTAGAGCGACTTGGGCTTGTCGCTTCTCCCGCTCTACCCTGACCGACGGTGCCGCCGCCGATCGCTGCAGCTCGACCCCACCTCAAACAGCGTTCGAGTTCACCGCCTGAGCCTCACCCGAAGGTCTGTGCCGGATCGAGCCGTTGAACCCCGCCGGCTCTACGGCCCATGGGTTAGCTGCGCTCAAGAATCAGACCACACCATACTGGTGCCCCTCCTCCTCCAGGACCCCACAGCTCTGCCCGGACTCGCATTCAGGCACCGGAAATATCTGGAAACTCTTGAAAGCCTTGACTACTACGGCCGAAACCTCCTTCTTACCAGCCATCCATGCGCAGGAAAGGGCCTTTATAGTCCTAATACGTTCTCGCTAGATTCAACAAGCCGGGGGGTTTTGTACCTCTCGGTTTGGACTTGCTCAATCACGAAAACTCCTTCTCGATGTCCACGTTGGATAGCTGACCGCGGTCCGGTACACTTTTATACAGCATTCATTGGAGTCACATGGCCAATAGCCAGTATATAATCAGTGCCGATATATCGTCCTAGATGGCCAAAAAATTGTTGCCTCCGGTTTTGAGGCGGCACAATTTTATCACACCTACTGGTGATCACAAGGCATCACGGAACGCATGAGGCCAGCAACACAATCGAACAAGAACCCTCTTCGCGGGTTGCTAATCTCCCAGTTTTTCGGCGCGTTCAACGACAACGCGTGGAAAATCATCGTGGTCGAACTCGCCGTGGCCGCCGTGCTAGCGAGTCCGGTAGCAGACGCGGCGGATCTTGAAGCCGCCACGCTTAACCAGACAACCCTCGCCTTCCTGGTTCTGGTGATTCCGCTGGCGGTCTTCTCTCTGCCAGCGGGTCTTCTGTGCGACCGGGTCAGTAAACGCACCGTCATCATCTGGATGAAGGTGCTGGAACTGATGATGATGACGGCTGCTACGGTCTCCCTAATGGTAGCGCCGCACAACCTGTTCCTGCCCTTGGCAGTGCTGGGCTTTATGGGTTTGCAGAGCTCGTTTTTTGGTCCGGCAAAGTACGGCATTCTGCCCGAAATCCTACCGCACGAACGCCTGTCGGCCGGCAACGGATTACTCGAGAGCTGGACCTTTCTAGCCATCATCGGTGGCACTGCTCTGGGAGGTTTCCTACTTGATTGGGCCGAGGATTTCGGCGGTGGTAACTACCTGTGGTTCGCTCCCCTAACACTCGCCCTGCTATCAGTAATCGGGTTGGTCGCGGCCCGAGGGGTACCGCATGTACCCGTGGCCCGCGCAGAAGGTGGGCTGGCGAGGACAGTTTCGACTGCCTGGCAGGCGATGCGAGTCGATCGGGTGCTGCGCCTGACGGTTTACGGATCTTGTTTTTACTGGAGCGTGGCCAGCTTGGTAGGAACCATCATCTTAGTTTACGGGCGACTGGAATTGGGCCTGGAACACCCGGGCATTCTCTTGGCCCTTTTCGGACTGGGCGTTGGGGCCGGTAGTCTGCTGGCTGGCAAGCTTTCGGCGAACAAGGTGGAATACGGACTCATCCCGCTGGGAGCCATTGGATTGGCCCTGTTCATGCTGGTTCTGGGGATGCTGCCCCCAACCCTGATTGCCACCCTTCCTTTGCTAGTATTACTTGGTGTCTCGAGTGGCTTTATTGTGGTGCCGCTCAACGCTCTGCTGCAATGGCGGTCTCCTCCAGACCGACGTGGAGCCGTGATCGCGCTTTCGCGGGTACTGGTATTCTCCGGCATGGCTGCCGGAACGCTGGCGGGTCCGGCGATGGCCACCGCCCTGGATTTGCCGACGCGTGGCACATTGCTCGGCTGTGCCCTGATAACCGCCGGCGGCACCATCTGGGCACTCAAAATTCTGCCGGACGCTTTCCTAAGATTGGTACTGGTCTTTGTGACCAACACTTTCTACCGATTGCGGGTCACCGGTACGCACCATCTGCCTTCCGAGGGTGGAGCGCTGTTAGTCCCCAATCACGTCTCCTTTGTCGACGGACTGTTCCTGTTCGCCAGCGTCGACCGCCCGATCCGTTTCATCGTCGACTCCGCCTACCTCCGACATCCGGTCTACGGTCCCTTCTTGAGGTCATTGAAGGCGATCGAAATTTCCTCCTCAGGTGGTCCCCGGATAATCCTGCGGGCAATGCGTGAGGCGGGAAAGTTGCTGGACAATGGCGACATCTTATGCGTTTTCGCAGAAGGTGAGATCACGCGGACAGGCGCCTTGTTGCCGTTCCGCCGGGGCGTGGAGCGCATCGCGAAGGGTCACGATGCTCCGATCATCCCGGTTAACTTGGATCGGGTCTGGGGTAGCATCTTTAGCCGAGAACGAGGACGGTTTGCGACGAAGATTCCCCGGCGAATACCGTATCCGGTTACAGTGTCCTACGGCGAGCCGCTACCGTCGACCACTCCAATCGACGTGATACGCCAGCACGTTCAGGAACTTGGCGTCACCGCTTGGCAGGAACGGGCGACAACGCGGGAGCCGTTGCACGTCGCCTTTATCCGCGCGGTGCGCAGGCATCCACTGCGGCTGGCATTCCTCGACCCGATGCGCGGCAGCCTGTCGGCACTGCGGGCACTGGCTAGTGCTATCGCGCTGGCGCGCAGCCTGAAATCGCGCTGGCTGGACCAAGAACACGTGGGTATCCTGCTACCACCGAGTGTTGCTAGCGCCCTGGCAAACCTGGCCGCTAGCCTACTGGGCAAGCGGACTGTAAACCTAAACTACACCATCGGTAAGGAGGGCATGTCATCAGCTGCGCGTCAGGCCGGACTGCGTACTGTCGTAACCAGTCGCACATTTCTTGAGCGCGCCAAGGTCGATCTCCCAGAGGGCATTGAACCTGTGTGGATCGAAGAGGTCGCAGGGAAAATCGGGCCATTTCCGCGGTTGATCTCTCTCTTCCTGGCCACAGTAGTACCGGCGCGGTGGATCGAGGCTATGCTCGCCGATCGACGAGTCGAGGTGGACGAGGTGGCTACGGTCATCTTCACCAGCGGCAGCACCGGCGAACCTAAAGGGGTGCAGTTGACCCACTTCAACATTGACTCCAACGTCGAAGCGGTCGCTCAGATCCTACGAATCAATGACGAAGACCGACTTCTCGGTATCCTCCCACACTTCCATTCTTTCGGTTACATGACACTTTGGTTCTCGGCCATGCAGAATTTGCCGTCGGTCTTCCTGCCAAACCCGCTCGATGCCGCCGAAGTTGGAGTGAGCATCCAGCAGCATAGAGCGACCCTGCTAATCGCGACGCCGACCTTCCTACAAATCTATCTCCGGCGCTGTACGCCAGCCCAGTTCGGGTCACTGCGCCTGGTTTTAACCGGTGCCGAGAAACTACCGGAACGACTGGCCCAGACCTTCGAAGACCACTTTGGCATCCGGCCCTTGGAGGGATATGGGGCCACCGAGTGCTCTCCAGTGGTGGCGACAAGCACACTCGATTTTCGAGCACCTGGGTTCTATCAGCCCGGCTCACGCCGGGGCTCAGTGGGGCAACCCCTGCCCGGTGTCGCAGTGCGCGTCGTCGACCCCGACGACCTCGACCGGCAACTGCCGACGAAAACGCCGGGCATGCTGCTGGTTCGGGGGGCGAACGTCATGCGCGGCTACTTGGGACGCGAGGACCTAACCGACAAGGTTATGCGAGAGGGGTGGTACATCACCGGCGACATCGCGGCGGTAGACGAAGATGGCTTCGTGAACATCACCGACCGTCTCGCACGGTTCTCGAAGATCGGTGGTGAAATGGTGCCCCACGGAAAAATTGAAGATGCGTTACATGAAGCAGCTGAAGTTGACGAGCAGGTATTTGCTGTCACCGGCATTCCGGACGAAAGGCGGGGCGAGCGTATTGCTGTTCTGCATACCCTCGAAGAGGAGCGCGTTCCCGACATCATTGCCAGTCTCTCCGATACCGGCCTGCCCAATTTGTTCATACCACGCATCGACCAATTCGTCTGGGTGGAAGCGATCCCGATCCTGGGGACCGGAAAACTAGACCTAACTGAAGTAAAGAGAAGAGCCGCTACCGCCCTAAGTGTCGATTCCGGCAAATGAGCTGCTGCTCGATGGCCGTGTTTACACACGCAATTCATGCGGAGGACAACGGATGGACTGAGCTACGCCCCCGCGACGATGGCTCCCTCTGAAACGACATCAGGAATTCCGGGCCATTTTCCGTCACGTGGCAAACGTCACATAGAGGTACAGACATCTTGCCAGAATCGGGCAGCGAGAAGGTCGCGTGCACCACGGCCATGGTGCCGGCCTGCAGCGGGGTTTCATTGCTCTCGTTCAGAGAGGGGCTTTCGCTGTAGTCCAGTCCCATGCCGTGGCCGATGCGACCGCCCTGAATCCCCAACCACTTTCGGAGGCTTTCTCACGCACTGCACGGGCGACGTGGCCCACCGACGTGCCCGGCCCCTCATCACCTTGAGGCCTGCATTCTGCGCTTCGCGGGTGATGTGGCAGATCCGAGCGAAAATTTGGCTGCGTCGGCGCCCTTCCGGCGGATGACGCGTTCCATTTCGGCGACGATCTCGATGCCGCGCATGCCGGATCGAGCCATCTTCACCATGGGTTCGAAACCGAGATCGCTCCGCTGCGCTGCCCTACGCATCATCTCGACCTCGTCCAGAGTCTTGGCGTAGCGCAGCTCAGCGACGATGTCCCGCGGTACCGTGAACTTCCACCCAAGGTCTTGGCCAAGAAGCTCGTGGACTGGATGCGGCATGTTTTCGATGCCAACTACGCCGATGCTCTTGTCGCCGAACCCGTTCTCGTCTATAATCGCCAGCGTTTCAGCAGCAAGACTTTTTTGGCGCCCCCGGTTTGCTGGCGTCGACAGCCACGGCATTGGGATCGACTGCGATTACGAGGCGCACGTCGTCAAGAGGAGAAACTTCGAGCGCAAGGTCTCGCATGTAAGGCAAGCCTGCAAATGTCAGCACCGGCTCACCAGCGCGGGGGACGACTACAGCCAACCAGCATCGAGCCCACCGCCGCCGTCTCCGCCCAGGCTCGGGCGCATCGCCGAACGTGGGCGGCTCTGGCCAGGAGTCTCGACCTTGACGGCACCCTTTGCCCCAACTGCGGCGGTAGCATACGCCTCTTCGCCACGCGCACCGATGAGAGTTCGATACGGCACTACTGACAGGCGTCGGTCTTCCAGCGGCGCCGCCGCCGATCGCTCCAACTCGACCCCACCTCAAACAGCGTTCGAGCTCACCGCCTTGAGCCTTCACCCGAATGTCTAGGCCGGATCGAGCCGTTGAGCCTCGCCGGCTCTACGGTACACGGGTAGCTGCGCTCAGAAATCAGGCCACGCACCATACTGGTGCCCCTCCAGCTCCACGACCCCACAGCTCTGCCCGGACTCGCCGTCAGGCACCGGAAATATCCGGAATAAACTCTTGAAAGCATTTGACCACTACTGCCGAAAACTCCTTCTTACCAGCCATCCATGGAAAGAGCCTTTGCAGTTCCTATACGTCTATATCACCGGGACCACGCTCGATGTCAATGGCGGAATTCTGAAGCGGTGAGCAGTTGTTGTCGGGGTAACGAGTATGGGTGGATGCTTGCCTAACGACCACAAGGGAGAGGTGGATGAACCGTCGAAGGCTCATGAAGGCCGAGGACGCGCCAATGCCGCTTTTACCTGGCGGTCTTGATGACAGCGGCAGGCCCGCTCTGTCACCAGACATATGCGGCGGGATTTCGCCGCTCGCCGGCGCTGATCCCGATCCTGTCGCCGATTCCATCGTGACCGATCCTTCTCGGGAGGTCCGCGTGGGTGTGATTCGGTGCGATACGCACGCGTTCTGGTACGCTCATTTCTTCGATGTGCCCGATCCGACGGCCATGCGTATCGGTCACCGGTGCAACCACTACTACTTCTTCCAGCATGACAATCCAGAGGTCCAGCGTTTCGAGGCGGTGCCGGGGATGAAGATCACACGGGTCTACGATGAAGGAGACTCCAATGCGGCTGAACAATTGCGGCTGGCGCTGGGCGGGCGGCCCAAGGTCTGCCGATCTCTTGAAGAGGTCTCAGACGATGTGGACCTGGTGTATTTGGCTAACTGCAACAGCGACGGCGAAGACCACCTCCGCTACGCGACACCAGTCCTCAGAAAGGGCGTGCCCCTCTTTCTCGACATGCCCTTCGCCCACACGCTGGCTGAAGCCCGGGAGATACTCGCACTGGCCGACCGGCACGACAGTGTTGTGATGTGTGGGTTCATGCTCCGAGAGTCACCCCATTTCAAGCGGTTCCGGGCCCGATTTCCGGACATCGCTCCCGTCCGCCGCCTCGTTGTGCCGAATCACGGCCCCAGCCTAGAGAACCTTACCTCCGCACTCACGATCACCCAGGTTCTTCTCGGTGATGGATGCGTGTGGGTGCAAAGCTCCGGGGACACCCCCCTGAACCTGTTGCGATTGCATTATGACGGACCCAACGGCAGTACAGAAGCCATCGTGGCCAACGCCAGCCATCCCTTCCCGGATCGTCACATGACCAGCTCGAATTACCACCATTGCGGTTGGACGGCGTCCGCATACGGTGACGGCGGGGCCGTCCACAGCCCGCGCGTCGATGACTACATGTTCATGTACGGTGGGATACGACTGGCGAAAATGGCCAAATATATGGCTTTGACACGAAAGACTCCCATTGCCCGCAAGTCCATGCTCGAGTTGATGAGGATGGTCGAGGCGGCGCGACTGTCACACGGGACAGGCCAACCCGTCAACCTGGCCGACGTAGACTAGGTGCGGATCAGAAAGACGGTAGCCCAATGCCAAACGAGATACGAGTCGGCCTGATTGGGTGCAACCGGCGGGCCTTGTGGTACGGCGCCATCTTCGATGACATCGATCCGGATGTCTATGCGGAGATCGATCCGGCTGCATACCACCACTTCACGTACTGCTACAATCGGGCCCTGCTCCACCGCCGGGCGACAGGGTTCAGACTGGCCAAAGTGTATGACCCCGATGATGAGGCCGCGGGCAGAACGGCGGACGCCTTCCGCACCTGCCCCGAACCCGTCGGCAGTCTCGAAGAGGTGTCTGCCGACGTCGACCTGGTATTCATCGCGAACGAATCGGGCGACGGCGGCAATCACCTAGCCCTGGCCACGCCGGGTCTCATGGCCGGCGTGGCGACCTTCATCGATAGGCCGTTGGCTGCCACCCTGACAGACGCAAGGGCCATCCTGGCTGTAGCTGCGAATCACCACACGCCCCTGCTCTCCTGTTCCCACATGCGTATGCTGCCTCATGCCACTCGGTTCAAGAGGCGATTCGACGAAGTGGAGCCCATCGAATTTGGAGTGGTCCACGGGCACGGGCCCAACCCCGCAGCCATCGCCGATGGGATCGAATTGACGACCTTCCTTTTCGGCGA
>PBRM01000111.1 GCA_002725915.1 Gemmatimonadota bacterium
CGCGCCGCGATCTTCCGCGGCCCCCGGACCTCTGCCAGCGACACCAACGCTCCGCGCCGCGATCTTCCGCGGCTTATGCGGGTTCGCTCCTTTCGGGCATGGCCGGCGATTAGAATCGCAGGTGTCCCACGGTGACCAGCGCCTCGGCCACCTGACCAAACGGCTGTCCGTCCACGGTGACGTCGAGGCCTACCGGCTGTCGGCGACAGGCCGCGCCCGCCGCCGGCGTCAGCTGCAGCTCGAAAGCCTTCTGTTCCCGCGGGCCCAGCTCAATAGCAGCTTCCCCGGCGGTCCAGCCATCGGGAAGCAGCAGGCGCAGGTGAGCGGTTGCCGCGCGGGGCAGCGGGTTGAGGACCCAGCCGTCCATCTGTGCGGTGCCGCCGTCGGGCAGGTGCAGGCGGTAGGGCTTGAGCTTGCCGCCCTGTGATTCGGCGCCGAAGTGCGCCTCGTCGTCGCCGAGGATCATCAGCTTGCGGTGGACGTCGTCGAAGGCCTCGGCACCGCGGCGGATCTCACGGTACCACTCATCGGCGACGGTGAACGGCTGGGTGTGACCGGTGATCACCAGGTCCGGGTGGATGCTTTCCAGGATGTCGACGGTGGCCAGGTAGCAGCCCAGATCAAGTCCGTTCTTATACACGTGGTTGGTGTTCATCCGCGCCCCGGGTTTCCAGCCGCCGCTGTCGTAGAAGATCTGGTCGCCTGTGTGCACGACGCGTTTGCCGTCGAGCTGAAAGGATACCAGGGTGGCGAAGCGGGTGTGTCCCGACATGGCGTACAGGGTGATCGGGATTCCCTCCCACTCGAAGGTCTCGTCCGTGGGCAGGCGGCGGTCTACCTGGATCGGTTCGTGCCAGAGGCAGGGACGGTCGTAGCGCATCGGCTGCTCGAGGACGTCGGCGAAGGAGTCGGCCGCCCACACCTGGGCACCGAAGAGACGGCGCACGAGGGGGATGCCGTTGACGTGGTCGTCGTGGAAGTGGGTGACGAGGACGGTATCGATGCGATCGAGGCCGGTGTGTTGCTTCAGGCCGGCCAGGCCGTGCAGCAGCGGACGCCGGTTGGAGGGATGACTCTTGCCCGGGAAGGCGGCGGCTGCGTTGTGATAGCCGTAGTCGAGCGACAGCACCTTGCCGCTTTTGGAGATGACGAAGTGGGTCTCGGCGCCGGAGTATTTCGAGCGGTAGAGGTGCGGCAGCACCTCCTCGACGTCGTCGCTGTCGAGGTCGCGCAGACCGTCGCCGAAGCCAGGCTGGATGCGGCCGATCTCGAGCGCGTTCCCCTGGAAGGCTTTCACTGCCGCCCCCGGGTCGTCGATCGGAGCGCCCAGACTCGGCAGCATGACATCGGGCTCGTGAGCGATCAGGCGCGCGGTGCTGTGCCACAGGCTGTGGAGACCGCTGAGGTCGTTGTAATTATACTGTAGCGGCGCCAGTCGACCGGTGCGTCCATGGCCGCAGATGACCTCGCCGACGAAGGCCAGCCGGCGTTCTCCGTGTTCGACGACGTAGCTGCTGGCGGCCCCCGTCACTCCCGGCGTCGGCACCACTTCCCAGGCGAGACCGGCCATCGACCGCGTCTCGTAGTCCATCGCCCAGTCGTGGACGGGGATCGGACGCAGGGGAGAGAACCGGTCCCAGCGATTGTCGTAGGAGTTCCAGATCTGGCGCTCGCGAAAGTGCTGCTCGGGGTCGAGGAAATACTCCTGTTCCCAGTAGGGCGCTACGACGCGTGCGCCCTTCTCCGCCAGGCGGACGGCGCCGTCGGTGTGATCGCGGAAGTGGTGGGTGAGCAGCACGGTGACGGGCCCGTCGGCGACGTCGTTCAGATGATCGGCCGCCAGACCGGTACCGGCGTTGACGATCACCGTACCTTCAGGCCCGCGCACGGCGTAGACCAGGCAACTGTCTCTCAGCAGGTGAAGGCCGTCGGCGAGGGTTTCCCAGGCAGTGGACATGTCAGCTCTCCTTTGTTGAGGAAGGGAAAGGAAGGGACGGGTCTCCGCCAGTAGATGTTGACGCCTGTCTGGCCCTCCCAGCCCGAGTCTATTTGCTGCGCCCGTTGCCGGTCAAACCCACCAGGGCGTTGGTCAAAGACCGCGTGTCGGTCCCGGATTCACTGGCGCGAGCGATCTGTTCTCCCAGGGCGATCGTCTCCTCGACCCTTCGGCTGTTATCCGAGGCGAGTTGCTCGCTCAGCGCCTGCGGCAGGTCGGTGATGGCGGATACCGTTCTAAGGTCGGCGAGGCAGCTGAGCATGGGATTGTCATCTCCTCGAAAGGGCGCGCGCACGTCGTTTTTGTAGAGGACGACCGGCAGCTGAGCGTGCCAGGCCAGGGCGGCTTCGACCACGGTGCCCTCATCGGGCACGCGGCCGTTGAGGTTGGCGACCACGGCTTCCGACCAGCCCAGCAGCTTGTACACGTCCAGGCAGAAGATGGCCCGGTGCAGGAGGTCGTCGACATCGACCGAATCCATCTGCAGAGCGTCGAGCTCGTGCCCCACTTCGCACAACTCGAATCCATCTCTCTGCGGCAGGAAGGTCTCGTGTCCCGCAGACTCCAGCTGGGCGGCGATGGCGGTCATTTCTTCCTTCTCGGGCTCGTTGAAGAGGGGACCGGCGCAGTAGATTCTGGCCATGGGTGTTCATCCTGTGAGGAAGTGGTGGATGGGAACCGGCGCCATAACCAAACGACTACGGCCGGTGATAGCCAACCCGTTGTGCGAGCGCTGAGTGGTGGGCAGCCGATCGCTCCCCGTCTGCCCTTGCAAGTGTCTGGAAGACACCAAGGCGTCAGTTATCAGTCAGGCGCGCAAATAGAGATTCACTTCTACTTTGCAGAACCAGCGCCAATTCGGGGAGTGGACGAAACGATCGGGCGACGGTTGAGACGAGTAGCGGCCCGCAGCCTCAGCCAAAGCGCAGAGGCTGAAAGAACTCCGGCGCGTGGAAGTTGGGGACATCGGTCTCTATCGGCGCCCAGGTGCCCGAGTGTGGTTTCGAAGTGGCGGCGCCACACTTGTAGAAGTTGCCCTTCCACTCGGTTCCCGGCGTCGGTAGCGGCAGATCGACGAAGTAGCGCTGGAAGAGCGCGAAGGGGACGTGGTACTCGACGCACCAGGTCGTTGGCTCGGCGATTTCCGGATCGACCCGCCGGGGCATGGTGTGGGCGATGCGGACCAGCCCCGCGTCCTCTTCGGCCAGCATCGGATTGGGGCGTCCCCAGGCCCTTTCGGTCGTCGATGAACAGCGCCGCAACAGCAGGATGCCACCGCAGTTGAGCTCGAAGTTGAAGTAGGCGTTGGTCGCCGTCATCGGGAAGGGGGAGAGAAAGAACTCGACGCAGCTGTCGGCGCTGACCGGGTCGCCGAACTTCTCGGCCACGGCGCGCACGAAACGGTCCTCGACGCGGAAGATGGCGGCGAGATGCTCGTCGTCGTAGAGTACCCGAGTCCGTGTCGGCGGGTGATGGCCCGAGTCCTCCCAGCGATAGAGGGCGATTTCGAGCGTGTCGGCGGTCGCCCACAGCGGGTGGTCCCAGTCAGCCGTGGGCTCGCCCAGAGATTCGGGGGCGCGCCGAATGGTGTATTCCATGGTGATCGGCTCCTTGCGAAGAGGCGAAGAGTTCCGCGCCGGCATCAATGTTGCCGGCGGGTGAATATATATAGCAACAGGGTGCCGATGACAGGACCGACGGACTATGGCTGCGGTAGAACCGCGCCATCCGCCCACGAGCCCCTGGGGGTATCAGTCCAGAGGCCGATCCGCTGGCAGCAGAGACGGGCCGAGCCTATCTTGGCGGCCCGGAACCCTCGCGGAAATCACGCTCACAACCTTCAAGGAGAGGCAGATGGCCCTGGGCAACCCCATACTCAGCTCGGCCCTCAACCACATCAGTCTGGCAGAGATCAAGGAACGGATGGGTCCGCCGCCATGGTCGCATCCTGTCGTTCTGGCCGATCACATTGCGGGGGTGGTAATCTGCCAGCCGCCTGGTCAGGAGAACGACCGTCACGTGCACGGATACGACGAATGGTGGGTGATCATGGAGGGCGAGATCGACTGGATCATCGAAGGGCGCGAAGAGGAACCGGTTCGCGCGAAGGCGGGCGACTTCGTGTTCGTGCCCGCGCTGACCTTCCACCACATCTACCCGAAAGGGGACGGTGCGTCGATCCGGATCGGCATCGCCCTGCCCGGACAGGGTCACCTGCACCAAAAGCCCGATCACCGCTGCAAGGTCGACATCGAGTATTGACGGGAGACGGAGGATCGGCCCGGATCCACGGTTGCGAAGGCAACATACATTGCCGGCTTCACCCGTCCACCTCGCCGAAGGGACGGCGAAGCGCTTGTTGGACGAGGAGAGGGCCTGATCGCGTCGGCCCAGGGTTAGCGAAACTGGTCCAGATCCCCGCGGAACTCGAGCCCCAGGGCTTCGCGAGAGCGCGCCACGTTGCAATGTGCCTCCGCCTCGGTGGTGCCCGCCATGTGCAGGATCTCCAGCCCGAGGCCCTCGGTCTCGATACCCAGGCGGCAGGCCTCGGCCAGGTCGTGGCGACAGACCCAGCTTTGGCTCCAGCTGCCCGGACCCAGCTTGCCACCGCCCTTCGACAGTCCTCGCCGACTGTCCATGATGGAGCAGGGACGCAGCACGACGATGGACTGACCGTAGGCGTCGTGGAACTGGCGGCACATCTCCTCCTGGAGTCGCTTGGTGACGGCGTATAGAGAGCAGTCGGGCCGACGAACATCGGCACCGAAGAAGATCCCCTCCGGGTGCACGACCTGGCAGGAACCGATGTGGACGATGCGCTCGATGCCGCGTCGGTGCGCTGCCTCCAGCAGGTTCCACAGGCCTTTCAGATTCACCAGATAGGGGCCGTTGTCGTTGTCCCCGGTGGAGCCTGAATAAACGGCGGCGTGGATAACGCCGTCGACGCCCTCCAGGGCATCGTCGACCGCGCTGAAATCGGCGATGTCACCGTGGACGATCTCTCCCCCGAGCCACTGCCCTTCCAGCTCGTCGCCTTTCGCCCAGGCATCCGGGCTCCGATCGACGGCACGCACCTCGTGGCGTCCGCTCAGATTGTGTAGAATCGCCCGTCCGACCCATCCGGCAGCGCCGAACACAACAATTTTCATCAGGTTTCTGTCTCCTTTGAGCAGGGGGTGCGGACAGTGTATTCCCGTCGGGTATAGAGCCGCTCATCGGGTGAGATGTCAAGCAGAGTCCAGCCACCTACCGCCCAACGCGTCTGTTCTATTGTGGAGGCGTCGGGTTTGAGTCGTGTCGAAGCTACTGTCAGAGAAGCCAGATTGCTATATTAGTGGGCATTCGAGTTGCGGTTCGAGCTTGACAGAGAGAGCAGCAGCACAGCGCAGTCGCGCGGAGATCACGGGCTGATCTGCAAGTGCTCATCCGCGAATCGGCAGACGCGGTCCCGGACGTGAGGTGGTGAGCGAGCCAGGGACGAAAGGTCCGGTTATCCGATCGCCTGGCTTATCCCGATATTATCCCGAAAGGCCCAAGATATCGCGCAAGCACCCCATTCCCGGAAGGTCGCTTTGAAACTCTCCGCACAGCAGCTGGAACAATTTGACGAAGAGGGGTATGTCGTCGTCGAAGATGCCCTGAGGCACGAGGATCTGGATCCGGTGATCGAGGAGTACGATCGCTACGTCGCCGAGAAAGCACGAGAATTGCATGGCGAAGGCAGGATCGCGCACGTCTACGACGACGAGCCCTTCGAGCGCCGCCTCGCCTGCATGGCCGAGGAAGACGAAGAGATCTACCACGCTTCCGACGCCTTCATCGACATCATGCACTTCCGCGGCAAGGCCACCTTTGATTTCTTGTGCAATGAGCGGCTGGTGCAGCTGATGGAGGGCATTCTCGGTTCCGAGATCATCTGCAGTCCAATCCAGCACGTGCGCGCGAAGCTGCCTTCGGACTTGGCCAGCGGCAAGAACTCCCATGTCGCCCCGTGGCACCAGGACGCCCAGGTGCACACCGAAGAAGCCGATCCGCACTTCATCCTCACGGTGTGGGTGCCTCTGTGCGAGGCCACGCCGGAAAACGGTTGTCTGCAGATCATCCCGGGGGTCCACAAAAGGGAGGTTGTTTTCTGGAGTGAGGGGTTCGGTATAAGCGAGAAAAACATGCCCGCTGGGGGCGTGCTGCCGGTGCCGATGAAGAAGGGCAGTGTGCTCTTTCTGGACAAGCTGACGCCGCACGGCTCCGGGCCCAACGAAACCGACTGCATCCGCTGGAGCATGGACCTGCGATATCAGCAGGCCGGCACTCCCACAGGGCGTTCCTGCTATCCGGACTTTGCGGTGCTCAGCCGCTCCAACCCGGCGTCGGTGCTGACGGACTTTTCCGCGTGGGATCGGCTGTGGCGAGAGGCGTTGAAGGAATACCCCCAGAAGGTGGGGCGCAAAACCAGGCCGGAAGGGCCGGCGCCACAGAAAGTCGAGCCCCGCGTCGAACGCCAACCGAGTCTGACGATCCCGCAGGAAGGGGACGTGCGCTGATCCACGCACGAGATACTGAGGACAGATCCGGGACAGCCGGTACAGATGGAGTAGACGAGATCGTCTCACGGTGTTGCTGGTAGCGGGCCTGGGTATGGTCACCAGCGATCCGCTGTTCACCTTCCCGGGCGCCGACCCCGAGATCCTGCCGTCCGCGAGATCCCGCTGATCTGGTACCCCGGCGCCGTTTTTCTGGTGGTCCCGATCGTCGCCAACGCCGCCATTCGCGCCGGCGGGGACACGCGATTCCCTGCGATGATGATGGTCGCGTTCATGGTGTTCGCCTGCATCCTGCAGGGCGCTGAAGAAGAATAGCTCCGGCGCAGTGCCTCGGTCCACGACTTGCCCACGCTCACCGTTTCACCTCAGTATCAGTGTAGGGAACTCGTGCGTACAGGTCCGACGAAGACCTCTTCAGGCAGGAAGCTGTTCTTCTCGACAGCGTGGGCGTGCGCAAGGCCCGCGGTCGTGACCACGCCCATTGCCGAATAGTACACGCTCTCGCCGCTGGCGCCGCTCTTGTTGCCGCCGCTGTGCCCCCGCAACCAGGCCGGATCCAGGATTTGTTCGCCGTTCCAGGTTCCGCGCGTTGCGTTCAGATGCCCGAAGCGGGCCAGATCGGAGGCGCTGATGACGACCCATCCGGGTCCGCTGCGCACGGGGTTGCCGTTGATTTGGTAAGGCGGGTCGAGGTAGGTGTAGGAGTCGGGAATCGTCGGATAGAAATACTTCTGGTCCTTCACATAGTCGCCGGTGAGCCAGTCCCAGCGCTCTGCCGGAATGCCAATGCGGTCGAAGAGGCGCTCCTGGAGGACGTCCTTGAGATCGCGGCCCCAGACGCTGGTAAGCGCCTGGCCAAGACGCCAGAACCCGGCACTGCTGTAATGGCCGACAGTGCCCGGCTCGACGTGTGAGTAAAGGTCGTAGAAGGGGTCGCCGGACCATGTGGCCCACGCGACCACGCCCGGTGTGCAGTCCGCGTCCTCGAGGCCGGTGCGCCGCTCTCGCCAGCGGACACCTGTTTCCATGGGAAAGCCGCCGTAGTGAAGGGACTCGCGTTTCGGACCGATCAGGTGACGCCAGGTCAGCGTCTTGTGATGACCTTCGGTCAGATACTTATGGGGGTGAGACAGCTCGCCCTCGCCGGCCCAGTATCTGTTGATGGGCTCGTCGGGGTCGATCAGCCCATCCGCAACGGCGAAGCAGAGGAGGGGCCACATGAAGGCCTTGCCGACGGATGCAGTGTGGTGTCGATAGTGCCGATCACCCCAGGTGTGGACGAGGTAGCCACCGCGCGTGATCACCGCTCCGTAATTCTCGCCGGAATGGTCCTCTCCGCCAAAGGCGGCTCCACACACATTGAGGTCGGCGACGAAGGCCTGGAACTTCTCGGGATCCAGTCCCGCCTCTGCAGGCGTGATCCGGGTCCAGTCCCTTTCGGGAAAGGTGACCCAGTCGGGGAGTTGGTCAGACATCTGGACTATCTCCAGGGTTACAACGCGCGATTTGTTTCGTCGTAGTAGGTGTTGGGCTGCTTGTCCCTGAAGTTGTGGCCCCAGACGCCGCGGAACGCCGTCTGGCGTTTAGGCGGCATAGCTGCCACCACTTCTTCGGGCAGGTTGAGCTTGTGAAACTGCGCCATGTAGCTGCAATAGCAGTTGAAGATGGCGAGGCGATCCTGATCGGCGTCCTTCCACTCGGTACCGACGTGCCAGCAGCTTTCGGAAAAGATCAGCACCGATCCCGGCGGGCACTCGTACTCCTCGTAGACCAAGGGATCGAATTCGCGGAACCGCTCCGGTACCGGGAAAGCCACCTTGTGCGAGCCCGACAGGATCGGCGTGCCGCCGCCCTTCTTCACCTCCGACAGCTCCCAGGCTACGCGCGTCAGGCCAGACCAGATCTGGCCGTTGACCATGCGGTAGGCCATTGGGCCGACCAGTGGGCCGCAGTGGGCGGCCGAGCCCTGCTGGCCGACAGAGCGGATCATCGGGAAGCTGCTCTCGCAGCGGAATCCCCAGCTGCTCGGGTCCGGGTCAGGCGCCAGGATCTCCCGCAGCACGCCGACAATCGCCGGGTGGTCGATCAGCTCCTGACCAGGGCCGGCGAGGGAGTAGCGCTCGTGCGCGGGCAGCGATTCGGCCTCCTTGCGCAGCTTGACGACGTGCTGGCGCAGCGCCTCGAGCAAGTCCGGCTCCAGCACCCCTGGGATCAGCACCCACCCCTTCAAGTCGAAGAGGAACTTCTGCTCCTCCGACATGGGGGCCGGTTCGGCGGAGCGCGGCACGACGGACATGGTGGTCTCCTAATGGATGTCGTATTTCGTACCCGAATGAACAGCCGCAGCGCCCACGGTCAGCAGGCCGAGGGCAAAGAGCGTAGAAACGTCGGCTGCATGGGAGTAAGAATCGACCGTGGGCCTCGGTGCGCCAAGTCCGGCGGTCGGGGTTGGCGCTCGTCTCGCCATGTTCGGCGGCGGTCTCTGGTCAGCAAAGGTCCACACCGGACCATTGGCTTCTGGCTACCCGGCGGGTGTCGGTGCCGTCATGGCGCCATCGCCAACCTCTTCTTCTACCTCCGCCCCGTCCCTGAAGCCGTAGAATTCCAGCACATCAGCCAGGATCGACATGCTCACGGGTACCCCCACCAAGGTGATGGCGGTGGCGAAGAGGACACCGAAGCCAAGGCTTACCGCCATGGGGATGAGGAACTGGGCTTGCACGCTGCGCTCCAGGATCATCGGCAGAAGACCGAAAAACGTCGTCAGCGAGGTCAACAGGATGGCGCGGAAGCGATGCTTGCCCGCCTCCACCAGTGCCTGCCTCCGACCCATGCCCTCGCTCAGGAGCTGATTGTAGAAGCTGAGCAGAACGAGGGTGTCGTTGACGACGACGCCGGACAGGGCAACGATGCCGAACGTGCTCAGCAGCGTCAGGTCGAGCCCCATCGCCACGTGTCCCCAAACGGCGCCGACAATGCCGAAGGGAATGGCGAGCATCACCACGAGCGGTTGTGTGTAGGAACGGAAGGGGACCGCCAGCAGCGCGTAGATGACGAACATGGCGATGAGAAAGCCGCGCCCGAGACTGTCATAGGAATCCCGCCGCCTGCGCTCCTGGCCTTCGTAGCTGTAGGACAGCCCGGGATAGTCCTGCTGCAAGGCCGGCAGGAAGCGGTCGCCCAGGTCGGCGTTGATCTCGTCCGGGTTTGACGCCTTTTGATCAACGTCGGCGCTCACCGAGACGATGCGGTGACCGTCGGTTCGCCGGATGTTGGCGTAACCGCGACCGATGGACACCGCCGCGACTTCGGAGAAGGGTACCTGGGTACCATCCGGCGTTCGAATACGCATTCGCTCGATGTCGGCCAGGGAGCGGCGCTCCTCTTCCGGATAGCGGACCATGACGCGCACGTCGTCCCGACCTCGCTGCACGCGCAGGGCCTGGTCCCCGTAGAAGCCCTGCCGTACCTGGCGTCCCAAAGCGGTCAGCGTCAGTCCCAGCGTCCGAGCGCGCGCCTTGAGGGCCAGCTTCATCTCCACCTTGCCTTCCTGGAAGCTGTCCTGAATGTCGCTTGTACCGGGGTAGTTGCCGATCTCGGCTTTGAGGCGCTCGACGGCTTGCAGCGTCTGGTCGAAGTTTTTCGCCGACAGTTGGATTTCGATGTCGTTGCCGGCCGAGAACAGGGAGGAGGTAACGGTGATCGACTCAGCCCCCGCGATCTCGCCGAGAGTTTCGCGGACGCGTCGAGCGATCTCCTCGCTGCCGATATCACGCTCCTCTGAGGGCAGCAACTCGATGCCGACTTCGCCCAGATGGGCACTGCTGCCGGTGGCACCAGCGCCCATTCTCATTGCCCCTGCCAGTGGTTGGGCACCGACGGAACTGAAGACGTTGCGGAACAGCGACGGCTCGCCCGGGCGTTGACGGTCGTACTCATCCCGCGCCTGCATGGCGGCGGCCTCGACCTTCCTGACCACCGCCACGCTCTGCTGGGCTGTGGTCCCCATGGGCATCTGAATGCCGACAGTCACGTAGTCGGCTTCGATCTGGGGCATGAAGACGAACTTGGTGTGGCCGCCGGCAATCCAGCCGAATGTGATCAACAGAATCGTGAGGCCGACGGCTACCGTCGCCGCGGGACGGTCCAGCGCCAGGCGCAGAGCTGCGGTGTACTGGTTGTCGATGAATCGACGTAGGCGTTCCGAAAACCAGGCGGTGAGTCGATTGTGAAAGATGATGAACAGCAGCAGCACCGCGGCGATCAGAACTGCCTGCACGACGCTCACAGAACCGCCGACGGTGAACATGGCGGCGAAGGCGATGGCGCAGACGATGCCGATAAAGGCCAAGCTGCCCCGCGATGACAGGTGGGCGGGCAGTATGAACAGGGACTCGATGAGTGACAGAAGCAACACGGCGACGACGATGACGGGAATAATGCCCATGAACTTGCCCATCATGCCCTCGACGAAGAACAGCGGCGTAAAGGCGGCAATCGACGTCAGAATCGAAAAAGTGACCGGGGTTGCCACCTCCAGCGCACCATCCACGGTTGCGCGGGCAAATCTCTTTCCCTTCTCGCGGTGGGCGTAGATGTTTTCGCCGACGATGATCGCGTCGTCGACGACCATGCCTAGGGCGACGATGAAAGCGAACAGCGATAGCATATTGATCGACGCGTCGAAGGGCTGCATGAGCACAAAGCTGCCGAGGAACGAGATGGGAATACCCATCATCACCCAGAACGCCAGACGCAGATCGAGGAACAGACTCAGGCAGATAAAGACCAGGATGATTCCCAGTCGCGCGTTGCGTAACAGCAAGTCGATGCGGCTGTTGAGGATGCGCGTGTCGTCGCGGGAGTAGCTGATGTCGATCCCAGCCGGCAAGGAATCGCGCAGCTCGATGTCTTCGATGTAATCGTGCACCGTAGAGGCGACCTGTAAAGCACTCTGTTCGCCGATGCGATAGACCTGGACGACCGCCGCCGGCCTGCCGTTGAAGCGGCTGATCAGGTCCGTGTCCTCGAAACCGTCGATGATCTCGGCGATGTCGCCGAGGCGCAACTCGCTGCCGTCGGGCTGCGTGAGCACGACGATACTCTCGTACTCCCGTCCGCTGTACATCAGGCCCTGAGTGCGCACGAGGATCTCGCCGTCTTCGCTCTTGACGCTACCCCCCGGCAGGTCGGCGCTGGCGCGGCGGACCGCGTCGGTCACCAGGGCTAGCGTCAGGCCATGCTCGCGCAGTGACCTCTCCGGTATCTCGATCGAGATCTCATCGGGACGGACGCCGGTCAGCTCCACTTGTGAGATCCCCGACTTACCGCGCAGGTCGTCGCGCACACGCTCGGCGGCTACCTTCAGGGCCTTTTCCGAAACGTCTCCATAGAGGACGACGTCGATTACACGATTGCGCCGAAGCAGTTCACTGATCACCGGCTTCTCGGTCTCCACCGGCAGCGTCTCGATGCGATCGACTTCGTTCTTCACATCCTCCAGGACCTCGTCGACATCGGCGCCCAACGCCAGCTCGAGCCGGATGGACCCCATGCCCTCGGAGGCGGTCGAGGTGATACGACCGACACCCTCGATGCCCATGAGGCGCTCCTCGATGCGATTTACGACACCGCTCTCCACCTCCGCCGGGCTGGCGCCGAGGTAGGGGATCTGCACCTGGATCACGTCGAGAGAGAATTCGGGAAAGGTCTCCTTCTTTGTGCCCAAAAGCGCCAGCAGGCCGCTGAGTACAAGAAGGCCCATGAGCAGGTTTGCGGCGACATGATTGTGCGCCATCCAGTTTATGGGCGCCTTCATGACTGCGGCTCCCGATCCTGCGCGCGGACCTTCATGCCGTCGGTGGCTCCGCTGAGCTGAGACACGATGATCCGTTCATCATCAGCCACATCCAGCCGCACCAGCAGCGTCTCGTCGCGAATGTGAACGACTCGGGCCCGTCGCATGTGTAGGATCCCATCGCGGTCCATCACCCAGACAATATCGCCCTCGTGCAGAGCGACGCGAGGCAGGACCCGCACATCGTCGACGGACTGGCCGAGGATCTCCACATCGACGAACATGCCCACCAACAGCGGCGATTTGTTGTCGGCACCGGTGGCGTACGGCTCGTCGACCTCGACAACCAGGCGCAGCATGCGGCTGCGGGCGTCGAGTTCGGCCGCAGCCCGGGTGACAAAACCTTCCCAGGCGTGTCGTCGACCGGCAAATTCGCCGTGTACGCGGGCCTTTGGAGCGGCGGCCAGGGTTGCCGATAACTGAGGACCTTCGTCAGCTGCCATCGATCCGGTGATGTCGACGGTGGTCTCCACC
>PBRM01000112.1 GCA_002725915.1 Gemmatimonadota bacterium
GATCGTCATTCCTCCGGCAGGCGGAGGCCTTCCCCGATGCGACCGAGACTCAGGGGGAAGGGCGGAATCCCCCCGGAGATGCGCTGGTGGACATTCAGGTTGCGGAAGCGATCTCGGTCTCGGCTCGTGATCGGCGGACCGTTACCTTGCCGTGAAAAGGAAAGGCGAGATGCCCGAGCGGCCCGAACGACACCGCATGGACAGCAGGCTGGCGTCGAAGAGAGGGTCACGCGGCGACTGCCCGGCGCCGCCGACAGTTGCCGAATCGGCATCAGCGGCCGCTGAAAAGGGGAACTGATGGTCAAGCCTAACGTAGTGTATATCCTGGCCGACGACATGGGATACGGCGATATGGCATGCAACAATCCCGGATCGAGGATTCCCACACCGAATCTCGACCGACTTGCGGCTCAGGGGATGCGCTTCACCGACGCGCACGCGCCTTCGAGCGTGTGCACTCCGAGCCGTTACGCCGTGCTGACGGGACGCTACTGCTGGCGAACCCGCCTGAAGGAGGGCGTCCTGTGGCCCTGGGACCCGGCTCTAATTGAAAGTGACCGGCTCACGGTGGCCGAGCTCCTGCGCCAAAACGGCTACCGGACGGCTTGTATCGGTAAGTGGCACCTGGGGTGGAACTGGCAGACCAGGGACGGTGAGCCCGCCAACAGCGGCACGGGTTACGGCGTCTTCGACCGGGATCTGCGCCACGAGCTCGGAAGAAATATCGACTACGAGAAGCCGATGGGGGGAGGGCCGATCGACTGCGGTTTCGACCACTACTTCGGTGATGATGTACCAAATTTTCCGCCCTACACCTGGTTCGAGCAGGACCGAGTGGTCACTGAGCCCACCGAGGAGAAGCCTGAAGGGATGTTCGGCCATGTCGGCGCCATGGCCCCGGGGTGGGCGTTGGACGCGGTCATGCCGGAGATCACCGGGCGCTCGGTGAGCTACATCGAGGAAAGCGGAGAGGAGAAACCGTTTTTCCTCTATTTTCCGCTCACCGCCCCCCACACGCCCATCGTGCCGACCGACGAGTTTCGCGGCATGAGCGGCTGCGGAGAGTACGGCGATTACATGTGCGAGGTCGACTGGTGCGTGGGGCAGGTCATGGCGGCGCTGGAGCGGAAAGGGATCGCCGATAACACCCTGCTCCTGTTCGCCAGCGACAATGGCCCTGAAAACCCCGCCTACGGCCACATTCAGGAGTACGGCCACTACAGTATGGCCCATCTGCGCGGCATCAAGCGGGATACGTGGGAAGGCGGACATCGCGTGCCTTTTGTGGCCCGCTGGCCGGGAGGGATTGCGGAGGGGAGTGCGTGCGACCAGGCTCACCAGTCACCTGGATCTGATAGCGACCTGCGCAGACTTCCTCGGGGTGGAGCTGCCGCCTGAGGCCGGAGAGGACAGCGTCAGCCAGATGCCGCTTTTCCGCGGAGAGCGGTCGCCGCGTTCATTCGCCGTTCACCACAGCTGCGCGGGCAAGTTCGCGATTCGTAGAGGAGAGTGGGTGTTTATCGACGCACCCAGCGGGGACGACAACCGCGAGCCTCAGTGGTTCAAGGACGAACGGGGATACACCGACCACCAGTTCCCCGGCGAGCTTTACAATCTCGGCGATGACATTGCCGAGAGGTCGAATTTGTATGGAGATTACCCGGAGGTCGCGAGGAAGCTGCGCCAGCTGCTGGCGCGCGTGAAGGAAGACGCCGGCAGCAATCCGTTATCGGCGGAGGGGGAGATTACGCTGTCGGAGTGAGAGGGGAGGAGGGGAGACGACTCCGGATGCGTCGTGGAAGAGCCGAATGCTCGGGCCTGCGACTGGCGCAGGTTCAACCGTTTCCAACCGTCATATCTAAACGAAAGAATCGCAAGCAAAATGGACGTCCTTATCGTCGGCGGCGGTGGGCATGTCAGTGGAGCAGTGGCGCGGGCGGCGCTGCGGCGGGGTCACCAGGTATGGACCCTCACGCGCGGCCGTCGGGCTTTGCCGGAGGGGGTCAGGTCGCTGGTCGCCGATCGTGGAGATCTTGAGGCGATGGCGGCGGTGGTGAGCGGTGAAGGGGTGAAGTGGGATCTGGTGGTAGACTGCATCTGCTACGACCTGGCCGACATCCGGCAAGATATGCAGCTGTTTCAGCGCCGCGCCGACCAGTTCGTCTTCGTCTCCACGGATTTTGTCTACGATGCCGCCCATCGGACGTTTCCGCAGTCCGAGGAGGCCAGCCACTGGGCTACGGAACGCTCATCGGGATATGGCTATAAGAAAAGGCTGTGCGAGCGCGAGCTGACGGACGGCGACCCGTCCGGTATGGACTGGACCATCGTGCGGCCATGCCATATCTACGGTCCCACGTCGGAGCTCGGCTGCCTGCCGCTGCACGGGCGGGATGCGGAGCTGATCGATCGAATGCGGCGCGGGGAATCAATTCGACTCGTCGGTGCCGGCCACTTCCTGCAGCAGCCGATCCTGGCCGACGATCTGGCCGAGACCATCGTCAGCATTGGCGGCAACGACAGCGCCCGCCGCCAGGTGCTCAACGCGGCGGGGCCGGAGATCATCGAATCGAGACAGTACTACCAGATAGTGGCCGACATCCTCGGTGTCGAGCTGCTGGTGGAAGAGGTGCCGGTGCGGGCGCACCTCGCCGAGCATCCTGAGGCGGCGCCGTTTCTCTGCCACCGCATCTACGACCTGAGTCGTATCGAACAAACCGGGCTCAGCCTGCCGTCGACGTCTGTTGAGGACGGCCTGCGCTCGCACGTGGAAGGGCTTCTGTGTCGCCGCGGTGCGCTCGCATACACGCGGAGCTGATCCGCCCGAAAGACGCAACCGTGACCGGCCGCCGGCTCCATTTGAGACCAGAGACAGAAACCAATTCGATGAGAGCTCATTAAATGGCAGACAGTCCGAACATCCTCTTCATCCTCACCGACGACCAGGGGCCCTGGGCGGCGGGGTGTTACGGGAACGAGGAGATCCGCACCCCTGGCATCGACCGGATCGCAGCCGCGGGCATGCGGTTCGAGCACTTCTTCGCAGCATCGCCGGTGTGCTCGCCGAGCCGGGCGAATTTCCTGACCGGACGGATCTCCTCCCAGCACGGCGTCCACGACTGGATCCGCGGAGGGAACGTGGGGGCGGACGCGGCCACCTATCTGCAGGGGGAAGTGGCGTACACCGACATACTGGCCCAGCATGGGTGGAGTTGCGGGTTGAGCGGCAAATGGCATCTGGGCAACAGCCAGCTGGCGCAGCACGGCTTCGATCACTGGTACGTGCATCAGACGGGGGGTGGCGACTACAACAGCCCGCCGATGATTCGAGATGGCGAGCTGGTGGCAGAGTCGGGATACGTCACCAACTTGATCACTGACGACGCCTTGCGTTTTCTGGGTCAGCGCGCCGAAGATGAGGACCCATTCTATCTGAGCGTGCACTACACCGCCCCTCACAGTCCGTGGACCGGCCATCCTCAGGATCTGGTGGACTCGTATGACGACTGCCGCTTCGATTCCTGCCCGCAAGAGCCGATCCATCCGTGGGCGAAGGGGCAGGGCCTGAGCGAGCGCTGTCTGGACGACCGGGAGATGCTGAAGGGGTATTTCGCCGCGGTGACGGCGATGGACGCGGACGTGGGACGGCTTCTCGACAGACTGGAGGAGCTGCGACTGCGAGAGGAGACCCTGGTCGTATTCGCCAGCGACAACGGTTTCAGCTGTGGCCACCACGGATTCTGGGGAAAGGGAAACGGCACCTGGCCCCTGAACATGTACGAAAACTCGGTGAGGGTGCCGTTTTTGATGAGCCAGCCGGGGAGAATACCGGAGGGGGAGGTGGAGCGCGGACTACACAGCTCCTGCGACTTCATGCCGACCCTGCTGGATTACCTGGGGCTGCCGCTGCCGGAGGGGCGGAATCTGCCGGGACGGAGCTTCCTGCCGGTCCTGGAGGGGGCGGGCGGCGGCGACTCGGGCAGAGAGGCCATTGTGGTCCAGGCCGGGGCCCCCGGGTTCAGCGAGTACGGGGCGACGCGGATGGTGCGCACGGAGGAGTGGAAATACGTGCATCGCTACCCGCAAGGCCCGCACGAGCTCTACCACCTGACCGATGATCCCGACGAGCGCAGCAATCTGGCCGAGGATGCCGGTTACCGTCGGCAGAAAAAGGAGCTGAAGCTGCGGCTGGAGGACTGGTTTGACCGCTACGGGACAGACCCGACACTGGACGGACGACAGCGGTCGGTGACCGGCAAGGGACAGCTGCGTCCGATCGGCGGGTCGGTGGAGGAGGAAGAGACAGGCGAGGCCTTCGCCCAGGGGTGAGAGCGAGGTGGAGACTGCATCGGGGGCGATCAAACGGGTAATTACACTGAATGAGGGGTATTGAGAGATGAGCTACATTGACGCACACGTGCACGTGTGGACCGACGATTACGACCGCTATCCCTTTGGAGCCGAACACAATCCGGAGGGGGCGAATCCGAAGATCTTTCTGGCTGACGACATCCTCGGTCACGCGCGGCCCTGCGGCGTCGAGCGCGTGGTGCTGGTGCAGATGAGTTACTACCAGACCGACAACTCCTACATGCTGGATGTGATGGACGAGCATCCCGGCGTGTTCTCCGGAATCGGCGTCGTCGATGTTGGCGATTCCAAACCGGACGAAGAGATGCTCCGCCTGGCACAGCGCGGGGTGCGTGGGTTTCGCATCTCGGGGGAGTCGGCGCCGAAATCCTGGCTCGACGGGGAGGGGGTCGCACGCATGTTTCGCGCCGGAGCCGAGCACCGGCTGGCCCTGTGTCCCCTCATCCGCCCCGAGGCGCTGCCGGCCCTGGATCGCCGCTGTCGCGAGTTTCCCGACACGCCCGTCATCATCGACCACCTGGGCCTGGTCGGCGTCGGCGAAGGCTCCAGGTGGGAGGAGGAAGTAGAGGCGCTGTGCGCCATGGCTACGCACCGGGAGGTGATGGTTAAGGTGTCGGCCTTCTACGCCCTGGGGAAGGGGAAACCGCCGTATGATGACCTGTCGGGGCTGATTCAGCGGGTGTGTGAGGCGTTCGGACCGGAGCGCCTCATGTGGGCCAGCGACTGTCCGTTCCAGGTGCAAGGAGAGCACACCTACGAGGCCAGCGTAGCGCTGATCCGGGACCGCCTGGACTTCCTGTCGGTCGCGGAGAGGGAGCAGATCCTGGGAGGGACGGCAGAAGCCTTTTTCTTCCTACGGTGACGGAGAGACCGTGGCCGCGGTCAGCCTGCGGCCAGGTAGCGCTGCACGATGTCGATGATGAGCGCCACGTCCTGGCGGGCGTCCACGACGGGGGTGCGGCACCTGCCATCGCCGGTGATGCAACGGTGGAAGTGGGTGAGCTCGCGTCGGAAGGGATTCTCCCACTCGATCTCCGGGTGGGTGGTAAAGGCACGGCCATTTTCGTCCACGCCCTTGACGGTCAAGGTGGAGAGGATGCCGCGGGAGAACCCGGTAGGGTAGGAGAGGACGACGCCGCGATTGTCGCCGTAGACCTCCAGGGTCTCGGCAAACTGGCGAATATTCCGCAGCTCGACCCAGGTGGCGGCGCAGCGCGCCCCCGATCCGTACTCCAGCACCGCGGTGATCCCCAGACCCCCGTTCCAGATCTCGGTGCTGACGACGCGCTGCGGCTGGCCGAAGAGGGCGCGCAGGCCGTAGAGGTCGTGGATCATGCTGCCGGCTAGGTGGAAGAAGGCGGCGGCGGCGTCATCGGAGACGTCGCCGAGAGCTTCGGCGACGGCCGCGTGGCGGGCGTCCCGCTGATCGGCCCTGACGCTAGCGGGGATGTCGTCAAAGCGCTGCAGCCGGAAGTGAGCCAGGTGATGGCTGTTGTCGGTGTGGAGGTGGTTGACCTGGATGAAACGGATGGTCTCCGCCATCGCCCGAACCTCCCGCTGGGCGAGCTCGAAAGCCGGGTCGTAGACCTTCATGTACCCCACCTGACAGGTTCCCCCGAAGCTCCGTGCCGCATCGACGATGGCGTCGGCGTCGGCCAGGGTCCAGCACAGGGGCTTCTCTATGAAGGTGTGAAAACCCGCCTGCAGGGAGGCCACCGCGATCTCCGTTTTCGGGTCGGAGTGGCAGAGGAGCACGGCGTCCAGATCCGAGGCCAGCAGATCCCGGTAGTCGCTGAGGTGGACGGGTATGCCGAATTCCCCGGCCACGGCTCGAGCCAGAGCGGGGGAGCAGTCGCAGACCGCCGCGACTTCGAATTCCTCCCGCAATTCGGCTAGATTGGGCAGGTGCTGAATCTGGGCGATGGCGCCGCAGCCGACGATACCGATTCTGACGGGAGCCATCACCTCTCTCCGGCCGGGCGGGCGGACGCTTCCGCGAGCTCGCTTCGGTTCCAAGCACCAGGGCCGTCGGGAAGGGCAGCGATGAGCTGAGGGCGCATCCTTACTTCCTCGCCTCCAGCGTACCCGCACGGGGCGCAAGGGTGTTCCACTGGTCGGCCAGGGCGTGGAGCACTTGGAAGGTCCCATACAGGCCCTGCCACATGGCCTCACGGTGCTCGGAGGCCTCGTCGCCATCCCCCTGGGACAGGGCCAGCTTCATGTGCTCGCCCAGCTGTTTCTGGCTGGCGGCGGCTTCGGCGGCGCTCTCTGCCAATTGGGCGCTGGCCTCCACGAAGCAGTCCACCAGTTCGGCCACCGGCGTCTCCGTGTCCGTCTCCACGTCGTAGGCGGAGGAGGGAGCGAATCGCGCCGGCAGGCGTTCGCCGCGCTCGGTGCGGCTCGTGTGAGTGGGCTGCACGTGAGGCGTGACCGAAAGGTACATGACCATGGGCTCGTCGCCGACGACGCGGACCTGGTGGGGCTCGTCGACGCGGGCGACACACAGCTGCCCGGGACCCAGCTCGGCCTCCTCACCGTCCACCTCGAAGTGGGCGCGTCCCTGAAGGATGAGGAAGATCTCGTGTCCCAGGTCGTGGCTGTGGCGATTGGCGACCTGCCCCGGCTCCATGCGCAGGAAGCGGGAGCGGATGTGGGGTGTCACCAGGAGATTGCGGATGTCGGTGCGGTAATCGAAGATCTCCAGAGGCATTATAGGTTCTCCACTAGTCGAGGTAGTCCATCTCCGGGCGCAGATCCCAGCGGTAGCGGTCCGGGGGACGCACGCTTCGCCCCCAGTCTGCGAGGATTCGACGGTCCCGACGCAGCTCCTCCATGCGAGCGGAGATCTCGTCCGGATCCCACCCGTCCAGCACCTGGCTCGTCAGCTCTTCCCGCACGTCCCGACAGGCGGGATCGGCGGCGAGGTCGCGCAGCTCATCCGCATCTTCTTCCAGATTGAACAGCTGCGGCTCCTGGCCGTGGTAGTAGTTGAGCTTCCAGGGTCCCTGGCGGACCATGCGGTGAAGGCAGCCCTCGTCGGTGCAGTACTCGGAGAACGCCTCGTCCCGCCAGTTCGCCGCTGTTTCGCCAGCAGGGCTGTCAGCGCGCAGGATGGGGAGGAGGCTGCGCCCTCTGGACGCTGATAGAGGCGGCGCGCCCAGGGCATCCAGCATGGTGGCGTTGAGATCCAGGGAGCTGGCCACTCGGGAGCAGCGGCTGCCGGCGGGCAGTTCGCCGGGCCAGCAGAGGATGGCTGGCACTCTCACCGACTCTTCGTAGAAGGTCTGTTTCCACCACAGGCCGTGCTCCCCCACCTGCTCACCGTGATCGGAGGTGTATACGATCAGCGTGTTCTGGGCCAGGCCATTGCGTTCGAGCGCGGCCAGGATATCGCCGATAAGGGTATCGAGGACGCCCACCAAGGCCCAGTAGGCGGCGCGGGCTCTCAAGATTTCCTCCGGGGTGACCTCCTCGATGCCGCAGGTGCGGCGCCACCAGCTGAAATACGGGTGCAGGCTGTCGGAGAAGGGTTCGGGTTTCCGCGGCATGGTCATGGCGCTGGCGTAGCGATGGTAATCCTGCCGTCGCGCCACGAACGGCTGGTGCGGGAGCATGAAGCCGACCGATATACTAAAGGGCTCGGCCGGCTGCCCCGCCCGTCGGCGGACCCCGAGGCGATTCAGGTGATCGACGGCGGCGGCGGCGACGTCTTCATCGTGTACCTGATAGGCGCTCTGTCCGGGTCCGGATTTTTCCAGACTGATGCGCGCAGGTCCCGCGGTTCCGGAGAGCTCACCGTGGTCGACCCCCCGGCCGCCCAGGTGGTTGGGAGCGTGGTCGCCCACCAGGCGCTCGGTGTAGCCGTGAAGCTGGTCCGGCCCGAGAGCGTGCATGCGACCGATGAGGAGCGGGCGGAGACCGGCCGCTCCCATGGCGTGGGCGAGGGTGGGAATGCCCGAGTCGAGCACGTGAGTGTTGGTCCACACGCGGTTCTCGTGCGGAAAGCGGCCCGTCAGCATCGACATCCGCGAGGGCACACAGATCGGCGAGGGGCAGTAGGTGTTTTCCAGCAGAACGCCCCGGCGTGCGAGCCCATCGATGTGCGGCGTTTCGACCAGCGGATCGCCGCAGCATCCGGCAACGAAGGGACTGTGCTGATCGGAGTGCAGGTAGAGGAGATTGGCGCTGCCGTCGGAGGACACCGGATGACCTTTCTGCTGCCGACGCGGGGAGAGGGGCACCGGTAAGCTAGTGCGCTGGCGAAAGAAGGGCAAGCGCGAAGCGGCGGTCAGGGGCAGTGGCGCTGCTGTTGAGCCTGCTGTTGAGCCTGCTGTTGATAGAGCGCTCCATGGAAAGGAAGGAGGTGGGGCGCTGGTTCTACGGCGGTCTCGCGGCCATCACTGTGGGCGTACTGGTGCGCACAGTGGGGGTGTCGGGCAGAAAATCAGTCGTCTATCCCTATGAAGGATCCGCCGGAGGTGATGGCGTCGTTCGAGGAATGGGGGGTTGACAAGGTGGGGGTCGGGGAACTGTCGCTGACCACGATACGGCATCTGTTGCCCATCATCCGGATCTACGCCGAGCGCTTTTCCCGCTCTTACAGATAAGGGATACCGAGGCCTATCGCTCCAAGATCCGGGGCTAGATTAGGGGTCAATCAATCCGGCACGGGCGCGTCGTCGCGAATCAGCTTCTCCACCCTCAGTTCCTTCCAGAAATCAGCGGGAATGCTCTGGCCGAGGAGCTCGAAATTCTCGCTGACGCGGTCGGGATTGCGGGTGCCTGGGACGATGCAGGTGATGGCGGGGTGGGCGAGGGCGAACTGCGAGGCAGCTGCTTTGATGTCGACGGCGTGACGGTCGGCCACCGCCATGAGCTGCCGCGCCTTGTCGATGATGTGGGAAGGGGCATCGGCGTAGTTGTACTTGGCGCCCCTGACAGCGCCCTTGGCGAGGATGCCGCTGTTGTAGGTCCCGCCGGCCATGATGCCGATGTTCTTCTCCACACACAACGGTAGCAGTTCGTCGAGCGCGTCCTGCTCGAGCAGGCTGTAGCGCCCCGCCAGCAGGAAGCAGTCGAAGTCCCCTTCGCGCGCAAAGCGGGCCAGCATTTCCCACTGATTCATGCCGGCGCTGACGCCGCGAATGACCCCCTGACTGCGCAGTCCGTCGATGGCGGGGTAGGCGCTATCGATGGCTTCCTGGTAGTGGTCATCGGGGTCGTGGATGTGGAGGATGTCGATGCGGTCGACGCCCAAGCGCGCCAGGCTCTCTTCGACGGAGCGCATGACGCCGTCATAGCTGAAGTCGAAGACGGGTTTGAAAGGGGGTGGATTTTCGAAGATGTCCTGACCCCGGTCATCCCCGGCTTCAGCCGGCTCCAGGACGCGGCCCACCTTGGTGGCCAGAATGTAGCTGTCGCGCGCCACCCCTTTCACCCCGGCGCCGACGCGCTTCTCGCTCTTGCCAGAGCCGTAGAGAGGGGCGGTGTCGATGAGGTTCAACCCCAGAGCGAGGGCGCGCTGAACGACTTCAGTGGCCTGCTCCTCGGAAATGTCGCCGTACAATCCCCCCAGCGGGGCACAGCCCAGACCCAGCCGAGTCACCTCCAGTCCGGTGCTGCCCAGTGTTTTTCGGTCAAGTGGATTCATGCGCGCTTCGCCTCCGTCAGGTCAGTTGTGAGCTCCGCAAGCGATAATATAGCTGCAGGCGATCCTCCTCGCACACGGATCCCCCCTCCCCCTCAAGGCGTATGGAGTGCTTGACCCAGCTCCGGAGCGGGGGGCATATTCTCGGCGCCCGAGGAGCGGGCACCCGATCGCCGTACGAGAGAGCCATTTCTCCAGGAATCAATCCCCTCAACGCCCTTCCATTTGCCATCGCATCATGATTGACGATCTCGTTAAAAGGCGACGCACTCGACTCCGCAAGGGACACTGTGGAGAGATCCAGGATGATCCAACCGGGTACAAGATGGAGTGAAGTCGACGAGCAGCGAGCGGGATCTCAGCGGGAGGGGACCTCGGTTCGCACGGTGGCGCCGCACACGGGCCGCCGGCGTTTCAGTATGTCTGTCGGCGGCGGCGGGAATGAATTGCGGGCAGCCGGCGCCTGAACCTCTGCCGTCGGTGGATGGGGCAGCGGCAGCCGTCGCAGCCGCAGTCCCGGTTTTTTCTTGTGACGATGCGTTGATTCAATGGCGCCAGTGGGGCCAGGGCGTTTTCGAGGACGCCGCGCGACGACAGGTTCCCGTTCTTCTTTATCTGGCCGCACCCGGTAGTGACGGTCTCTTCGCCGCGGGCGAGCCGGCAGTGCGCTCTCTGGTGGAGGAGCGCTTCGCCGCAGTTCAGGTAAATCCCTATCGCCGCCCTGACCTGGTCGCGCGCTACGATCCGGGAGGCTGGCCGGCCCTACTGGTGCTGCAGACGGACGGACGAGTCGCAGCGCAGGCGGTGGATATTCCGCCACGCAATGTGCGAATGTTTCTCCTGAGAATGGTCGCCCACCACCGCGATCGGCGCGAAGTGGTGATGTCCAAAGTGGAGAAGGCCGCGGGGACAGCGCATCTGCTCGCGGGGTACGAGATCGGCGCCGGGGACGTGTACGCAGCTGCAGAGGCTGCTTTCGACAGCGTCTACGGGGGCTTCGGCCAGGGTGTGAAGTTTGCCGAGCCGTTGGTCCTGCGGTTTCTGTTGCAGTACTATAGAGAGTCGGGCGACCCCAGGGCACGGTCCATGGTGCGGCGGAGTATCCAGCCCTTTTTGAGTGCGCCCATGCAGGACGAAGCAGCCGGCGGGGTGTGGTCGTACACCCACACACCGGACTGGCGGACGCCCCGTTTCGTCAAGAGCGCCGCAGTTCAGGCCGGTCTTCTCCAGCTCTTCTTGGAGCTGCAGCTCCTCTTGGACACGGACGGAGGGAAAGGGGGAGCGGAGTACGCCAGGGCAGCCAGGAGGCTACTGGAGTTCGTCAACAGGGAGCTCTTCGACGAGGACAGAGGCGTGTTCCTGGCGCGGCGCGTCCCCATCCGTTGCGGCTCGGGCGAGCTGACCGGGTGGACGGATCCGGCGGCCTATGCCGACGTCAACGGCCTGCTGGTGGTTGCCATGATCCGGGCTGCCGCGCAGCTGGGTGACGAGGAGGCGGCGCGCCGGGCGACGGCGGCGGCGGATTTCCTGCTGGATGAGCTGATGACCGCCGACGGGGAGGTCTATCACTGTCTCCACGAGGGGCGTCGCTACGCCCCCGGAATACTGGTGAATCAGATGCTGGTGGCCACAGCGCTTCGAGCGCAGTACCAGCTGGATGACGACGAACGCTATCTCGCCGGATCCGAGCAAGCACTGGCCTGGGCGGAGAGTCGGCTTTACGACCGCGACTCCGGCCTGTTCGCGGCAGCTCCGCCGACGGCGATAGATGGATTGGTCTGGCCTTTGCAGGTGCGCCACCGGGACACCAGCCTGCCTTCGGGAAACGCGCTGGCGGCTGATTTGTATCTGATGAAAGGGAACCGTCAACGGGCGGGGCAGCTGTTGGAGCGGCTGCGGCTGCCGACCCCTCCGGGGAGGCGCCATGCCTCCTACGCCAGTTCTCTGCTCCGATACGGGGAGGGATAGTTGCGGCGATCGTGAAGATCCTGGTCACCGGGGCCCACGGCTTTCTGGGCCGCAGCGTATTGCGCCAGGACGTGGCGGAGGTGGAGCTGGTGGCCTGTGGCCGTCGCGGCGAGCCCCCCCCGGAGACGCTGGCATATCGACGCGTCAACCTGCTGGACGCCGTGGCGGTGACGCGTCTCCTGGCCCTCGAGCGGCCGGACTGGGTCATCCACACGGCGGCCCTCACGGATGTCGATCTGTGCGAGACGGAGCGCGATCTGGCTCGTCGGGTGAATCTGGAAATGGTCGGCAATCTGGCGGACGGGTGCGACGAGATCGACGCGGGGCTGGCGCACCTGTCCACGGACTATGTCTTTGACGGCCGCACCGGACCCTATGCCGAGGAGGACCCCACCAACCCCCTCTCCTACTATGGGCAGGTGAAGCTGGAAAGTGAGGCTCGCGTGCTGGAGTGGGGAAAAAGGGGACTGGTGCTGAGGACTCTGTGGCTCTTCGGATACGTGCCGGAGACGCGCCGCAACCTGGTGACGTGGCCGCTGGAGGCTCTCGTCAAGGGGGAGGAGCTGGCCATCGTGCACGACCAGTGGGGCAACCCGGCCTTTGTCGGCGACGTTGCGCTCTCCCTGGTGGAGCTCTGTCTGCGCGGCAGCACCGGACTCTTTCACGTTGGGGGCGCCGACTTCATGACCAGGCACGAGCTCGTTCTGGAGCTGGCGCGATTCTTCGGTCTCGACGCGGGTCGCGTGCGCGCGGTGCCGACGGAGCACGTCGGCCAGAAGGCGAAGCGTCCACTGCGATCGGGGTTGCGCTGGGAGCACCTCGCCGCCAAGCTCGGTCGGGAACCGATGGGATTCACACAGGGACTGGCGGCGATGAGGAAAGAACAGGACTTCCGCCGCGACTTCGCCGATCTCGCCTAGATATGGATCCCGCCTTCTGTGTCTCTCTCATCACGCCGACCTACAACGAGCGCCAGAACATCGCGCTTCTGGCTGAGGAGATCTTTGAGGTCATCGACCGGGAGGCGGACATCGACCTCGAGCTGATCGTGGTGGACGACAACTCGCCGGACGGCACCGGGGAGGCGGCAGAGGAGCTCGTGGAGAAGTATCCGGTCAAGGTGGTGCATCGAGCAGGAAAGCTGGGACTGGGCTCGGCAGTGATGGCCGGGTTCGGAGAATCGGAGCGAGCCTATCTCGGTGTCATCGACGCCGACCTGAGCCACGATCCCAGCGAGTTGCCGAAGCTCATCCACAGTCTGCGGGAGTACGACATCACCATCGGCAGTCGCTTCGCCGAGGACAGCAAGGTGGAGAAGTGGGCCTGGCATCGCAAGATGATATCCCTGGTGGGGGTGGGCATGGCGCGGCTGCTCACGGGGGTCGAGGACCCGCTGGCGGGGTACTTCTTCCTCCATCGCGCCGTTCTCGGGGAGATGGAGCTGACTTCCGGCGGATACAAGATCCTGCTCGAGATCCTCACCAAGGGGCACTACGACTCTCACCTGTCCGTTCCCATCATCTTCCGCAATCGCCAGTTCAGCACCAGCAAACTCAACTGGCGGGGGAACGCTCTCTTCCTCAAACAGATCGCCTGTTTCAGCCTCTACAGACTGGCGGGCAGGGGGAGAAGGGGGAGGAGAAAGGGGAAGTGAAGGGCAGCGCCATCCATAGGGGCTCTGGTCAGCCCTCCGGACTGGTAGACGCGCCTGCCGTGGATCTGAGCGTGGTTATGGTCAGCTACAACACGCGCGATCTGATGCAGCAAGCGCTGCGCACGGTGATCGAGGCGTCGGCGGGCCTGCAGGTGGAGATCACCGTGGTCGACAACGCCTCGCACGACGGCAGTGCCGACATGGTGGAGGCGGAGTTTCCGCAGGTGAGGCTGATCCGCAACTCCGCCAACGTGGGTTTTGCGACGGCAAACAACGCCGCTTTCCGCCGCGGACACGGGCGCTACGTGCTGCTGCTGAACACCGATACCATCATTCGGCCCGATACGCTGCGCTGCCTGATGGAGTTCCTCGACAACCATCCCGAGACCGCGGCGGCGGGCTGCAAGATCCTCAATCCCGACGGCACCCTGCAGTTGGAGTCGCGCCGTGGGTTCCCCACGCCCGCCGCGGCATTCTGCAAGCTCACCGGACTGAGCCGGCTTTTCCCCAACAGCCCCCGGCTGGCGCGTTACAATCTCACCTTCCTGGACCCGGAAGAGGTCAGTGAAGTCGATGCCCTATCGGGCTCGTGCATGATGGTGCGCCGGGAGGTGCTCGAGGAGGTGGGTCTCCTCGACGAGGCCTACTTCATGTACGGCGAAGACCTGGACTGGTGCTACCGCATGCGCGAAGCCGGGTGGAAGATCCACTACGTGCCGCAAACGGAGATCATCCACTTCAGGGGGGAGAGCGGCCGGACGCAGGAGATGCGCATCCACTACCGCAAGAACCGGGCTATGGCCATCTTCGTGCAGAAGCACATGAGGCGACGGTACCGATTCTTTCCGCTGTGGCTGCTCCACGCCGGCATCGTCGCCTACGGCCTCTACTCCCTGGCGATTCCGCTGGCCCGGTGGCTGGCCCTGCCGGCGCTGGACGCCGTTCTGGTGCTGGTCGGTCTCAGACTGGGAGTGACCGCGAGGTATCACCCGGACCTGGTCCCGGCGATCCACAGGGTCGAGCGTTTCGGCGTCGCTCTGGGGCTGGACGTGCACCCGACGCGGTGGCTGACGCCGCCCGCCTACACAGAGGCCCAGTGGATGCTGGTATTCGGGGCCTCGGCGGTCATATGGCTGGCGGCCTTCCAACTTCTGGGACTGTACGACCGGCGGCGCTATTCCGCCCCCTGGGCCGTCCTGGCAGTGGCATTGGGATTCACCGGTATCGTCACCACCGTCTTCTTCTTCAAGGCCTATAACTTCTCGCGCCTGGCGGCGGCGGCGGCGTGGGCGTCCAACACGGTGTTGGTGGCGGGCTGGCGTCTGGCAGCGGGCTGGAGGCTGGGAACGGGGCGCGGCCGGATCGGACGGCGCCGGATCCTGGTGGTGGGCACAGACGGGAACGCGGTACAGTTCCTGGAATTCCTGCAGAAAGCTGGAGGCCTGGACAGCGAGCTCAAGGGGGTAGTCAGCCCCGAGCGGGAAGAGGTGGGGACGATGGTGGCCGGCCGGCAGGTGGTCGGCTTCGTGGAGGATCTTCCGCAGTTGCTCAGGGAGGGAGACTTCGACGAGCTCATCTTCACCTCCGGGACGATCTCCCACTCTCTGCGCAGGGTGGGGGGGAAGAATCGGCGCCTGCGGGTGCGCTTGGTACCCGGGTCCTTCACCGACCTCATAGGGGACGATCGCCCCACCTCCATGGATGATTTGCCCCTCATAGAAGTGACCCCACGACGTTGAGTACCCGGAGAAAGCAGGCGACACCGGCCCGTGAGATCCAGGATTCGCATACGAGATGGAGTTGTACGAGATCGTTTAGAAGGACTTTTTGCGATTGGATCTTGATTTGAGGGCGAAGTTTGAATATATGTTAACAGCGGCGGGAGGTAGCCGGGAGCCACGTGGCCACCAGCCACTTCACCAGAGTGAGAAGGGCATGCGAAACGAGCCGTCCGTGGAGCCCGTGCGACGACCGGTTGCGGAGCGGAATCTTCAACGGGGCCCAAGCAGGAGTAGATGATGGCGCAACAAGGGTTTCAACTGGCCGGCGGTCGGGAGATCGTCCTGCCTGTCAGCAAGGCCGTGGAGATCGCTCTGAGAAGTCTGAAGATTCGCTTTGGCAGGTCCCTCATTACCACGAGTGGTATCATCCTGGCAATAGCTTTCCTGATGTCGGTGTGGAGTGGCGCGGATATCGTAACCAGTCTCAAGGAGGCAGGTAAGAGCGAAATCGATCTGCTGCTGCAGAAAAAGGGCATCGAGACGGGCACTGCTCAGGGGGTGAACGCCACCGGGGAGGACAGATCCCGCTTGGAGGAGGAGAGCTCGAAGCAGACCTGGCTCGTGAGCCTGTCGCTGCTGGTCTGCGTGGTGGGGATCGCCAACGCCATGCTGATGTCGGTTACCGAGCGTTTTCGAGAAATCGGGACGATGAAGTGTCTTGGTGCCCTGGACTCCTTCATCATCAAGCTGTTCTTGCTGGAGTCGACCTTCCAGGGAGTCGCTGGGACCCTGGTGGGAATCGTCATCGGCCTGGTGCTGACGACGGCTCTTGCAATGCTCGATTACGGCTATTTCATCTTCACCTATTTTCCCACTGCCAGCGTAATCGAATCCGCCGGGGCGGCCATGCTGGCCGGCACCATCCTGTCACTGATAGGAGCCATGCTGCCGGCGTACACCGCTGCCAAGATGGAGCCGGTAGAGGCGATGAGGTCGGATACCTGATGACTGAAGAAACAGAGGTCGCGAAGAAGGCTCCCGAAGAGAATCGGACGGTTGTGCGGACCCAGGAGGTGAAGAAGACCTTCGTCATGGGTGAGCTGGAGGTACACGCCCTGCGGGGGGTGGATCTGGAGATCTACACCGGGGAGTATCTATCCATCATGGGTCCTTCCGGGTCCGGCAAGAGCACGCTCTTCAACATGATCGGCGGGCTCGACAAGCCCTCGCACGGCAAGGTCTACATCGACGAAGTGGACGTCGCCCAGCTCGATGCCTACGAGCTGGCCTGGCTGCGCTGTCGCAAGATCGGCTACATATTCCAGTCCTTCAATCTGATTCCGGTGATGACGGCACTGGAGAATGTGACCCTGCCGATGGTGTTTGCAGGCCTCACCAGCGACGAATCGCGGGATAAGGGATTGGACCTCCTGAAGAAGGTCGGCCTCGGCGAGCGTCATTCCCACAAACCCCCGGAGCTCTCGGGCGGACAGCAGCAGCGCGTGGCCGTGGCCCGCGCCCTGGCCAATGACCCGGCCATCGTTCTGGCTGATGAGCCCACGGGTAACCTGGATCTTACGACCGGAACCGAGATCATTGAGCTCCTGCGTGAGATGAACGAGAAATCTGGGGTCACGATCATCTCCGCCACCCACGACCACAAGATGCTGAGCGTTTCGGATCGGGTGGTGTGGATCAGGGACGGTCAGATAGAACGCATCGCCGACCGCGCGGACCTCGACATCGAAGTCACGAAGGTGGCGGGGGAGTAGTAAGTCTTTCCCGAGTACCCGACCTTATTCTGGATCACGGCGGCGATGGCGGTGATCCTGGTAGGCGTGGCCAAAGCCGGTTTTGGCGGCGGCGCTGGAGTATTGGGCACGCCTCTCATGGCGCTGACGATCCCAGTGGCCGAGGCCGTGGCCCTCATGCTGCCCCTGCTGATCGTATGCGACATCTTCTCGGTCTGGCACTACCGCACCCGTTTCCACCGGCGCAGTGTCGGCCTGCTGTTGGCCGGCTCGGTGCTGGGCGTCGGGGCGGGGACCGTCTTCTTCGGCGTTTTCATCGGAAACCAGCGGGTCCTGGAGCTCGGAGTGGGGACGCTGGCGCTCCTGTTCGTGGCCTTCCGGATCGGTCGCGGGTACATCTCAGGCAAACTTGAGGCGAGGCGTCCCTCCGCGGCTGAAGGTGTGCTCATGGGCGCTGCCTCAGGATTCGGGTCGACCCTGGCACATGCCGGCGGCCCGCCGGCGGCGATGTTCGTGCTGCCGCAAAAGCTGCCCCGGGATCTGTTCGTCGGGACGACGGTCACTTTCTTCGCCGGACTCAACCTGATCAAAGTGGTACCCTATTACGGGCTCGGCCTGTGGAAAACAGGCGACGTGTGGACGATTCTGATGCTGGCTCCGCTCAGTTTTCTGGGCGTCCGCCTGGGGATTATCCTCATCCGTCGGTTCACCGACGCCTGGTTCACGCGGGCCATCTACGCGTTGTTGTTGGCCACCGGTCTGAAGCTCGTACTGCATGGATAGGAGCTTGACAGAGCCGGAGAAGACGTGTAGATTGCCACTTGCTACACAGCTTATCCCAATGCGGTCGCAGTAATCTGGGCAAAGAGCGATGACGCATTTCACACAGATATCCTGCAAACGCTATTGGTGGCGCTTCGGAATCACTGAAGGAGTTATAGATGCGTCCGCCTGTTGAGCCGTAAGGCTGCTGACCAGAAACAGATCACCGCGAGCCGCGGACGCACTCGATGCGTTCGCGGTTTCTTTGTGTGCCGCCGTAAAAGCGCATCGTCTGTAGATCGACCGGCGCTATCGGGGCGACTGACCCCAACGGTGGATCAGGCGCCGGAGCCGAGAAGGATTTCGTCCTTCTCGCCCGTACGCAGACTTGGGCGGGCGCTTCATCGCCAACACTCGGTAGACGGGACATAAAGCATGGAAACCAAACCGACACTGGCTGAATTTCGCCAACTGGCTGCGCGGGGAAACATGATTCCCGTGTGCGTGGAGATCCTGGCGGACACGGAGACTCCCGTTTCCGCCTACATGAAGCTGAGATCGGAGAGCGGCGGTTACAGCTTTCTCTTCGAGAGCGTAGAGGGGGGCGAGAGAGCGGCGCGCTACTCCTTTCTCGGGATCCGGCCCGACCGGGTGTTCCGCTCGAGGGACGACCGTATCTCCCTGGAGGAGATGGGCTCCGGTCGGCGAGAGTGGCGCGGAGACCCGGTGGCGGCCCTGAAGGATCTGATCCGCCCCTACGAGCCCGTCCAGGTGGAGGGCCTGCCGCGATTCACCGGCGGCGCCGTTGGTTATCTGGGATATGACGGGATCCGTCTGGTAGAGGACATTCCCGCCAGCGGCGCCGACGACCTCGAGCTGGACGACATGGTCTTCGCCGTATTCGGCGCTGTGCTCGCCTTCGACAATCTGCGGCACACCATCCTGCTCATAGCCAATGCCGACCTGGGTCAGCATACAGGAGATGTCGACGCGGCATACGAGGCGGCGGTGAGCCGCCTCCGGGAGCTCGAAGAGCAACTGGCGCAACCTGCCGCCGCGCCCCAGTTGACAGCCGGAGAGGGGATGGGGCCGGTGCGCTCCAATATGAGCCGGCGGGATTACGTCGAGAAGATCGAGCGCTGCCTGGAGTACATCCGCGCCGGCGATATCTTTCAGGCCGTTTTCTCCCAGCGATTCCAGGTAGAGGTGACGGCCGACCCCCTCGACATCTATCGCATCCTGCGCACGGTGAACCCGTCGCCCTACATGTTCCATATGACACTCGGCGACCAGTTGCAGGTTCTGGGGGCCTCGCCGGAGATCCTCGTGCGCGTCGAGGACGGCACCATCGATCTCAGGCCGATCGCCGGCACCCGACCTCGGGGGAAGACCGCCGAGGAGGACACCCGGTTGGAGGTGGAGCTACTAAATGACGACAAGGACCGCGCCGAACACGTGATGCTGGTGGACCTGGGGCGCAACGACGTCGGGCGGGTCTCCGAGTTCGACTCAGTGGAGCTGACGGAGATGATGACGGTGGAGAGGTATTCGCACGTTATGCACATCGTCTCCAACGTTCGGGGCAGGTTGCGGCCGGAAATGGATTCCGTCGACGCCCTCTTCGCCTGCTATCCGGCGGGGACCCTGTCGGGGGCGCCGAAGATCCGCGCCATGGAGATCATCGACGAGCTCGAGTCCTGCAGGCGCGGCATCTACGGGGGGGCCATCGGATACCTCGACTTCTCCGGGAATCTGGACACCTGCATCGCCATCCGCACGCTGGTGGTCAAGGACGGCATCGCCTACGTGCAGGCGGGCGGTGGTATCGTCGCCGACTCGAAGCCGGAGGAGGAGTACCAGGAGACGGTGAACAAGGCCATGGCCTTGCTGCGGGCGATCGAGATGGCGGAGAGGGGGAGCATCACGCCGTCGACGGCTACGATCAGCGGTCTTCAGGAGGGAGAGGAGCCCTCTTTTCTGGCGGTCGACAACAGTCGCGGTGACTGAGAGGGGAGGTGACCCGATGATACTGGTTCTTGATAACTACGATTCCTTTACATACAATCTCGTTCAATATCTGGGCGAACTGGGCGCCGAGCTGGAGGTCTACCGCAACGACAAGATCTCTCCGGAGGGTATCGCCGCACTCGAGCCGGCGAAGATCGTCATTTCTCCGGGACCGTGCACGCCGAACGAAGCGGGGATCTCCCTGGAAGTGGTGCGCCTTTTTGCCTCCAAGGTTCCCGTTCTCGGCGTCTGTCTGGGCCATCAGACGATCGGCCAGGCTTTTGGCGGCGTGGTTAAACGAGCTCCTTACATCATGCACGGCAAGACATCGGAAATCCGTCACGACGGCCGAGGGGTATACAGCGGCATTCCCGATCCCTTCACGGCGACGCGTTACCACTCGCTCATCGTCGAGCGGGAGACCCTTCCCGATTGCCTCGAGGTCACGGCCGAGACCGAAGACGGCATAATCATGGGGCTTCGTCACCGGGAGTTCGAAGTGGAGGGAATGCAGTTCCACCCCGAGTCCATCCTCACCGGCGAGGGGAAGGCGTTGCTGCAGAATTTCCTGACAGGAGGTGGACGGTGATTCAGGGTGTGATCCAGCAGTTGATTGACGGTCGGGATCTGGACCGCGGCGCGGCGCGAGGCACAATGGACCAGATCATGAGCGGCGGCGCCACCGACGCCCAGATCGGCGCCTTTCTGATAGCGCTCCGATGCAAGGGTGAGACCGTGGACGAGATCGCCGGCTTCGCCGAGGCCATGCGGGAGAAAGCGACGCCCATCGGCGGCGGCAGAGAACCGATGATAGATACCTGCGGCACGGGTGGCGATGGCTCGGGCACCTTCAACATCTCGACCGCGGTAGCGTTCGTCGCCGCCGGGGCGGGTCTGTGTGTGGCCAAACACGGCAACCGCGCCATGTCGAGCAAGTGCGGCTCGGCAGACGTGCTGGCCGCTTTGGGGGTCGACGTGGAGGCGTCTCCGGAGAAGGTGGCTACGTGTCTGGACGAGGTGGGCATCGGCTTTCTATTCGCGCCCAAACTGCACGGTGCCATGAAGCACGCCATCGGGCCGCGAAAGGAGATCGGTACGCGTACGGTTTTCAACATTCTGGGACCGCTGACGAACCCCGCCGGTGCCAGGCGGCAACTCATCGGCGTCTTCGCCGCCGAGCTGACCGAGCGGATGGCGGCTGTGCTGAGGGCGCTCGGGTCGGAGCGAGCCCTCGTCGTCCACGGCAGCGACGGTCTGGACGAGCTCACCCTCACCGGCCCGTCGCAGGGGACGGAACTGAGGGACGGCGAGCTCGAGACTTACGAGGTGGCACCCGGTGATTTCGGCTACGATGTCGTCGATGGTTCTGCTCTAGAGGGCGGGGATGCGACGGAAAACGCCCGTATATTGACAGATGTGTTGAAGGGGATCGCTGGCGCTCCCAGGGACGTGGTGGTCATGAACGCGGCGGCCGCTATCGTCGCCGGCGGTCTGGCAGACCGCCTGCAGGACGGCGCCGCTCGGGCGGAGGCGGCGATCGAGTCCGGAAAGGCGTTGGCGGCGCTCGAAAATCTGAAGAGGGTGAGCAACAGCTGATATGTTCGCAAGTCCTTCCAAGTCCTTCTAAACGACCTCGGTCGTGTCCGTGCCGCTAGGAGCCTGGCGGGAGATCCTGCAGCGCCGGGCCTTTGCGAGAACCTGACGAGAGGTCGTCAACAACTGAGATGGCTGATATTCTGGCGGAGATTGCCACCTACAAGCGGGAGTTCGTCCAACGGGCGAAATACGAGACGCCACCAGCAGAGATGAAGGCAGCGGCGCTGGACACCCCGCACAGAGAGGATTTCCTCGCTGCGCTGCAGGGAGAGGGGATGGCTCTCATCGCCGAGATCAAGAAGGCCTCTCCGTCCAGGGGCGTCATACGCGAAGACTTCGATGCGGAAGCGATCGCCGCCATTTACGCCGAGAACGGAGCGCGGGCTCTTTCGGTACTCACGGACGAGGCTTATTTTCAGGGGAGCAACGCCTACCTGACGGCCGCTCGACAGATTTCCGGCCTGCCCGTCCTGCGCAAGGATTTCACCATCGACCCGTACCAGATCTACGAGGCCAGACTCATCGGGGCTGACGCCATCCTGCTGATCGCCGCCCTCATGGACGGGGGCCAGTTCGACGATTTTATCGGTCTGGGTGAAGAGCTGGATATGGCGGTCCTGGTGGAAGTGCACAGCGCCGAGGAATTGAGGCGGAGCCTGCAGGTGGGAGCGCGACTGGTGGGCATCAACAACCGAAATCTCAAAACCTTCGAGACCACGCTGGACACCACATACGCGCTGGTGGAGCTCATTCCCGAGGACATCACTACGGTCAGTGAAAGTGGCATCGAGCACGGGGGGCATGTGAGAGAGCTGGAAGCGGCAGGTATCGATGCCGTGCTCGTCGGCGAGTCTCTCATGAAAGCCGACGACATGGGCGCCAAAGTGCGAGAGCTGGTTGAACGGTGAAAAACAAGAAGCGAGTATTCTCCGGGATACAGCCGTCGGGGGATCCACACATCGGCAACTACATCGGCGCCATCCGCAATTGGGTGGCGGATCAGGAGGAATACGACAACATCTTCTGTGTTGTCGACCAGCACGCCATCACCGCTTCCTACGATCCGGAGGAGCTGCGGAGGAATGTCCGACAGCTGGTGGCGGTGTACCTGGCGTCGGGTCTGGATCCGAGTCGATGCAGCCTCTTCGTGCAGTCCCACGTTCCCGAGCACACCGAGCTGGCGTGGCTCCTCATGTGTGTGACGCCGATGGGATGGCTCAGCAGGATGACGCAATTCAAGGAGAAGTCCGAGGGCAAGCAGGAACAAGTGAGCGCCGGCCTGTTCACCTACCCGGTTCTGATGGCGGCTGACATCCTGCTTTACCAGGCCGACGGCGTACCCGTGGGAGACGACCAGAAACAGCATGTGGAACTAGCGCGAGACACAGCGCAGCGCTTCAACCATCTCTTCGGCGAGACTTTTACGGTGCCTCAGCCGATCATCCGACCTGTCGGTGCCCGGGTTATGGGGCTGGATGATCCGACGCGAAAGATGGCCAAGTCGGAATCAGGTCAGAACCACAGCATCGGACTGCTGGACGAGCCCGATCGCATTCGCAAGAAGCTGGCGCGGGCGGTCACTGACTCGCACAAAGAGATCGTCTTCGATCCCCGCCGACCCGGGGTCTTCAATCTCCTGACCATCTATCGTTCCCTGTCCGGACAGAGCCAGGAAGAGATCGAGGCGCACTTCGAGGGGAAGGGCTACGGAGACATGAAGCGGGAGCTGGCCGATGTCGTCATCGCCACCCTCGAACCGGTGCAGGCCCGCTTCCGCGAACTCACCGAGGATCCCGCCTACATCGACGAGCTCCTGGCGGAACACGCCGCCAGGGTGCGGGTCATTGCGCGTGCTACCATGGACAAGGTGCGACGGGTGATGGGACTGAGATAGAGTTTCCCTTGACGACCGGTTCAACAACGCAGGAGTGGAAGGAGAGATTATGGACCTGAGTGACTGGCGCGCCCGTATCGATACAGTCGATCGGATCTTGCTTGATCTCATCAACAGGCGACTCGAATACGCCGAGGAGATCGGGCAGATAAAGCGCGCACACGGTCGGGAGGTCCGGGACGAGGGTCGAGAGCGGGAGGTCATAGAGGGGCTGACGGCGCAAAACGGGGGGCCACTGACCGCGGCAGCGGTAGCCGATATTTTCAATCGCATTATGGCCGAAGCCAGACAGCTGGAGGGCGGCGACGTCGACCGGCGCAATCGGAGGGACTGACCCAACGGTGAATGTGCGCCGGAGGTGAGCATGACTTCGTCATTCTCACGCGGAAATGCGGACCCGTGAGAACCTGGGTGCACGTGCAAGATGGTGTGTTGGACTTAATACGATTAGGCAGGAGGGAGCTAGCTTCTTTAGGCGCATAGCAATCATTGGCGTAGGCCTGATTGGGGGGTCGCTGGGGCTGTCTCTGAAGCGCACCGGATTCAAGGGACGGGTGGTGGGCATCAGCCGACCCGAGACTATCGCTCAGGCCCTCGAGCTGGGGGTTATAGACGAGGGCACCTCCTACGCCGAGCTGGCGGAAGGCCTGCGGGACGTCGAGCTCGTTTTCCTGTGCACGCCGATCAAGCGGATCATCGAGCTGCTGCCGCAGGTGATGGCAGAGGTGTCGGCCGGAACGCTGGTATCCGATGTGGGCAGCACCAAGCGCCGCCTGGGGGAAGTGGCCGCGGCCTGCGGGCGGCAGGATGTTCACTTCATCGGCGGACACCCCATGGCCGGATCGGAGAAGGCGGGGGTCATGGCGGCCGACCCCTTCCTGTTCCAGAACGCCATCTACATTCTGGTCCCGGGGGAGGGAGTTCCCGAAGACCTGCACGCGGCGCTCCGAGAGATGCTGGCTCAACTCGGCGCCAAGGTCCTCGAGTTGTCCGCCGAGACCCACGACGAGGTCGTGGCGGCCATCAGCCATCTGCCGCAAATGATCGCCACATCTCTGGTCGAAATGGTCGGACGGATGAACGAGGAGGGCGGCGGCTGTTTCCTGCCTCTGGCCGCGGGCGGGTTCCGCGACCTGACGCGTATCGCATCCAGTCCTTTCGCTCCTGTGTGGGGGGACATCTGCGCCACGAATGCCGACCAGATAGGCCACATGATCGACCGCTATGTCGACTTGCTGAAGGACGTCCGCCAGCGCCTGGTGGATCCCGGCAGCCTGGAGCGGGATTTCGCCTTCGCCAACGACATACGGAGTCAGATCCCGAAGGACGCCAAGGGGTTCATCCACGCCCTGCAAGAGATCCTTGTGGTCGCGGAGGACCGGCCCGGAGTCATCGCCGAGATCGCCACCAAGCTGGCGGATCAGGAGCTGAACATCAACGATATCGAGGTCCTCAAGGTTCGGGAGGGCGAAGGGGGGACGATCCGCCTGGGATTCGACAGCGGCGAGGCGGCGGAGCGCTCGCTGGAGGTACTTCGGGGTCTGGGATACCAGGCGCGTCGCCGCTGATGGTGAACGTACAACGGACAGTAACCCCCGCCGTAAAGCTCACCGGCGATATCCGCGTCCCTGGCGAGCTGGCGGAGGCGGCCCGAACACTCGTGCTGGCCTCCCTGTCGGAAGGGGAGTCGCAGGTGGACAATGCGCCTCCCGGCATCGCGACGTTGGTCGAGACCCTGGGCAGACTGGGGGTCGAGCTCCGGGTGAGTGACTCGACCGTGCGGGTGCGGGGACGGGGACTTCGGAGTCTGACTGCGCCGCCATCAGAGGTGGGTCTGGGAGGCATCGGAGACGCGGCTCTGTTGCTGCTGACGGCCCTGGCCTGTCAGCCTCTCGCTGTCAGGGTACGGGTGCCGGCAGACAGGAGAGATCTCTGTCGGAAACTGCTGACGTTGCTGGAACAGGCGGGGGTGGGGCGGGCGGCGGAAGAGGAAGAGGGGGCGTTCCGCCTTACCGGCGGTGGCGAAGTGAGGGGGGTCGATTACGCGGACAGAGACCTGGAGCCGCCGCTGAGGCAGGCACTCCTCCTGGCGGGACTGTACGCCGACGGGGAGACCGCGGTCAGAGAACCGTCGCGGAGCCGTGACCGCGTTGAATTTGAGCTGAAGCGACGGGGAGTGGAGGTCACGGGCAGTCGGCCGGACCCGGCAGAGCGGGTCATGAGGGTGACGGGAGGGCAAGCGATGGCACCCCTGTCGCTGGCGGTGACCGGACAGATGGAGCTGGCTCTCCCCCTCATGGTGGCTGCCCTGACCGTGAAGAGATCGGCGATTCGCATCTGCAAGGTAGCGGTTCGAGCCGACAACAGGGCTTTCTTCGATCTGTTGCGCCAGCTGGGCGGGAGAGTGGAGGTGGAGGAGGAAGAATTGGGCTCCGCCGATATCGTCGCCCGCTTCACTCAGCTGCGATCGACGCGAGTGGCTGAAAGCCGGGCCGAACGACTCATCGCCCAGGTGCCCCTGCTGGCCGTCCTGGCCACGCAGACGGAAGGGGAGTTCATCATCAGGGACATCGATGCCCTGCGACGGAGCGAGGATGGATACGACCTCGTCGCCCACCTGCTGGCCCTGCTGCGGCTGATCGGGGCGAAGGTGGGAGAATACCCGGAGGGATTGGTCATCGATGGCGGGCACCCCTTGCAGGGGGCCAGTATAGACAGCAAGGGAGACCCCGGCACGGTGCAGGCTTTCGCCGTCGCCGGATTGCTGGCCAGCGGAGAGATGGAGATCGGGGGAGTCGAGTGTCTGGATGGAGTGTTTCCCGGTTTTTTCGACTCTCTGGCCACTTTGAAGGAGAGAAACAGATGAGGGTGCTATTTCGATTGTTCGTACTCCTGGCCGTATTCTTCGGCGGCGGGGTGGTGATTATCAAGCTGTTTTACGGCGTCTCCTGGGGCGAGAGCCTGGAGATCGCCGACCAGTTCGTGGAGGATCTACTGGGTTGATCAGCGGCAGGACGCGGATTCTCGGGGTCATCGGCGATCCGGTACAGCACACGGCGTCACCGGTCATGCAAAACGCCGCGTTGGCCGCCACAGGCCTGGATTACGTCTACGTGGCGTTTCACGTGAAGTGCGACCAGGTCCAGACGGTTCCGACAGCCATGCGAGCCCTGGAGATCAGGGGCCTGAACGTCACCGTGCCTCACAAGGTGTCGATCATGGAGGGGCTGGACGAGATCTCCGACGAGGCCAGGGTTATCGGGGCGGTGAACACGATCTCCAACGACGACGGTCATCTCACCGGCCACAACACGGACGCCTACGGCGTCGCGGCAAGTCTGGAGCACGACGGGGGGCTGCAGACGTTCCCCTCGAAGGTGGTGCTGCTGGGCGCGGGAGGTGCGGCGCGCGCCATCCTCTACGTTCTTCTGCAGCGACCGGAGGTGGAGGAGGTGGCTCTGCTGA
>PBRM01000113.1 GCA_002725915.1 Gemmatimonadota bacterium
CGGATGCCGACGGCACCGTTCTTCACAACGCCGGCGAGACCATCGCCGCCCGTCTGCACCGACTTGTGGAGCGGGGCGAACTGGAAGCCTCTGAGAGTTCGATTACGCTCTCGCGCCTGTGTCTGCGGGAAGACCTGACCGGCGTGGAGGCGGACCTTGCGATCGAGTCCGTACCCGAACGCATGGAGCTCAAGAAAGAGGTCCTCTCCCGCCTCGATCGGAACCTGCCCCCAGAGGCCATCCTGGTCAGCAATACGTCAGGGCTGGACATCGGTCAGCTGGCAACGGCGACCCGTCGCCCCGACAGAGTGGTCGGGATGCACTTCTTCAATCCACCGCCCCTCATGCCCCTGATCGAGCTCGTCCGAACCCCCCAGACTTCGGAGCAGGTCTTCCAGGCCGTGTGGGAATTTGCCGAGTCGCTCGGGAAAACCCCCATCTCGGTGGCCGATCGGCCCGGATTCGCGGTCAACCGCATCCTCATTCCCATGATCAATGAAGCCATCTTTGCCCTCGAAGAAGGCGTCGCCTCTGCTGAAGACATCGACCGTGCGATGGGTCTGGGAGCGCGTCACCCCATTGGACCGCTTGCTCTGGCTGACTTCATCGGTCTCGACGTGGTCCTCCTCATACTCGAATCCTTTCAGGAGCGACTGGACAAGGCCCGCTACCAGCCCTGCGCACTCCTGCGCGACCTGGTCTCTCGTGGGGATCTTGGCCGCAAGAGCGGCCAGGGGTTCTTCTCCCACGGATAAATCGCCTGCCGGCAACGCCTCTACCTACCGCCATGTCCGTCTCCTCTTCCACCCTTCACGCTCGATGGCCGCCCGCAACTGTGGTCGTCCCCCGCGGCGGCCCCAGACTTAGTGTCCTGTCCAATAAATAGCCGTCAGCACCGAGGGTGCCGAGGCGCCATGGAACGGCATCAGAATTCAGCGTATTTGTCGGTCGGGACACTAGTCCTATTCATCGGAGCCGCAAGCCTAATTGCCGCAAGCCTGACGGCTTGGGGATGCGGCGTCGCACCGGCGCCGCGCTACGGCAGGACCAACTCCGCGGTCGTGCGCGAGCTCGAGACCAGACAGAGGGCCTTCCATGGGTCGGACGAAGGTCGGTTGTCGCGCGTGGTGGAGGGATACCTGGGCATACCCTACAAATGGGGAGGGACGACCCGCCGGGGCATGGACTGCTCCGCCCTGGCTCGGGCGGTGATCCGCGAAACCTACGGTGTTGAGCTGCCGCGCACTTCGCGGCAGATGTACGTACTCGGCACCCCTATATCGGATCGGACCGATCTGCGACCCGGAGATCTCGTGTTCTTCCGCATCGCCTACTCCGGTACCGGCATCTCCCATGTCGGTGTGTATGTCGGGCGGGGGCGCTTCGCCCACGCCAGCCAGAGCCGGGGCGGTGTCGTCGACCGCCTCACCCAACCCTACTTCGACACCCGGTATGCGGGCGCTCGCCGCATCCTGCCGTAATGGCGACGCGTATCCGGCGAGCCATCGGCCGCGTTGTGACCTGCTACCGCTATCTGCTGTGCGGGGCGGCGATCGAAGCCGTCCTGCTGGCCCTGCTCGCCGTCGGTGACCTCGGCCCCCAGGTACCGCTTCTGTGGAGCCTTCTCCTTGCGGCCTTCGCCGCCTACGGCGTGGCCGTCATCGGCGTGCTGAGGGGGTGGTGCGGGTCCCTGCGCCTCGTTCTCGCCATCGGGCTCCTCTTCCGGGTGACCCTGCTGTGGTCTGATCCCGGCCTCTCCGACGACCACTACCGCTACGTCTGGGATGGCCGCGTCCAGCTGGCCGGCATCAACCCCTTCCTCTATGCACCAGACGACGAAGCCTTGCGGCACCTTCGAGACGACGGCTACGAGGGGATCAACCACAAGGAGATCCCCACCGTCTACCCCCCGCTGACACAGCTGTTTTTTCGCCTGGTCTGCACTGCGAGCCCGACCGCCATAGCTATGAAGGTGGGCATTCTCCTGTGCGAGGCCGGCCTCGTGCTGGCGCTCGTGGCGTTGCTGCGCCGGCGCCACGCCGACCCCCGTCGGGTGCTCCTGTACGTCTGGAACCCGCTGGCGATCGTCGAGACCGCGGGCAGTGGGCACATCGATGCCCTGGCGGTGATGCTGACCGTGCTCAGCCTCTGTTTTGCTCTCGCCGGACGCCGGCATCTGGCGGTGTGGGCCCTGGCGGGGGGAGCGCTGGCCAAGCTCATCCCGTTACTTCTATTACCCGTGCTCTGGCGTCACTTCGGCCTCTCCTCCTCCACTTCCCGTGCGGTGCGGTGGCTTCACCCCTCGGGTCGCCTCCCTCTCTTGTGGCTGCCCCTGTGGGTGGTTGTCGGTTACCTCGCCTATCTCGGTCCGGGCGTACAGCTTTTTGAGGGCTTGAAAACCTACGCCTCCAAGTGGCGGTTCAACGACGCTGCCTTCACCCTCCTCTACAACTGGCTGCGGCAACCGGAGCTGGCCTGGGACGACGACGCCCTGATGCTGGCCAGGCAGGTGAGCGCCGTGTTGTTGGCACTGGCCGTCCTGTGGACTGTATTCCGCGTGGCGGATCCGCTTCAGGCTGCCTTCAATATCTTCGGTGTCTACCTGCTCCTTTCTCCCACCCTTCACCCGTGGTACCTGATCTGGGTGCTGCCCTTCCTGCCCTTCTTTCCGCGCCCGGCGTGGCTGTTGTTCTCCGGTCTCGTCTTCCTTGCCTATCACGTGTTGACCCAATATAGTATTGTTGGGCTGTGGGAAGAGGAGAGCTGGACGAAGTGGGGTCAGTACGGGCCGCTCTACCTCCTCCTCGTCTGGGACGGACTCAGACGTCGGCGTCAGCGCAAATCCGCCACCCACAGGGAGGGGGGAGGGGAACACCTGGCATATCGTGACGTCTGATCCCCATTGTGGATGTGACCGTGAGACCATATGGTCGCTGGTCCTGGCGCCCGCTGCTGCCGGGCGCGGTTTGGGCGCCAAGGATATGCCACCGTGGCGAAGTCGCCGGCTAGGACGTCGACGAAGAGCCGGCCTTCCTGGAATCGGAGAGCGCGGAGATCGGCCGCCGGTATGGAATTGATCCCTATCCTGCCTATATTTCACCGTTGTTTTTCGCGCACTGCGCGCCCGCGTGTCCCGCCCTGGCGGACTCGCTGCAACGGGCGCTCAACACGTCACCCTCCGCGCTGGTGGAGAACCGCGCTCTGGTGCGGCGTTGGGATGCCGAGAATCTCGGCAGCTTGTGGAAACGTGGCCTCTGACCTGAACCTATCGCGCGCCCGACCGCCGTTGCGGATCCTGCTCCTGCTGGCCATCTGTCTGTGGCAGAGCGGCTGTTTCGAACTCATCCGCCGGCGTCCCTCGGACGGCGATGCTGTCACAGCCCGGTTGGACGCTGGGAACCTGGGGAAAGGGCGGAATGTCCAAAGGGATAGCGCCACGCCGTCCCCCGACTCGACGGCCAGCTCGGAGGCGGCCCCAATCGACGGCGACCCGGAAACCGTCTCCCCTTCGCCGAGGCCATCCGCCACCCTGACGGTGGATCCCGCGGCACCGCTCACAACCGGCGCGGTCACCGAAGATCCGGAAGAGCCGGGCGGTTTGGCGATGGCAGATGCCGTTGAACAAACCCTGACCGAAAAGCGTCCACGGAGGACGCCAGAGAGGACGGAGCAGGAGCGGCGTCGATTAGCCGCTGCCTGGGCGGCGCGTACCCGCAAGCAGCGGGAAATCGTCAAACAGGTGAACGAGTACGTGCTCTGGTGTATTGAGAACGAGATGTGGAAGGAGGCCAGACTCCATCTAGAGCAGGCGACGGAGCAGGATAGCCTCGCGGGCAGCCTGTACAACAACCTGGGCCTCGTTTACGAGCGCCTTGGCCTGCCCGACAAGGCGGAAATCGCCTACGAAAGAGCTTCGGATCTGAACCCCGCCCGGGAGGCCTACCGCGCCAACCTGAGGCGACTCCACGGGCGCCTCGAAGCCGTCCAAAGGGCGGAGCCGGCGCGCCTCGACTCGCTTATAATGGAACTGGAGGAGCTCGATGTCGAGCCGGTGCATCCACCCGATGGAGAGCCGAGAAATACGCTTCTCCCTCCCTTCTCTCGTCGGGAAGCAGTCGGCTCCATCACACGAAAGCAGGTCTCCGTTGAGCGCAAGTAAGTGGTTTCCCTCTTTGAGGGGATTGCTCGGCCTGGTTGTCATCTCCTGGGGGCTGTTGACCCAACCCGGATTCGCGCAGGACATCGTCTCCTCGCAACTGCGGAATTCCTTCGGTAAGAATAAGGTCCGCTACCGGGATTTCCATCCCTTGTGGATGGAGAGCGAGCACCTCGAGATTCTCTTCGAGCTGGAATTCGAGGCACTCGCCGAGAAAGCGGTCGCCTACCTCGAGGAGGGCTACGACCACATCAGTTCCGTCATGCGACACAAGCTGTCCGAGAAACCCCCGATCATCATCTTCAAATCCCACTACGACTTTCAGCAGACCAACATCATCCAGGCCTTCCTGCCGCCTGGAGTGGCAGGATTCGCCGAGCCGCTGCGCTACCGCATCGCCATACCTTTCGATGGCGACCTGGACAACTTCCGCAACGTTCTCGTCCACGAGCTGACGCACATCTTTGAGTACGACATCATCAACCGGGGGCCCATGCGGCGGATCACCAATCCAATCGCCAACCCCCCGACGTGGATCTTGGAGGGCCTGGCTGAGTACGCCACCGAGGGCATGAACACCATCGACGAGATGGTACTCAGGGACGCCGTCCTCACCGACCAGCTCATTCCCCTGGAAGTGATGGACTCCAGCTGGAATTACCTTCCCAATCCCTTCCTCGCCTACAAGCAGAGCCACAGTATCATGGAGTACATTGCGGCCAACCACGGACCGGAGAAAATCGGCCGCATGCTCCGCGTTTGGGACAGCCAGACCAGCACCGACGGACTGCTGGAGCGGCTGGTGGATATGGACATGCAGACCCTGGACGAGCGCTGGCAGGCGCACATGCGCAAGAAGTATTGGCCGCTGCTGCAGGACCGTGACTACGTGTCCGAGTTCGCCACCCGGGTCGTTCGCGCTGATGCTATCCACTCGGCCTACGCGGCGCCGCGCTGGTCGCTCAGCGGCGACATGCTCGTGGTCCTCTCCACCGATGGCGTGGAGACACACGTCGACATCATCCGCCTCCGCAACGGCAGCCTCGTAGAACGGGTTACCATCGGCATGCGCACCGACGAATTCGACGACCTGACCTTCGGGCCGGGCACCGTGGCGTGGGCGCCAGACGGGCACACCATCGCCTTCGTGGCCAAGAAGGGCCCCAGAGACCTGATTCTGCTGTGGGATATGTACGACAAGAAACTGAAGAAGAGCATCGATTTCGGTGAACTGGAGATCATCGAGTCTCTCGACTGGTCCCCCGACAGCGGGCGGCTGGCGTTCGTGGGTACCGGATCCGGGCAGAGCGACATCTACTTCGTCGAGATGGGCAGCGGCGAGCTCACTCAGGTAACGGGCACGCCTCAGAGGGAGGACCATCCGGCGTGGTCACCGGACGGGAGCCAGCTGGCCTTCAGCGCCAAGTATCGAGGGCAGTTCGACATCAGGGTCCATGAGCTGGAGTCGGGCAGGACGCGACCCCTCATCACCACTCCCACCGACGACCTGTGGCCGCAGTGGCTGCCGGAGGGCAACAAGATTCTCTTCGTCTCCACGCGGAAGCGGATCAACGACCTTTTCGTATATCACCTCGACACGGGTGAGGAATTCCGTCTGACCCGTACCGTTAGCGGCGTAATGAGTCCAGCGCTCTCGCCGGACGGCAAGGAGATCGTCCTGGCGACCTACTACCACAGCCGTCGCGAGCTCTACCGTATGGACATGCCCAGTTGGCCGGAGGTCAGGACTCAGAGCGAGCTGCTGGCCGCCAGGGCTCGGGCGCATCGACCCGCCGTTTCTTCTGCCCCCGATACGCCTGCCAGAACCGTTGCGGCGGATGCGGTGTCAGTTGCGGCCACATCCCCTGCTGCCCGTGTCGGTCTGGCAGACGCCGTCGCCGTCCTGGATCAAAAAGCCCGGGACCGCAAGGCCGTGAAGCTGGCACAGGTTACGAGCAACCCCGCCGCCGAGATCGATGACGGGCATTTCGGGGACGAGCCTATCGTCGAGGGTGGTGGGGCGCTGCCGCCGGCGGCAAGTATGTCGACTAGCGTTGACGACGCCTCCTCCGAGCAGGAGGAGCCGGCGGTGAGCAGCCTACCTCGACGGCGTTACGCGCCATCGCTGGAGTTCGACGGCGTCTCGGTGCAGATGGGGTATTTCAACGGCTTTCTTTCGGGCATTGCCCAGCTCAGCATGAGCGACCTTCTCGGTAACCACAACCTGAATATCTTCACCGATTACGTCGGCTCCCAGGAGATCAACAACGACTTTACGTTTGCCGCGAGTTATACCTACTACGGACGGCGACCCACCTACAACTTCATGCTGTTCAACTGGAGTCAGTTCTTCAACGACACCAACAAGCTCTACTTCAGCAGAGGTCAACTCGTCCAGGGCCTGGCGCGCAGTCATCAGACCGGTCTGCTGGCCGACTACAGTTATCCCTTTGATGTGTACCGCAGGGTGGAGTTCAGCTACACCTTCGTCAACGAGCAGCAGGAGATCGTCTACCCTGTGACCGAGACCTTGGACACTTTCACCACCCACCTGTTCAAGGCCTCTTACATCCACGACTCGCTCAGCCAGGGACTGCTTGGACCTACGTCGGGACGCCGTTACTATCTGTCGCTGGGCCGCGCGCTCAGCCTCAGCGACAACGATCGCTCCTTTTCTCATCTGGAGATCGACTACCGCCACTACGAGCGACTCGGTCGCTGGTCGGTCCTCGGTTTGCGGGGTGTCGGTCTGGCCTCCCTGGGTAGCGACGGCCTCGAGTATAACCTGGGTGGACCCTCCTGGTTTCTCCCCTTCTTCCCGGGGTACAACCTGAATGTTGGGCCCCTGCGGGGGTACTCCTTCTCCGAGTTGATCGGCAGCCGCGTCGCCCTCCTCAACAGCGAGATCCGCGTCCCCTTTATCCGCAACATCACCTTTGGATGGCCCGGGACTTTCGCCATCCCCGCCGTAGACGGCAGCCTCTTCCTGGATGTTGGCGGCGCCTGGAGCGAGGGAGAGGAGCTGGATCTCTGGCCGCTTCAAATACCGGGCGCGACGCCAGAGATCCCTGGCGAGAGACAACGTCTGCGCATGGGCGTGGGATTCGGCCTGCTGGTCTATTTCCTGGCCCCGCTGAACTTCGAGTTCGCCAAGCAGACGGACCTCAAGGAGTTCGGCGGCTGGCGAACCCACTTCAGCTTCGGAAAGAGTTTCTGATTGGGACTCGCCGGCCGACGATTGAGCGGCGGCATCAACCCCCGGCCCAGCACCCGACCGACCTACCGGCGGCGGCTGTGCGCGATCCTTGACGGCTTCGTGGCCAGCCGGCTGGCGGCAGCGGCCTGCGTTCCCTTCCTCGCTCTGGGAGTGGCGGTTCTCGGTGTGAGCTGTGGGACAGGTGCCAGCGGCTCCTTCCGTCTGATACAGTTCAAGGCTCCCTCCCCGCCAGACCCCAAGCTCCAGCCACTGCTGGAGGACGCCAAGACCATAGGTATCCTTTCGGCCACCAATATCGAGTCAGTGAAGGAGCTCGACATCGAGAAGGTCATGGGCCGGCTCACCGACGCCACCGCGAGTGTCCTCAGACGGTCGAACCGGAAGGTCGTCACCCAGGACGAGATACACTGGCATTTCGAGAGGATGGAATTCGACTCGGCCTCGGTTTTCGGCCAGGAAATGCAGAAAACCCTCAGGGAAGAGATGGACGTCGATGCCCTGGTGTACGTGCTGGTGCGGGACGTGCAGTCTCAGATGACTGCGGCCTCGCCCAGCTCCTTCAGTAGGACGCGCAATCCCGGAGTCAATATCTCGGTAGACTTCGA
>PBRM01000114.1 GCA_002725915.1 Gemmatimonadota bacterium
CACGATGGCCAGGCTTCGCCTTTCGGCAATCCCCGTCGTCACTCCCGCCGAAACGCCTGCTACGTAGTCGGCAAAGCTCTCGATTTCCTGAGCGTACACCGACTCTTTCTCTTGCGGATAAGCGACCACCGTACTGTCTTCCTCATCGCTGAACAGGAGGCAGTGATCAGCGCCGCAGCGGACGCTGCCGCGGTCACCGTGGAGGACGTAACCCCCGAGGTCCCCGTACAGACGCGATTCCGCTGTCTGCAGCACCGACACCTGAACGCCGCTCTCGAGCGTCAGCGTCCCGCTCATGGTGCCTTCGAGATCGTCGCGCCGGAAGGAGGATGCCCGGTGCTGCTGCAGGTAAACCGTCCGCACCTCACCCAGCGCGAAGCGTAGCTGTGCCATGGTGTGGATGCCGTGCAGCATCCACGATCCCGTGCCCCCCCGATCCGGTGAGGACAGCCATTCGCGGCGGCCCGGGTAGCCGTAGTCGGGCGCCCGGAACCCCGCCGTCACCGCCGCCGCCGTGAGCTCCCCGATGTATCGTCCTTCCGTCACCAGCTCGCGTAGAAACTTCGCCTGCGCCGAGTAGCTGGCGCTCTCCGCCACGTACAGCTCAACCGCGTTGGCCGCCGCCGCCCCCAGCATTCGGGTCGCTTCGTCGACCGTCATCGCCATCGGCTTCTCCACCAGAACGTGCTTCCCCGCCTCGGCGGCCTCTACAGCCATGGGGCAGTGCAACGCGTGCGGCGTGCAGATGGAAACCGCAACTATATCGGGATTGGTCAGCACTTCGGCGTATTCGGTGCAGATCCGGGTGATCCCCAGTTCTTCACTCCTTGCTTTCAGATGCTGCTCGTCGGCGTCCACCAGGCAGGCCGCCTCGACCTTTCGACCCAGTTCCGCCACCGCCTCGACCTGACGCGTTCCCGCCCACCCCATGCCCACAAATGCCATTCTCAGCATGCCTCAATCACTCCCCCTCGCCGCGTTGTCGAGCGGCCAGGCGATTCAGCCGTCGATGGCGAGTGCGGCTCGTTTGCCGATGACGACCGCGTCCTTACCTTCCACGAAGTCGTCGCGCGACACAGAAGACAGCGGGCGCCGCCTCTTCGAATTCGATCGTGGATCCGAAGATACCTACGCTGGCGGAGCGCCTCAAGGCGCGGGGTGCCTTGATCACCACCGGGGAAGACTCTACCCTTTGGCAACCAGTCGGGCGTCCGTAAAACCCCATCCACAATCGTTGCTGTCCACACCGCTTTCCCGCAAAATGGAGCTGAACCGAATGAGCCGCCTTCCATCTGGCTACCTGCCAATTTCATGGTCCTCCGCCGATGAACTCTGACTCCCCGGAAGACGAGCTCCAGCCCCAGAGAATTCAGCAGCTGCTTAGCGTCCTCCCATCCTTTGCGCTGCTGGCGGGCCTGCAGCTGGATGTCTTCACTCGCCTGGCCGCCGGTCCCGCAACCGCAGCCGGAGTCGCTGGCCTGTTGGGTGTAGAGGTACTGCGGCTGGAGCGACTGCTCTACGCCCTGGTCGCAATTGAATTCCTCGAGGTCCGGCGCACTGACGGTGGGATCGATCTCTTTGCCAACACCCCCGAGGCGGACCTGTTCCTGGTCGAAGGGCGTGCGGAGTTCGTTGGACACGAGCGCAATCTGTGGAGCCGCGTGTGGAATGCGGCCCTGCAGACGGCCGATTCCGTGCGCTCCGACAGCCCGCGGGCGATGCTGGATTTCGCCGAGATTCCGCGGGAGGAGCTGCGAGTCTTTCTGGAGGGACTCCACCGCGGCGCTGTATCGATGGGGGAGGAGCTGGCCCGCCGCTGGCTGTCCTCCTGTGCCGCGGTTCTGGATGTGGGAGGGGGGTCCGGCGGCATGTCGGTGGCCCTCACCCAAAGCTGCCCCGACCTGGCCGCGACAATCGTCGAGCTCCCCGCTGTCGCTCCGGTAACCCGCGAGCTCGTCGAGGCCGAAGGCGCCGAGCGCGTCAGTGTGGTAGCGGCGGATCTGGGAGGGCCCGCCGCGGATTCCCTACCTCAGGATCTGGTTGCCGGCAGCTTCGATGCCGCGGTGTGCAAGTCCTTTCTGCAGTGTCTGGGCCCCGTTGAGGCCGAACGCGCCGTGGCACGCATCACCCGTCTTCTTCGCCCGGGTGGTGAGCTTTACGTAATTGGCGTCGGCCTCCTCGACGATACCAGGGTCACGCCCGCGCACGCCACCCTCTTCGACCTCATCTTCCTCAACATCTACGAAGGCGGCAGGGCCTACACCGAAGCCGAGCACCGGCAGTGGATGGCCGCCGCTGGGCTCGAGAGCGTCCATCGACTGGAGTTGGACGACGGGTCGCCGTTCCTCAGGGGCAGGAGACCGGAGTGATCGAGCGATGCCGGGCAGTTGGGTGAGCGACGTCGACAGCGATCTACATGACTTGACGATAGTGTCAATAATGGAACCATTACTACCTGGCGTGCATGACATTGTGCAGCAGATGCAGCGGAATCCGAGAGGAATCCGCTGCCGCGATCTGTGCCGCGTCTACGATCATTACTTCGGTGCGCCGAGGAAGTCAGCCACCAGCCATCGCGTCTACAAGACGCCGTGGCCCCTGGAGACGCGCAGCTACAGCGGCCGCTTCGTGGTCCGCGTCCCGGAAGAGGTGCACCGGCGGCTGGCGATTCAGGCCGCCGAATCCGGGGTCAGCCACAATCGCCTCGCGAGCGCCAAGCTGAGCCGCTGAGCGAGGAGGTCTCGCTGGGCGTAGTCTCGCTCGCTCGTTCACATTCTCATCCCCAGCATGATGGAATCTTCCCCTTCCTCGTAGTAGTCCGCCAGTACGCCTTCGACCTGAAATCCAAAGCGCTCATAGAGCTCTACGGCGTCCTGATAGATCGGATCGCTGCTGGTATCTACGAACAACTTTCGGGCCTCGAAAGCACGGACACTCTCGATGACGCGCTGCAAGAGCGCGGACCCTACTCCGCGCCCACGGCAGGTCTGATCGACGTAGAACCAGCTCAACCAGTAAATATCGGGCGTGAGGTAAGCGTCGGGTTGGAAACCGCACACTCCTATTACACCACCCTCCTCCACCGCGACGAGAGGCTCTTCGTCAGCAGAGGCGATGCGTTGGGGGTCCCCGAAGTATTCGGCGTAGTATCGGGCAGCGCAATCGCCATCGGTAGGTTCATGCGCATTGATGATACGCACGACCTCGTCGGTGTCGCGCTCGGCCATTGGTCTGATCTCGTAGCTCATCTTACCATCCGTCATCCTGCCTCAGGCGAAGCACCTACCACTTCGTATTCTGATAGTCGGCCGCCACGTCCTGCGGAATGCCGTCGGTGAATTCGACGCGTCGACCGGTCTCGAATGAGCGGTACATGGCCAGCCCGAGAGCGATGTTTTTCTTGCCGTTGAGGCCGCTGTTCTCGGGCACCCCTTTTTCTTCGATCGCCTGCAACAAGTCGCACAACTCCAGGTAGTAGGCGAAGGGCTCGTCGCAGGAGACCAGCCGCTTCTCCTTCAGGTCGGCGCGGAAATGCTCCACTGGGCCACCCCACTCGGAGAAGCGCAGGCCACCCTCGGTGCCGGAAATCCAGTAGCCGCGGGTCGGCAGGGCGACAGTGCTCCCCGTGCGCAATGTCACCAGGGCTCCAGTCTCGAAGCGTGCCAGGCCATGGGCGATGACGGGGCTCAGCAGGCCGCCGTGCTCTCCGCCTCCGGCCAACTCGCAGGTCACCGACGCCACCTCGCCGAAGACGGAGCGGGTAAAGTCGAGCTCGTGGATGTACCCTTCCAGCAGGTGACCGCCCGAGTTCCGCACACTGGAGCGCCAGTCTCTGCCGCCGGCCCCCTCCTCGCTCTCCGCCTTGCGGATCCCCGCCGTGCCCATGCGGTCGACACTCCCCACCACCGGCGTGCCGATCGCCCCCTCCGAGATCAGCCGGCGGCAGACGCGAAACGCTCCCCAGAAACGCAGTGAATGGCCGATGACCAACTGCACACCCGCCTGCTCGCAGGCGTCGATCATGCGCTGGCACTCGTCCAGGCTCAGCGCCATCGGCTTTTCGCAAAGCACGTGCTTTCCCGCCGCCGCCGCCTGCACGACGAGATCGGGGTGGCTGGGTGTGGGTGTGCCGATGACGACCAGGTCGATCTCCACCGATGCCAGCATTTCCTCGAGCTCTCCGATGGCGCGTGCGCCCGACTCGTCGGCGCGCTTCTGTGCCGCATCTCTGTCCAGATCGAAGACCAAATCCAAATTGCAGTCCGCGTGCCCGCTCACCGCCTTCACCCAGGTGCCGGCAATGTTGCCGCAGCCTATCAGTCCCACTCCGTATTCCATCGAATCCCCCTTCGCGTATGCTCTTGTAGGTGCATGCCAAGCTACGTATTTTGAGTCTGTGAAGGAAATCCTGGACCAGGTCCGCGACAACCTGGACGAAATCTTCGGTAAGTACGACGAGGCCTCCCGGGAACTGCTCCGCATTGCCCGCCTCGACGGCCACTTCGCCGACTGGGACCCGGCGGAGGTCGCGTGGCCGGAACACCCGGCCGACGTCACCGGTCTGGAGAAGCGGGACCGGCTGATCACCACCATCTACGAGGGCATCCCGTCGCGGCGCGACAGCCGCCTCGCCGAGGCCTACGACGGGTACCGCCACGCCATGGGGCCCTACCTGGGCGCCAACTGCATCTTTCTCGATGTTCAGCGCCAGTTCCTCTCCCGCGGAGCCGGTGACGAGAGCGAGTTCCTCCAGCTCTACCAGACCGTATACCTGGAAGCCCTGGGGCGCGACGATCAGATTCCGCTGGATGCGGGTGAGGCCGCTCTGGTGGAGTTCCGCGTCGCCCGGGCGCCTCTCTCACACGCCCAGTCCGTAGCCGAAAAAATCCAGACCCAGGCGGCGGCCGACGACCCTCGCTGGAGCGGTCTGTATTCGTACTCGGTCGACGGCGATGGAGAGACGAAGACGGCCGGCGCGGAGCAGGCGACGTTGAGAGAGGCCCTCACCCTCGTCGCCGAAAGCGTCGTCGACGCCCTGGCCAAGGGGGAACACCTGGCCATCCGCTACAATACCTTCAGCAACTTCATCTGGTTCGGGATTTCGGTGTGGAAAGTGGTCAGCGACGTCGACCTGCTCGTCACCCGTCTGCGCGGGTCCGTCCGTGGGCGCTGGCTCGACAAGCTGGAGACCCACGTCCGCCTCGCCCAGGCCCTTCTCCTGAAGTTTCTGGAGGCCCACCTGGAGGATCCAGCCCAGATCCGCCCCAAGGACTACTGGTTCGGCCAGCAGTACAGCTATCTGACCCGGGACATGATCGATCTGGTGCGGGGACTGGTAGCCGGAGCCACGAAGCTGTCGCGCAGGGCGCGCGGCGACGGGCAGGAGCTGCCCGTCATCGAAATCCCTCCCCTGCTATGCGGACAGGCCGTCGGCCGCTTCGTCGAATACCCCGCACCCGTAGGCGCCAGGGGGCTCCCTCCCACCCCCTGGCAGCAACGGGCCAGAGCCCTTGGTTGGGTGCGCATATTCCGCCAGCGCGCCCAGCGTACGCGACGACTGCGCGATGCCGGCCTTGAGGAAGCCGAACGCCTCGCCGCCGCCTGGCGCAACGCGGACGATTGGGGACGGAGAACCCTCGACCTCTTCGGCATTCAGCTAGAGGTGCGGATTGACCCCCAGTTCGAGCGCCTCGCATCGCGGCTGGATCTGAGCGCCAGCGGTCGGAAAATCGTCTTCTTCCCCACCCATCAGAGCTTGCTCGATCACCCGGTCATGTATCGAGTCCTGCACTCGCGGGAGCTGATGCGGGCGATGGGCTGGGAGAATCCCGTGCCATGCGTTCTGCTCTCTCGAGTCGGCCTCACCACCCCCACCGAGATCAAAGTGGGATCGCGGAAGATTCCCCTCATCGGCGTCGACTCGGCTACCGCCGACCGCCTTATGGAGGAGGTCGACGGCTACGTCATGCTCGAGCACTCGTCCGACACCGGCAGCCCCACGGCCCGCTTCGCCAAGTTGCTGGAGAAGCGACCCGGCGTCGTCTACGGCGCCGGAACCACCGCTGCCTTCGACATCCAGATTCTGCCCATGCAGCACGCTCTCTTCGCCCACCTGCCCCAGGACATCGTCCTCATACCCGTCGCCTTCCGCGGTATCCACGCCCTGTGGCCCAAGTCTCCGAAAGGCAACTTTCGCATCAGCCCGGGCCGGGTGGAGGTCATCGTGTCGCCACCGATGCTGGGAGAGACCACCCTGCTGCCGAGGAAGCGCGCCCTGCGCACCCAGCTGGAACCGGCCACCTTCTTCCAGGCGGTCCACATCGCCACGCTGCTCAACCCCGAGCCGTCGGATTCCGGCTGAGCAAACAGCGTGTCGTGTTTAGGTGGAAAGGTGGGGACGCCTACCAGGGGTCGGCCACAGGGCGCAGCATGGAGCCGCTGGAACTCGGGCGCACTCAGCCCTCAAGCGGTAGATCCACCCGCTCCCGCACCGCCGCCGCGTACTCTCCGGCCGATCGCAGTGCCGCCACCATGCCGCGCTCGTCGGCGATCCCCCTGCCGGCGATGTCGAAGGCGGTTCCGTGATCGACGGAAGTGCGGAGGAACTTCAGTCCCATGGTCAGACTGACGGTGCCGTGGAAGTCCAGGGTCTTGGCGGCGATGTGTCCCTGGTCGTGATAGAGGGAGAGCACACCGTCGTAGCGACCCTCCAGGCACTGGTTGAAGACGGAGTCGGCCGGTATCGGCCCGGTCACCCGCCACCCTCGTCGCTGCGCCTCGGCAAGGGCCGGACCGATGACCTGCATCTCGTCGGTGCCGAACAGGCCCTGCTCCCCGCCGTGGGGGTTGAGGGCCGCCACCGCCAGCATAGGCTCCTTGAGGCCCAGCTGGCGCAGGTAGAGATCGCACATCGGCAAGGCCTCGAGGATGCCCTCGGCGGTGATGGCGTCGGCGATCTCCCGGAAGGAGATGTGGCGGGTAAGGAAGAAGATCCGCAGCGTTTTGGCGACAAACAGCGTCATCGGTTGCCGATGCGCCGCCCGCGTCTTCAGCACCGCCGTGTGGTCGATGAAGGGCGCTTTCGCCGCCTGCAGCGACTCCTTGTTCAGCGGTGCCGTCGCCAGTCCGACCAACTCTCCTTTCAGCGCCGACGCGATGCCCCGTTCGAGGTAGGCGAGTCCCGCCGCTCCAGCGGCGGCCGAGACCTCCCCGTACGCCGGCAGCTGGCGCAAAACGCCCGCATCGACAAAGTCGATGACGCCGGCCGTATAGCCCCCTTCTTCGGGGTCGATCACGGCGTGCAGCTCGACGTCGAGCCCAAGCGCGTCCAAGGTCCTCTCAAGCACCGCCCGGTCGGCGATGACGACGGCCCGCACAGACCGCTGCACCTCCGGATTCCCCAGCGCCTTGACGGTGATCTCGGGGCCGATTCCGGCCGGATCTCCCACGGTTACCCCGATCAGGGGGCGTTCGGGGGCAG
>PBRM01000115.1 GCA_002725915.1 Gemmatimonadota bacterium
GACCAAGGGGTCTTGAGGCGAAAGGTGAGGCGCTCGTCATCGATGATCTGCAGACGTCCGGCGGCCAGGGGGGGTCGGATGATGTAGCGGTCCAGCCGTTCCAGACCGGCCCGATCGTCGGCGTCGATGCGGGTGGTGGCAAGGAGTGAGAAAGCGCGGGCAGCGGGTGCATTTTAGTGTGCGGCTGGGCAACTTTGGGAGCAATGAAATAATACTTCACGCTGACCTCTGTTCCCTGGCCGGGTTGAAAGTAGCTAGTCAGTAAGTATTACTGCTTTTTGGCAGTTGAAGGAGGTGTAAGGGCGTTCGTTATCCACTATCTGATAGTCGGTAAACGCGAGCCAGAATGACTTGCCGTCTTCACTGATCCACCGGGGGATGATCTGAGGTTGGTAAGCGCGAGCCGCGGTATCTCCCTCGGGTGCCCAGGCGGTTTCCTCATAAACTTGATCCCATGGGCCCCAGGGATGTTCCGCGATCCAAAAGCCCAGGTAGCTCGGCTTGCCAAACCATCGGCCATGGTCGTCACAACCCATACCCCAGTTAGCCATCATGTACAATCCCAAAGGAGCATTGTAGACAACGCTGGGATGCCAAGAATAGGGATGATGAAAGCCTTTGTTAACCCAGCCTGTTGGGAAGGAGTGGACGATTCCCCTTTCGTGAATGTCAGCACTCCAATTGGCCGACCCATCCCCATTTCTCGAAACGAAATACGAGTACGCCGAGCGCGAAAGAATCTTATCTTTCGCTACCCGGAACATCACCAGCTGGTTCATGCTGCCTTCGACATTACCGTTGGGGGCATAGACATAGACGTAGCCGTCAATGTTGCTCTCGTAATTCCTGCCCATCTGCAGCATGGTAAGCAACGAGAAGGTATCTCCCGGTTCGTTGTAGAACACCATACTTTCGCTATTCCGTTCCTCCCACCTCTCCCATTTCAACGGAGAGCCATCCTGGTTCTTCCAGGTTCCGCCATTGTCGGGTGAATAGATGAGCTTCGCGCCAACAAAATCGGACAGGTAGAGTGGTGGGTGATCATGTGCTAGCCGGTTCGGGGTGGTGAGGAAGTGATAAATATACCCATCAAGAGCAAGGATTCCGAAGCCGTAGAACACAATCGGATGGTGCAGATCGGGATAGCCGGGCAGATGTTCAAAGGTGTGGTCTGGTGCATCACCGATCATCGCAAATACCCTCGTGGTGTAGGTCTTGCCGGTATCACCGACCGCCTCTGGCCAGCCTCTGCCGTCGGTGAGGAGGAGGTATTGCCTGTCATCGCCGGCCCATGTCGTTTGCCAGTTGTCGCCATGGCCGGATCTGTGGATGGTTTCATTGAGCATGCGAATGCCCGTGACTCTTGTCATTGTCTTTTCTCCTGAATGCTATTCATGGACTCGCCGTGCCCCTTTGGGGGGCAATTCTTGAGTGGCGTTCTCGCCAGGGGGCAGTTAGGTCTTGGATTCAAAGGTGAAAAGGAATAGCCCAACAGGTCGTGGCATCTGGTTGGGGAATTTTTCACTTAAGCAAGCTGTAGAAGAGGCGGCGTTGTCATCTGCATTCCTGCTACAGCCCCAGGCGCTGACTCACTCGATGGATACCGAGGCCAGGAACACGCTCGAACCCGGATCGCCGCCGTACTTGGCGCTGGAATAGTAGGCGATCAGGGCGTCGTTGTCGTTCTCCGGTAGAATAGCCGCGTAGCCGGTGTCGCCACCTCCAGGTAACATCAGCTGCAGCTCAATTTCATTATTGCCGTAGAGAAACACGCCCAACTGGCCGCCTGCCTCACTGAATCTGTTTGTCGTTGCTCGCTGCCCTTCGTTGTCGAAGCTTCTGCCGGTGACGAGGTAGTGCTTGCCGACTTTGGCGATGTCGGCCCCATAACAGCGCGATTCCTCGGTGCGCCGGTGCTCCCATACTTCGTAGGGGGGGGCAGCTAGCGACAATGCCGCCGTATGACCTTTGGCCCGGGTGATCGCAAGCAGGCTGTCATTCTCGAGAAAGCAGAGAGCCGATTCACTCGGACCGCTGGTGCGGAAGTATTCGTCGTGGGCGACATCGTAAATCGCCGGTTTGGTCGATCCGTGCAGAATTTCCGAAACCCAGCTCCAACGCTCGCCGTCATCGGAGGTCAGCAGATCTACCTTGGCATGGATGCCCGTGGGCACATGGCCAGCGTTGTCTGCTGTCACCCAGTAGCGGCCCTTGTGTTCGATCGGATGCCAGAAGTCCTGGTCCATCGCCCAGAACCGCTTCGGTGGGCTCCAGTTCCGGCCGTCGGTGGACCAGCACATTACCGGCCACGACGCCGTTCCCATTTCCGTCTCGGCATCCAGGTCCGCAGTGATGGCGTAGATGTACAGCCGCTCGCCGACGATAAGCATTTGCGGTTCGGAAACGTAGATGCCCCCAACCATATCCTGGGTGATGGCGAACTGGAAGTCCCAGTCCTCGAGGTTCGTCGATGAGAGCAGGCCTATCTGGCTGTCGCGGCTGTTGTGCCCCTCCCCCTCGCAAAAGCCGATGTAATAGGTACCCTTGAACTTGACCATGTCGCCGACGTGCCAGCCTCGACCCTTACCGTAGAGTTCCTTGACCCAATTGACCTTCATGATTTTCTCCTGTCGGATATTTCCGTCTACAAGGGGCGCCAGCGCACGGCCTGGGCGCGGGCCGGGTAGTCGCCCCGAGCCCTTTCCCCGGCCACCGTCAGAATCATGCCCGGGTCGCCGTCCGCCAGGTGGGGCGGCAGGACGCAGCTGGCAGAATAGCCCGCGTAGGCCGGAGATGCGTTCATGTAATAACGCTCGACATCCCAGCTCTTGCCTTCGTCGCTACTGACCTTTGCCCAGGTTCCGCCTCCCGGTGACACGGCACGGGAAACGTGCAGCAGCACCAGCCGCCCGTCCGGCAACTGGACTGCCGAGCCGTGCATGGTTTCCATGATGAAGGTACCCCGGCGCACGTTCGACCAGGTTTTGCCGCCGTCGTCCGAGTCGGCCAGAAGCACGCATTTGAGATGGGACCCGTAACCGCCGCTGCCGCCGCGGGTGAACCACCATAGCGAACTCGGGTATTGCAGCCACATGTCCCACTGGTAACGCGGCATCGGTGGCCGATAGCGAGCAACGCAGAGTAATCGGCCCGATTGAAGCTCTGTGATGTGGGCTTCACCACCGGGGCAGACCGGAAAGCCGGGAGACCAGGTTTTGCCACCGTCGGTTGAACGGTGGCAGCGGTTCGGATCGGCGGGCAGGACTGTGACCAGGGGGCCGTCACCTAGTTCGGTCACTGTCTCGCAATAGCTGTCCTTGCGGCCGAGGACACCGGCGAGAACCCAGCTCTCTCCTTCGTCGGCCGATCGATAGACCGACAGAGACTCCCCCTCGCGCTCCCGGTCGACGTTGATCAGGGTGCCATCGCGGCAGACCCCGAGTGCCTGGCGCGTCGCCGGCAGCGCTTCCCAGGAACGGCCGCCGTCGCGGGTCTTGAGCAGGCGATTCTTGTCGAAAGCGACATAGATGTTGCCTGCATCGGTAATCGTCAGGCCCTGCGGTGGATCGGCGTACCAGTTTTCCTCGTTGTTCCACGGCAGCCACACCCTTTCGGCTGGGACCTGTTCGGCAGCGCCGGCTCGTGAGACAATGATGAACTGGGCGTTTTCCGGGATCACCGGTACCGAGCGAAATTGATAGCGGTTGGCGCCGATCTCGGTGCCGTCCGGAGCGAAGACGCGAGCAACGAAATCACCGACAAGACCGAAATCGCGCGCGAAAACGACTTCGCTGTGCCCGGGGGGAATTGGATCGGTCATGGCTTCTTCTAAGACCGTGCTGCCGTCCATGCGTTCAACCACGATGACGATGCCACCGGTGTGAGCCGTGGCTGCGTCGTTGTAGATTGGCAGGTGCAGTGTAAGCGGTTCATCCATCCTGAATAGCTTGCACATCTGCTGGCCGCGACGGTCTTCAATAGCTGCTTCGACCGGATGCCGGGCTTGGAAGGGCGTTGCCCGCGAACCTTCTTCCAACTGCACCTCGTCAATCATCACGTCGCCGGCCTCCTCACCCGAAACTGCAATGTCGACGACGCTGTTCTCGCGCCAGGAGAGGATCATCAGCGGAAACTCGTAGCGCTGCCAGCCGTGGTTGACTTCCACTTCCTCGCCCTGCGGCGCGCTGTTGGTCTCATGGTAGTCGAAGTAATCCCGGTCCTCGGGTTCCTTCCAGTCCAGGGGACGCGTCCACAGACGAGGCCGGAGTTTCGCCCCCGCAACATCACTGCGTGCGGACAGCGACAGCACGTAGGCCTGTCCTGGTTTTACCTGGATCATTGGTGAAGTAAGGTGCCCCCGCCATTCGTCCTGCTCATCCTGCTCGAGCGGGACCTGGGCGCACTGGCGGCCGTGCGGTACTTCCGGGAATCGACCCGCGGCGGGCAGTCGTTTGGGATGCTGGCGCAGGTACACCAGCCCAAGCGTCAGGGGATTGTAGAACTCCCCCCAGCCGGTCGGTCGCTGCCAGTAACCGTCGAACTGATAGTAGCCGCCCAGCTCGAAACTGCCGTTAGGAAGCAAATTCGTTCCCGTCGGCAACGCAAAGGCAGATGTGGCCGCGTCCCTTCCCTCGGCGGATTGCCGTTCGAGACCGTGCGTGCTCATCAATCAACCTTTCGCCTACAATGCATGCTCGTAAAAGGTACTCTGGATAGTAAAGATCGCGCCTAGCACTGCGCCTTTTTTCGTTGTCTGTGGATTACAGATCAACTTGATGCAAACGCTCCAAGCCCAGTCGAAATAGGCTGATGGCGCGTCGGCCGTTTTTCTTTGAGTTTTTCGCTGGTGCGTTTCCACGCCAATGAGTAAACACCAAAGCAGCTCCCAGGCCAATAGCCCAATTAACAGCTGGATCCGTCGGGGTGCGTCACTCGGGTGTCCTCCAAAGGCCGCGTCGTACCGCGTTTCCAATGGCGCGTGATCGTGGCCAGATGGGGAAGGGGGTCTACAGGGTCGGAGGAGTGAACTTGAGCTCAGGCCGCCGTCGCGCCGGCGGCGGCATACGGCGTTGCTGTTTGAATCCTTCAGGCGGCGAAGTCGAGTGGTGCGGTGAGGTGCGCTGGGCCGATCAGGGGTGGCTCAGCCGACGGCCGACGCCTTCGAGGCAGCGGCGTATAGAGGCCGCCTCGGTGAGCGTTGCAATGATGCGCAGGCGCCCTCGCTCATGACGCCCATGGCCGCCTTCAGAGGGGCGGAGCGCCGGCTATATGAAGTGGCCACGCCGGCCGGGGCAGGCCTCGCTTCACGTCTGCTCGCTGCGGTTAGCCGGAACCGCCCTGCTCCTCTCGCAAATGCAGATCGGCTAGGCTCTCGTGCCCGACAACGGTGCCGTCGTCGGCCTCGTCGCGCTTGACGGAGTCCAGCATGTGGAATAGCTCTCGCAGATTGCGAATGCCGCCCAGACTGACCCAGACCGTGATCGCTGCCGTCATCAGCAGAATGACGATGCAGAACCACCACCAGAACTCCCCCCAGGCCGCATCCGAAATCTCGGTGCTCAGCATGTAGATGGTGCCGATCAGAAAGGCGGCGAAGAACAGAAAGATATAGCTGTACGAACCGACGAAGAGGACCCGGTCTCCGGTGGAGAAATCTTTGCCCATGCCGAAAATGGCCCAGCCTCGCCTGGGCTCCGGGGCCCTCTCAGCTCCCTCCTCTACCGCGTATTGGCCGCGGTGCAGTAGCCGATCCATGTCAAAACTCTCGCCGTGGATCAGGGAAGAGACGATGTAGACGGCGATGGTGGTGACAATGGTCCAGAAATAGAGAACCTGAGCCGTGATCGGGCATTTGTCCCCCAGCAGCTCTGGCCAGCTCTTGGTCCAGGTGGCCCACATTCCCGGCGTGAACTCCGCCAGCAACGCTTGAGACATCTCCCAGTTGTAGGTCAGAAACCAGCCCACGACCGCCAGCAGCACGCCGCTAACCGTCGCCGCCCAGGCTCCGGCAGCAGTCCCCCGCTTCCAGTAGAGCCCGCCGATGATGCAGCTGCCGGCCCAGCCCAGATAGATGGTGCCGGTTAGGGCGAAGAACATGAGAATGTCCTGCTGCTGGCTGAAGAGCAGGCTGAACAGGAAGATGAAGAGGCAGACTCCGAAGGTGGAGTAGCGCAGCCAGCGGATGTGCTTTTCCGGCGACACGATGGAGTCGCCTGTCAGGTTCTGGCGGAGGGGCAGGACAATGTCCTGCACGAAGATACTGCCCCAGGAGTGCAGGTAGGTGTCGTGAGTCGATATGAAGGCCGTCATCATCACTGCGGCAAATAGTCCGACGATGCCGATCGGCAGGAACTCCCGGCTCGCCACCGTCACCGTCAGCTGCGAGCGAATCTGTTCGCTCTCGACTCCGGCCAGGATCTGGTGCGCCCTCTGCGCGCTGTCGGCGAAGTCCGGGTGGTGCAGGAAGGCGAAAGCGCACACCGGCAGCAACGCCAGGGGCAGGGTCTGGGTGATGTTCCGCAGCTGGCCTACCACCCGGCCCATGCGGGCGTCGTGCGGCGAGCGCGCCGAACTGAAGTACCCCTGGCTTCCCTGCCAGGCCATGAAGCCGTAGCAGCTGGCGAAGGCGGCGATCAGAAAGTAGGTGACGTTGAAGTTGTCGGTGCCGCTGGTTTTCATCGGGTTGATCAGCGAGGCTTCCTCCGGGGCGAACTGTATCGCTGCATCGATGATCGTCTGCCAGTCGAACAGGAAGAACAACATGTAGATCCCCAGGAGCACGAAAACGGCGTTGACGAACATGCCCTGGATGAAATCGGTGACCATCACCGCAATCTGCCCTCCCATGAACGTGAACCACAGCGAAACCAGCAGCAGCGCAGCCATGATCGCCCCGTAGACCAGGTCGATCTTTACGCCGATATCGACCACGTAGGTGGGAAAACCGCAGAAGTACTGGAAGAAGCGGCCACCCACCGCCGGGAAGATGCCGAAGTTGATGATGCCGGAGATATACCCCATGATCCCGGCGGAAACGCGGAAACTGCGGCTGTAGCGGATCTCGAAGAACTGGGCCATCGTCATGGCGCGCGTCTGGCGAAAGCGGTACTGCACCCAGCCGGTGGAGGCGATGATGACACCGACCGGCAGCAGCATCAGCTTCCACCACGAGGCGGTGAAGCCGGCTTTGTAGTTCATCTCGAAGAGGGCGATGATGCTCACTGCTCCCAGTCCGGATATGCCGTCGGCCACGCCCAGCAGGTACTTGCCGGCACAACGGTTGGCCGAAAGGAAATCGGCCACACTCAGCATGTACTTCTTGGTACTGAGCGCCGTAGCGATGATGAAAACCAGCATAACGACTACTATCGTCCAGTCCAACCAGTGCAAGCTCTATCTCCTTCTGTCTTACCCACGACTCAGCGAGGTGTTACGGCTAGTGTGGATAAAACCTATTATCAATCGCCTGGTCAAGGATTTCGGGCTGATTTTGAGAGGGCTTGTGGTGTATCATGTGCCAGGGGTGCCCGGCACAGTGTGCAGCGGAGGCCTGGCAGGATTCAGAGGTCGTGGATGCAGGGGGGGAAGGGGAAGCTGCACTCGATCACAGGGCCACGTCGTCCGCCGACAGCCGCGCCGGCACGTCGTCGCCGGTCCCGGGCCACATAGCGGTAGTTATGGC
>PBRM01000116.1 GCA_002725915.1 Gemmatimonadota bacterium
GAATTCCATCGCGCCGCCACGACTGCGGTCCGACAGTGGGAGTTTACCCCCGCGGTCCAGAACGATCGGACCGTCAAGGTCTGGATCAACCTGCCTTTCGTCTTCGAGCTGGAATAGGAAACTCGAGGAAGGTGGATCTGGGCTTCCGCCATGCGCCCTTGCCTTTTGCCGGCCAAGGCGATGTAGCTCACAAGACGTGGCGCCTGGGCTGGCCCGGGCTTAGGTTACACACACACACACACAACACCCCCGGCCGTTTCGCACATCAGGAGGGCACATGGACGAACTCTCTATCGCAGTCTTCATCGATTTCGAGAACCTCGCCCTCGGCGTGCGGGATATGAAAGGGGCAGAGGCCTTCAGAATCGAGCGCGTGCTCAATCGCCTCCTCGAAAAGGGGCGCGTGGTATACAAGCGCGCCTACTGCGATTGGAGCAACTATCGCCAGGACGTGCGCGAGTTTCACTCCCACGGAATCGAGCTCATCGATATCCCCCAGACCAAGATGAGCGGCAAGAACTCCGCCGACATCCGCATGGTCGTCGATGCCATAGATCTCTGCCACACCAAGGAGAACATCGACACCTTCGCCCTGGTCTCGGGAGACAGCGACTTCTCGCCACTGGTCGCCAAGCTCAAAGAGAACAACAAGCGCGTGATCGCCTGTGGAATACGGAGCTCGACGTCGCAGCTCCTGGTCGCCAATTGCGACGAGTTCATCTATTACGACGACCTCGTCAAGATCGCCGGTGGCGAGTCCGGCATCGCCGCGAAGAAGAGAGGGAAGGCTTCCCGCAAAGCGGCCGAGAAACAGGAGCCCAAGGGCAAGCGGAAGCCTCAGCGGAAGAGCAGGAAGGAAGACCCACAGGCTGTGGACGAGAACACCGAGGCGCTGCTCAGGGTGATGGAGATCGTCCGCTCGCTGCAGGCCGACTACGACCCCCTGTGGGGATCGCTGATCAAGCAGACGGTCAGGCGCGTACTCCCCGGCTTCCGGGAGGAACACTACGGCTATCAGACCTTCGTCCAACTTCTGGAAGAGATCGCATCGCGCGGGCTCATAGAGCTTGAGCACGATCAGAGTCGCGGCAATTACAAGGTGAGCCTAGTCTCTCGCTGAGGCTTATCCGTCAGGGGGATTGATATGCTTGGGGAAGTCGCCTACGTGACTCTGCTCGTGCGGGACACCGACGCCTGCGGCGCCGTGTACGGGGGCCAGCTCGATCTCGCAGAAATCGAGAGCGGAAAAGACGGAGACGACGGCGAAGTCTGCGTCTTCGCCATCGGCCCGTCGGCACTGGTGCTGAGGGCGGAGACCGCCGCGCCGGTCGCACCCTCGCCCCCGGCTGGATCGGGAGACCTCGCCCCGCCCCCTGCCGTCGTCGACCACTTCGCGCTGCACACCACGAGCGCCGACGACGCCCATGCCGCGCTAAAGGAAAGGGGGATAGCATTCCTCGGAGAACCGTCGACCACCCCTGTCGGACACCGGAACATGCAGAGAACCCTGCTGGCTTTCGAGGATCCCAATGGCCTCCACGTGCAGATATCGGAGACCGTCGATCCGCGCCCCCACCTCGAGGGCCGGAGAGCTGCCAAGCGCCGGATGGCCGCATTGGAGAACACCCGCGAGAGAGTGCCGCCAGGCAGGCTCGATTCGGGCGCAGGAAACACCGACGGGGTCCGACCCACCGACAACCGCCCGTCCTTGTTCGGCGGCTTCGATCACATCTCCACCTACTGCGCTGATTTCGACCGCACCAGGGCGTTCTACAAGGAGCAACTGGGACTGGAGGAGTTCTTTCACAGCACTACCAGGGAAGCCGGGCTGGAACTGGAACCGGGATTCGCTCAGAGCGCCTTCGCCATCGGCGGCACCGACCTCGAGCTGGCCACGCACGCAGGGGGTTCGGCTGGGCCGGCCACCATCAGAGAGCTGGGCTTCTGGACCGATGATGTCGACTGCGCCTACGCTATGCTGAAGGACAGCGGCGTCGCCATCGACGGCCCTCCCTCCGAAGGGGTTGCCCCTCCCCACATTCGAAGCCGAGCCATAGCCCTGCAGGGGCCGGACGGTCTGGCGATGGCAATCGCTCAGCGCCTGTGAGCGTCCCCCACCTGCCACCAGGGACTGCTAGCAGTCGCTGCCCGCCAAGTCCGGGCAGCCTTCGGGATGGGTGCCATCAACCACCGGACCTTCGTAGGCTCACTCGCGGACCGGGCTGCCCGCTGTGTCAGGACCGATCCGCCGGGGACACGCGGTGGGAGGGTAATTGATCAATGACCAATAGTAGTGGATGGATACCGATCGAAGACAGCATTGACGGTATTCTCACCCGGTGTCCCCAACCTCTCATGGCACTGGTGCGAGGCGAGACTCCGGCCCTGGTGCTGCGCCGCCGGTACAATCCCGCGCACTGCGCGGCCCTCATGAGCCGATTCTATGAGCGCGGACTCCTCTACGATCCCCACGAGACCGGTGACCGCACTCCCCACCGCGTCGACATCGGCACCAGCTTCGGCCAGCACCGCGTCGACCGCAAGGCCTTCTTCGCCCACGCCGCTGCGACCCGCAAGCTCTTTGCAACGCTCTTCGAAGGCTACGACGACCCCGTCGACATGATGTACGAATCCCTGGCTCTCCTCGCGCCCGACAAGGAGATCAAGATCGCCCGCGAAGCGGATGGCAGCCTCTACGGTCCAGCCATCTTCCGCGTCTACCACGCCGGTCTGGGACACGGGCCCCACTTCGATTCAGTGGCCAGGCGAACGAAAGCCTTCGACTACGCGATTTCCCGCTTCCAGTACCAGCTTGCCGCCGTGCTCTGCTTCCAGAGCTCGGGAGACACGGGAGACAGCGGCGAGGCCTTCATCCACAACTGTCCCTGGACCCCCGACCTCCAGCCGACGCTCGCGAACCGATCCTTCTCCGAATACGCCCGGAACAACGGCATCGAACGCGTCCACGTGGAGCTCGAACCGGGCGATCTCTACTTCTTCTTCTCGGAAAACATCCACGAAGTGCCTTCCGTGGTCGGTGACCGTCCCCGCGCCGTATTGGCCATCTTCTTCGCTATGTCCCCGGAGGAGGAGGAAATCTTTGTCTGGTCGTAAGCGGAGTCGAAGCCATATCTCGGCTTGCCGGCCCGGCTTCGCCGAGGACGATTTGGGTCTATAACCTGGCAGGCCAGAAGACATCGACTCTGGTCAGCGGCTCGGGGGGAAGCTCGCTGTGCTGCTCACCGCCGTGCGCATTGCCGTCATCTCCACCAACGGCTCCGACCACGCCCGCATCTGCGAAGTCCGGGTCTACGAGAGCGTCACTTCGTGAAGGAAGAGACACAATGATAACAAGGGCCATACTGATAGCTGCCTTCGCTTTCGCTCCCCTCCTCCCTCCACCCACTGCCGCGGCTGAGCGCAAGGTGGAGGGCAACCGGGTCACCGAGGGCGTTCCCGAGCTACCCGAACGCATCACCGAGCGCATGCGGCAGTACCAGAACACGCGTTCGGCCTCGGTGCGCGGGTGGACCTCTAACGGTGACGGCCTGCTCATCTCCACTCGCTTCGGCGAGACCAATCAGCTTCATCTGGTCGAAAAACCCGGCGGCGCTCGCCGACAGCTCACCTTCTTCGCCGAGCCGGTCAGAGGTGCGGCCGTCTGTCCCGACCTGCGGCGGCGGGAATTCCTGTTCTCGAAAGATGTCGGCGGCGGCGAGTCCTATCAGATCTACCTCTTTGATATGGACAGCGGCGAGTATGAGATGGTGACCGACGGTGCCTCTCGCAACGGCTACGCGCTCTGGTCCGACGCGGGTGACCGGTTCGTCTACTACAGCACCCGTCGCAATGGCCGGGACTGGGATCTAGTTCTCAGCCACAGCGGCACCCCGGGGAAGGCGGAGACCATTCTTCAGCGGAAAGGCACCTGGGTTCCCCTCGACTGGGCGCCCGACGGCCGTCGCCTGCTGGTCGAACAGTACGTCTCCGTCAACGAGTCCTACCTCCACCTCCTCGACCTGGAAAATGGAGAGAGCGAACAGATCAACCCGGATGCTGGCAAGGTATCCTATGGAGACGCTGCCTGGGCGAGGGACGGCGAGGGAATCTACCTGTCATCAGACCAGGGGGACGAATTCCGCCGTCTTAAGTATTTCGATCTTTCCAGCGGAACCCTCACCGATCTGACCGCGGACATTCCCTGGGACGTCGTGGATTTGGAGATCTCCCCCCTGGGGGACCGGCTGGCCTTCACCACCAACGAAGACGGCATCGGCCGGCTTTATCTCCTCGACACCGCCACGGGCGAGGCGCGGTCCGTCCCCGGCGTACCCGTTGGCCAGATCTACGGGCTCGAATTCCATCCGGGCAACGCCAGGTTGGCCTTCGTCGTCAACACCGCCCGGACACCGGGGGACATCTACGTCCTCGACGTGGCCGACTACGCGCTGGAGCGCTGGACCTACAGCGAGGTAGGCGGCCTCGACACCGACTCCTTCGCGGTGCCGGAGCTGATCCACTACGACACCTTCGACTCCCTTGACGGTCAGCCGAGACAGGTCCCCGCCTTTTACTACAAGCCAGAAGGTGACGGCCCTCATCCCGTGCTCATCCGCATCCACGGCGGCCCCGAAAGCCAGTTTCGGCCCTATTTCTCCTCCTCCAACCAGTATTACGTCGGCGAGCTGGGCCTGGCCATCCTGGCGCCCAACGTCCGCGGCTCCGCGGGGTACGGCAAGGGCTATCTCAAGCTCGACAACGGCTACCTGCGGGAGGATACGGTCAGGGACATCGGCCGACTGCTGGACTGGATCGAGGCGCAGCCCGAGCTCGATTCCGAACGCGTCGGAGTGTTGGGAGGTTCCTACGGCGGCTACATGGTTCTCGCCGCGATGACGCACTACAACCAGCGTCTGAAGTGCGCCATAGACGTCGTCGGCATCAGCAACTTCGTCTCCTTCCTGGAGAACACGAAGGATTACCGTCGCGACCTGAGACGGGTCGAGTACGGGGACGAGCGGGATCCCGCGATGCGCGATTTCCTCCTGCGGATCTCTCCCACCACCAACGCCCACAAGATCACCAAGCCCCTATTCATAGCCCAGGGCTTCAACGATCCACGTGTGCCAGTCGGAGAGTCCGAGCAGATGGTGGAGACGATCAGGAGCAATGACGGTCAGGTGTGGTACCTTCTCTTCAAGGACGAGGGGCACGGCTTCCGCAAGAAGCAGAACCGCGACTACTACCAGAATACCGTGGTTCTTTTCATGGAGGAACACCTGTTGAAGTAGATGAGCTGGCTGTAGTTGGCGAGTTCAACGCGAGCAGCGCGGGCTGGGACGAAGTTGGCCTCGCCATCCTCTCGAACCCGCCATGGGCAACGGCACGGCATGCGCTCTCGCGGATCTGCTGGTGGGGGGCTCCTCGATCAGTCGCGGGATGCGACCGCAGCTCCTCCACCCGCCTTCACGCGTTGCAGAAGCAGGAGTCCGACGATGAAGAATGCCGCTATGACCAGGATGGCGACTCGCTGATTCCCTCCCAGTGCAAAGGAGAGTTTTCCAAAGACCAGGGGGCCAATCCATGACGACGACTTGCCGCAAAACGCGTAGAAGCCAAACATCTCCGCCTCCTTGCCATCAGGTATCAGCACGGACATGAGCGCTCGGCTGGCCGACTGGATGGTTCCCAAGCCTATACCCGCCAGCGCCCCAATCGCGAAGAATACGGTCTTTGACTCGACGAAATACGCCGAGACGACGATGGCGATCCACAGCACCAGGGTCATGGTGATGACCCGGCGCGGTCCCAGCCGGTCGGTGGCCTTTGCCAGGGCGAGGGCGGCCAGCAACGCCGCCACCTGGACCACCAGGAACAGCAGGATCAGCTCGCCCGACTCGAATGACAGCGTCTTGGCCGCGAAGGAACTGGCGAAGACGATGACCGTGAGCACCCCGTCGATGTAGAAGAAGAAGGCCAGCAGAAACCGGCGCAGCTCGCGTTCGCGCAGAACCTCGCCGACGATTCTCCTGAACCCGGTGATCCCATCAACTGCGGCCTGAAGGACGGTTCGATCCGCGCTGCGGTCCCTGGGCAGGAATAGAAAGGTTGGAATCGAAAACAGCGCAAAGAATGCGGCGACCGAGAGCCAGGTCAGATGGTACTGCTCTGCTGTCAGGTACGCGATCAGCAACCCGGCAATGGATCCGGCGTAACCGATCCCAAAGCCCAGACCGGAGACGAATCCCCGACTCTCGCGCGGGGCGATCTCCGGCAGATAGGCATTGTAGTAGACCAGCGCCCCCTCGAAGCCGATGTTGGCCACGACTGCAAGAGCAAACCCCCACAGTATCATCCCCGGCTCGATGGTGACGAAGAGGGCCACCGAGACGACGCACACGTGCGTATACAGCAGGAGCATTCTCTTCCGCACTCCCGCCAGATCCGCGATGGAACCTAGAAGGGGGGAGGAAAAGGCGACGAAGAGTACTGATGCCGACATGGCGTAGCCCCACCACTGGTCTCCCAGTCCCTCGCTGTTGCCGACGACATCCTCGATGTAGAATACGCTGAAGACCGGCCCCAGGATTACCACGGGGTACACGGAGTTGGCAAAGTCGTACAGCACCCACGCTGCAATTCGCTTCCGGTTCATAGAGCTGGCCTCCCAATGTCCGCCACAGGACCCTCGATGAGATTGCTGGTTACAGAGCCGTCAACAGCGCCCTCTGCGATCTGACGATCGGGCCCTGCCGCATCAGCCGTACAATATCGACGCCTACGGGCCGGTAGGTCCATCCTTCAGACTACCGCCTGGCCAGTCTCCGCATCATGCCGTGCGTCGTCAGCGAACGTGGTTGAGGCCGTTCAATCTGGGCGCGTTTCATGGTGGGCCTCCTGGTTGATGCTGCTGAGATGGTCTGTTTATTACGCGTTCTGCCCCTGCTCTATGCAACCAGCGCGGCAACTTTCGCCAGCGCCGAACAATAAATCTGACAAGTATACTTAAGTGTATTATATTCAACAGTTTATCATAAATTTAGACATTTGACCAGAGCATCTTGTAGGTAGATATACCCGGTTCGAGGCGAAGATCCGCCAGAAACTCGTTTGCGCGAGTTTGCGTATGTTTACGCGCAGATGCCCCGACCTGGAGCCGCACCGAGGTCCTGGCCCTTCACAGGACTCCGGGGTGATTGGGACTGTCGAGACGGCGGCTCGAGGGAGGGTCCAATTGCAACCGGGGAGATGCGGCGTGGCGATGATAAAGGTGATGACGAGGAACCTGTACTTGGGTGCCTCCATCGAGCCGATTCTGGCGGCGACTTCCCTCGCTGATATTCCGCACCGGATGGCGGCGGCGTGGTCGATGGCCTGCGCCACCAGGCCCGACGAGAGGGCGCTGGCTCTGGCTGCGGAAATTGATCGGATACAGCCCCACTTGGTGGGCCTGCAGGAGGCCTGGATGCTCCACAGCGCGGCGCCGGCCCCCGCCCCGCAGTCAAAGGATCCGGATACTCCGGAGATGCCGCTGGATCTTCTGTCCGCCCTCCTTCGAGATCTCGAGCGGCGCCAGCAGGCGTACTCTGTCGTTGCCGCGTCCGCCGCCAGCGACTTCCGTCTCCCCAGCGCCACCGGACACGAAATCCGCGCCAGAGACAGCGATGTCGTTCTCGCCCGCTCCGATATCGCCATCACCAATCCCCGGGCCACGAGCTTCGACATCAAGGCGAACATCCGTCTGGGCGGCCCGTCGGGTCCGCCAGTCTCCATCGTGCGAACCTGGACGTCTATCGATGCGGACGTTGGTGGCCAGGCTCTCAGATTCGTCAGCACCCACCTCGAGACCGACGACTTCCCCGAGATCCAGATCGCCCAGGCCAGCGAGCTCGTGCGAAATCTGGCCGACTGTCCGCTCCCCGTCGTCCTCGTCGGAGACTTCAATTTCGAGCCCGGTGACCGCACAGCCGCGTACCGAGTCCTGAGCGACGCCGGCTTCGAGGATGTCTGGCAGCTTGCCAATCCCCTCGATGCTGGACCCACTTGCTGCCACGCGGAAGATCTGAGAGAGTCCGCCTTGGATCTGGGGGATCGCATCGATCTCATCCTCATCCGCGA
>PBRM01000117.1 GCA_002725915.1 Gemmatimonadota bacterium
AGACACGGGGCGGCGGGTCCATCTGTGCGGCGACGGCGAAACCACAGCACTGCCGCACACGGAGTCTGCAAGCTGGTCATCCCTCAGGCGGTGGGAATTCCTCGTAGTAGCGGTTGAAGGCGGCGGCGGTGCCGCAGATATAAACCGGGTCGTCGACCGAGAGAACAAAGTCCATGGGAATGTCCATGATGACCTGTCCATCTCGCTCGACCGCCACCACCGAACAGCCGGTGCGCTCCCGGATACGCGCATCCAGCGGGCTGCTGCCTGCAAGCGAGCTGGCCTGGAGCTTCACCAGCTTGATCCGGGGTTGGTGTGAAACCGTCTCGTTCAGGACGTGATGAGCGAGTATCTGCCCCGCCACCTGGCTGACAGAAAGCGCAAAGTCTGCGCCGGCCTGTTGGATGCGCCCCACGTTTTCGACCAGGGAAACACTGGCGATAATGGGGACGTCCGGCGCGTGGTCGCGGACTACTGTAGTGGCGAAGAGGGTGGTGCTGTCGCTGTTGAGGGCGAAGATGACGGCGCGCGCTGCCGTGATGGAAGCGCGCTCGAGCACGCCGGGATCGAGTACGTCACCGACCACATGCACACCGGGGCGATCGACCGCGTCGATAACACACACATCCTCGCCGGCGTTTTCCAGGAGCTCGACGAGCTCCCGCCCGACGTCTCCCAGGCCGATTACGATGAGCGGTCCCTCGTTGGTGATCGGTCGGGCCATCTCGCTCAGACGCCGGATGCTCTCCGGGCTGCCGGCAGCCACGAGGATCGTGCCCGGCCGGAGCTGCTGATTTGCGGCCGGGGGCGAATGCAGCGCGTCGTCCGACCACTGTCCAACGATGTTGGCTCCGGTCTGGGCGCGGATATCGGCCTCAGCGAGTGTGCTGTTGGCGAGGGGGGTGGCATCGTGGACGCGAAGCTCAGCTACCTCCAGGAGGAGCCCAAGGGGCTGAACGCCGGCCACGCGAGGGGCGATTCTGGAGCTCGCGCGAACGGCGATTGCGGCAGCGAGGACGTGGTTGGGGGTGAACGCCGCGGTCGCTCCCGCGAGCATCATCGGAGCCCGTCGACTGGGGTTCTTGATCATGGCGACGATGTGGCCGGAGAATCCCTGCTCGCGCGCACCCAGCGCCAGCAGGGCATTGTACTCGTCCTCGCCGTTCGCCACCAGGGCGCGTGCCCGTGCCAGCGGTCGCAGGTCCAGCCCCTCGTCCGCGAGCGTCGCGTGGACGACCCGCACCTGGCGCTCGTGCAGACGGCGCGCCACCGCCTCATTCTCCTCGATCACCACCGCTGGCAGTCCCCGGCTGTCGAGCTCGCTCATCAGGGAGTAGACCTGCGGGCCGTAGCCGTAGATGACCACCGCACCCTCCACGTTGGGGAGAGCGTGCGCCAGCCGTCCCTCGAGGCGCTCATCGACGAGCTGCGTGTTGAACTTGTCCATTTGCAGCACGCCGCGGGTGGCGTCTGCCTGGCGGGCGGCCCTTCCCTCTAGCAACACCGCACAGCCCTTGAGCGCCAGCGGCGTAAACAGGTTCAGCAGGAACGCCGTGAAAATCAGTATGGTGAAAACAGACTGGTCGATGGCTCCCTGAGCCAGCGCCAACGAGGCGAGGATGAAGGCCACCTCGGCGCGCCCGCACATGCCGACACCGACCGTCAGGGCCTCGCGTTTGGGCAGCCCCATGCGCAGCGCCATGCCGCCTGCACTCAGAATCTGGCCGACGATCACTGCCGTCGTCAGCAGCGCTATGAACCCGACCTCGATGGCGCTGATGTCGAAGGTGATGGAAAACCCCAGGGAGATGAAGAAGATCGGCCCGAGGAAGGAATAGGCGATGCCGTACGCCCGGTCGTGCACCACCTTCACCAGATTTGGGTGCGCGACCCTCTCCTCGAAGAACAACCCGGCCACGTAGGCCCCCAGGATCATGTGCAAGCCGATGGCCTCGGCGAACAGGCCAGCGCCGACGGCCGTCAGCAGCACAAAGGTGAAGCCCTTGCCACCCGCTGAGCGGAAGGGGAGGGTGAGCCAAGGGTAGACGAACGACCCGAGCAGAACCGAGGCGGCGAAGAAACCCACCACTTTGACGAGGGTGATGGCGATGCTGAGCGGCGCGAAGGTGCCGCCCGACAGCACCCCGATGACGAGGCCGAAGAACACGAGCGTCAGCAGGTCGTCGATGACGCAGCTGGCGAGAATCACCCGCGCTACCCGGGTGTTGGCCAACCCCAGATCCTTGAGGCTTTTGAGCGTGATCACCACCGCGGTGGCGGTCATCGTCAACCCCACGAAAGTGGCCCCGACGTAGCCCAGACCGAACCAGGACGCGACCGCGAAGCTCAACCCGAAGGGCACTATGGCGCCCACGACCGCCACCCCCATCGAGCGCTTCAGCGCATCGAAGAACTCGTGCGGCTGGGTCTCGATCCCGGCGTGAAACATGAGGAAGAAGATGCCGATCTCGGCCAGCAGCTCGATCGCCTCGGTCGGTGTGATCCAGCCGAACACCGCCGGCCCCACCAGCACCCCGACGATGAGCTCCCCCATCACCGTCGGCAGGCCGAGCGGGCGCAAGGTGACCGCCACCAGCCAGATGCCGGCCAGCAGGATCAATAGATCGAGGGCTACTGCGTGCATATCGCTCTTCCACTCCCTACTCCGACGGTATCGCCCCCACCACCATCCAGAATCTGGTCATGAAGAGTACCTCTCGAGCAGATCTCTGTCGATCTCGATCCCCAACCCGGGACCCTGTGGCACCTCGACCTCCCCGTCTACAGCGCGCAGGGGCTCTAACGCCAACTCCGTGCGCAAAGCGTTCTCCGTCATGTCGAACTCGAAGAGAGATGGCTGCGGGTGCAGGGACTCCGGATCGTCGGGAATGGTCGCCTGCCAGTGCAGGGTGGCCGCCAGGCGGATGCTCGTGCCCCACATATGGGGCAACACGCGCACCCCGTTGGCGCTGGCCATGGCCTGTACCTTGCGGCACTCGGTGAACCCGCCCGCAACCGAGATGTCGGGTTGGACGATGTCGATACCGCGTCCCTGGATCAGATTGCGAAAGGCCCGGTGACCACGTAGCATCTCACCGCCGGCGATGCGCATGCCGAGGGCACGCCGGATCTCCGCGTAGCCGCTCACATTTTCGATCTCGATGGGCTCTTCATACCAGTAGATATCGCTGTCGGCGATCTTGCGACCGACATCTATCGCCGTGCCCACGTCGTAGCCGCAGTTGGCGTCGACGGCGAAGAGCAGGTCGTCGCCGATGGCCTCGCGCACCGCCGCCACGCTTTCCACGTCGTAATCCTCGCCGTGGCCGATCTTCATCTTGACGGCGGGAAATCCCGCGTCGGCGTAGGCTCTGGCCTCATCGGCGAGCGCGCCTGTATTGTCGGGCCGATTCCTCATGAAGAGCCCGCTCGCATAGGCGGGAATGCGGTGGCGAAAGGCGCCGCCCAGCAGGCGGTAGACGGGCATATCCCGCACCTTCCCGGCGATATCCCATAGCGCGATGTCGACGGCGCTGATGGCGGCGATATCTCCCCATCCCTGCGCGTACAGGTCGTTCCAGATCACCGCCGCATCGAGCGGATCGCGCCCGATTATGTGGGCGTCGATTTCCTGCCGGTTCGGCGTGGTCAGTCCCTCCCCCCATCCCGTGACGCCGGCATCGGTGATGATCTCGACGACTCCCGCGGTGCGAGCCTTGCACCACACGCGAGAATTGGCGAACGGCTCTGCCAGCGGATAGTTCAGGTCGTACGTCTTTACTTCGGTAATTTTCATCAGCGCGCTCTTCTCCCTCGCGTGTTGTCCTGGCCGCGCCCGGGCGCGGCGGTTTGGTCTGGAATTTGAGGTATCGAGACTCGGATCGGGCGGGCAACTGCTGAACACTCCCTGGGGCACTTTCAGCAGGTTACATCCGGCGGCGGGGATTGTCAACTCCACTCCAGTACCCGATTTTCACCACGTAAACGGCCCTGACCAGGAGGTAGGGGACGCTACGGCTGTTTCGACGATGAGCACAGGGATTATGTTGTAGAGCGGCCCAGGTCGGGACGCCACCTACCGCACTGCCGTGCAAGAACCCGACGGAGTGATCAAACCTTTCGATGGAGGAGCGCGTGAGCACTGACACTCTCACCACGATCCAGACGGTCGATTTCTGCGGCCTGCAGGTGGCTCGTCTCATCCTCGGCGCCAACCCCTTCGGGGGCTTCAGCCACCAGTCCCAGGCCCGCAACCAGGAGATGGTCGCCTTCCACACCCCCGAGCGCATTATCGAGACCTGGCAGCGGGCAGAGGCCGCCGGGATCAACACCATGATCACCAACAACACCTCGCCGAACGTCATGGCGGCGCTCGACGAATACCTGTCCGGAATCGGGCAACTGCAGTGGATCGCCCAGGTCAACAATTCCTCGTCCGCCACCATGCTCGAGGCCGTCGACCGAGCTGTCGACATCGGCTGCAGAGCGCTCTACTTCCACGGCGCGAGAATCGACAACCTGTATGCGGAAAGGGATGAGGACACCCTGCGCGCCTGGTTCGACCACGCCCGTAAACATGGTATCCCCATCGGTGTGGCCGCGCACGCCCCCGAAGCCCACCTTTGGGTGGCAGGCCTGGGAGTCGCCGACTTCCACGCGGTGCCCTTCTTCAACTGTGGCAGCCTCCACGATGGCCGCGGCCTGAAGTTCAAGCTGCGCGACATTCAAGCGGCTACCGAGTGCATCAGGGCCATCAAAGCCCCCTGCATCGCCTACAAGATCATGGCGGCCGGCCGGATCGACCCGATAATGGCTTTCGAATACGCCTTCGATCATATCAAGCCGCACGATGTCGTCAATGTCGGCATGCATCGCGGCGACAGGGACGGCATGGTTGAGGAGAATGTCGCTATGGTCGAAGAAGTGCTCGGACAGTTGAGCTGAACGGAGCCTGGCCAACGCCAGCGCTTCGCCCTCCTCGAGATCTTCGGGGCCATCAGGTTCGTCTTGATGGCCGTGTAGCCGCACTCGAGGATCTCCTCGGATGGACGGCGCAGACGTCGAGCCTGCGCACCCACGGAGGAGGCCTCCAGGTCCCACCAGATCGCCTGCGCCGGCATCGGGTCCTTACCCACGACCCGGCCCTGACATTCACTTGGGAGACGAATCATCGATGACGCCTTTCCAGAAAAAACTGCAAGGCAGCATTCCCGCCCTGCTAACCGCCTTGACCAAAGACCTAACCGTCGATCGCGCGAGTATGGCCAAGGTCGCCCGCCGCGTAATCGACAACGGCTCTAAAGGAGTTGTCGTTCTCGGAACCACCGGCGAATTCGCAGGTATCGATGACGATCAGCGCGAAGCCGCGATTCAAGCGGTCGTCGAAGAGGTCGATGCTGAGGCGCCAGTGATCGTCGGTTGCGGCCAACCAAACGTCCGACGCACCCAGGAGCAAGCCAGAGCCGCCGCTGATTTGGGCGCCGACGGTATCCTGGTCAACCCGCCCTTCTACTTCCCGATGACCCAGGATGAGACAGTTTCCTTCTTTGCCGATCTGGTCGATGTCTCACCCATTCCTGTCATGCTCTACAACATCCCTTCGATGACGGGTGTCGCTGTTGAGCCTGCAACTATCCCCAGGCTGCGGGACGTCGGGGTTCAGGGGACCAAGGACAGCTCCGGCATTCCGGCCAACACGCTTGCCTACCTCGCCGCCCTCGGACCCGACTCCGACTTTCGGGTTGTGGTCGGTGGAGAGCCCTTCTTTCTCCACCTGCTTGATGCGGGGGTCTGTGCAACCACCGGTCTGGTACCCTGCGTCGGCCCGCACTTTGCCGCGCGCATCTACCAGGCCTGGCACGCGGGAGACTACAAAGCCGCTTTCGCCGCCCAGCACGATGCGAATGCTTTCGCAACTGCTGTTCGCGGGTTGCACACGTTTGCACCCGCTGCAGGCAAGGCCGTGTTGAGTCGGCTTGGGCTGATGGAGAAGTGGGTCGCTCCGCCCAAGATGCCGTTGTCAGATGAGGAGGCGGATAGAGCGTTCGAGACGGTGAAGACATTCCTGCCTGATGGGTAGTCAGCTGTCCTCACGATCACGAAGTCTGTCAGTTCTGCGAGATCGTGTCAGAATCGTGGCCGCTGCCGTGTTCTGTTCTCGAGTAGTATCACCGCGATCACCCCCACTACCATCAGCAGCAGGCTGACCACCACCTCGGTCGACAGCGCCGCTGGCAGGGCAAGATCGAATTTCTGCAGGTCCCCCGCCTCCTCCACTGGAACCGCCCGACGGAAGGGCCACACCTTGCGGATCGATCCCGCCATGAGCCCCACCAGCAGCGCCATGGTCACGGTGTGGTAGCTCGCCAACAGTCGTTTCAGCAATCTCGAAAACGTCAAAATTCCAGCTGCGAACCCCAGCCCGAAAACGACCAGCAACACCAGGTCGAGCTCGTGTACGGCCTCCAGTACCTGCTGATACTTCCCCATGAGCAGCAGTAGAAGCGAGCCGCTGATCCCGGGCAGGATCATGGCGACACTGGCGACGGCGCCGGACAGGGCGAATTTGTAGAGCTCGGGACCCGTCTGGGCCGGGACGGCGACGGCGATCCCGTATCCCGCCGCCAGACCCAGACCCACCGCGACGAAAGCGGACAGTCCCCACCCATCGACCCGGCGGGCGACCACGAATACGCTCGCCACCATCAGGCCTGTGAGCAATCCCCATATCGGCTGAGGGTGGTATTCCAGCAGATAGCGGATCATGCCCGCGAGGGTGAAGATCGCGGTTGCCACGCCGGCCAGTAACGGCACCAGGAAACCGGCGTTGATTCCCGCCGCCACCTCGACCAGGCGGCCCCGCAGCAGGCGGGAGAGCAGGCTTGCGTTGACCCCGGCCAGCGTGCCGACTAGTTCGTCGAAAATGCCGGTGATGAAGGCGACAGTCCCCCCTGACACGCCCGGGACCACGTCCGCGGCCCCCATGGCCAGACCCCGCAGGTAAAGCCCTGGACCGCGGCTCTTCACCTCGGCGACGATAGTTCGAATTCCCTCGCTCACTTCCTGTTCCTTTCCTTTGCGGCCACGGGCGGCATCAGCACCGGCACCCGCTGACCCTCCTCCTCCGACAGCTCCTCCAAAGCACGGCGGTCGGCGCGGGGCATGGGCAGATCATCGAGCTCCGTCGGATCGATCCACCTCCAGTCATCGCACTCGACTGCTTCCGGCTCCCCACCTCGGTACATGGCTTCGAACAGGTTGAGGGTGATGCTGAAGTGGGAATAGCCGTGGTCGACTTTCGCCAGCAGGCCACCTACCTCGATGTCGATCGTCAGCTCCTCCCGAATCTCCCGTCGCAGACACTCCTGCAGCGACTCTCCCGGCTCCCGCTTGCCGCCGGGAAATTCCCACAGTCCTCCCAGCATGCCGTCGCTCGACCGCTGAGCGACCAGGAGCTGCGAACCTTTCCAGATTACGCCCGCCGTGACTTCGTAGTGAGGCCTGGTCGGCTTCCTAACCTTTGTTGGCAGTCGTGCCGGGTCGTCGAGCTCCGCATGTGCCCGACACATCTCAACCACCGCGCACTGGCCACACGCCGGAGAGGTGGGTTTGCATATCCGCGCCCCTAGCTCCATCATCGCCTGGTTGAAATCGCCGGCCCGGCCTCTGGCCAGAAGGCGCTCCCCGGCGGCGATCAGCTCCGTCTTGACCGCTGCCTTTCGCGGGTCCCCTTCCAGCCTGAGAAGCCTACACAGGACGCGGGTGACATTGCCGTCCAGAACCGGGTGGTCTCGGTCGAAAGCGATGCTGCTGACCGCAGCCGCGGTGTACGGCCCTATGCCCGGCAGCCCCACGAGCTCCTCGTATCGATCCGGTATGTTCCCTCCAGCTTCAACCACACGCTGTGCCGCCCGGTGGAGATTCCGCGCCCTGGCGTAGTATCCGAGTCCCTCCCAGGCTTTCAGGACTTCCTCCTGGCTCGCGGCGGCCAGGGCTCCCACCGTCGGGAAGGCGGCGGTAAAACGCTCGAAGAACGGCTGCATCTGGTCCACCCGGGTCTGCTGCAGCATGATCTCCGAGATCCACACGTGATAGGGATTTTCCGCGTCGCGCCACGGCAGATCGCGTTTGTTGCGGGCGTACCAGTTGAGCAATCTGGATCGAAACCTGCGAATCTGGGAGTCGCTGCCCAGCAGGTCCACCGCCACCGTCACCCCCCTCGGCGCCGCCGAGCGCTCTGGAATCGGCGCACTTCCTGCGGCCACCCGCCGATGGGCAAGGTCCTGCTCAGATGACCCGATTGCCGCGGCGCGGCGCTGCCGAAAGCGACTGCGCCTCTGTCCGGCAGCGGAACTGCCTGCAGCAGACCGTTGAGTACCGCCTCCTCACACGCCTGGGCGGCCGCGGCGTACAGAGGCGGAAGCCCGCCCTCCCCGACCAGCGACACCGGTCGAGTCGCCGGCGATTCCGGCAGCGCTGTATCGTTGAGGCCGGTCGTCGACAGCGCCAGGACGATGCCGTCGCGCGTGCTGGCATCGAAGAGCCCTACCCGGGCCAGACCCACCGCGGCCCGACTGGCGAGGTGGTCGAGCTGCCGTGGAATGAGGGGGGCGTCGGTCACCACCACCGCAGCCAGACTCCGGGGAAGATCTGCGCGGAGCGGTTCTACATCCAGCGATGCCCCCACGGGGAAGCCGTCGACGCTGAGATTCCCCGGCTCGCCGCCGTTGACCGCCACCAGAGCCCCCACCGTGTAGGCGGAGTCGTGGGCGGGGAGATTGCTTTCGGCGCGGCGGGAGGCCGTGCCCACTCCGCCTCTGACCCCGAAGCCGGAAAGACCGAGACCAATGCCGGTGCTCCCCTCTCCTGTCCCCGTTGCTCCCCCGGCGGCGGTGAGGGCGATGTAGAGATGCTCCTCCCGCACCAGGCGGTGAACCAGCTCCGGCGGATTTGCGCCGCTGTCGTCCACTCCCACCACCACCGGCGGCCACAGTTCCGGGTCCATCCCCTGCCCGTGAGCGATCAGACCGTCGTATACCCGACCGACCGCGGCTACAGGGGCCAACATTACCGGCGTGGCGATCACGCCGAAATCCTCGGTCACCCCCAGCCCCGTCATCCCGTCCCCGCCGTCGACCGACCACCGACCTGCAAACACGCGCCGGCGCGCGCCGTCCCCGTACGGCACCACCAGGGTGATGCCGGTGGACAGCCCTCCCTCGACGACATCGACATGCCCTACCCGGACACCGGGTACATCCGAAATCGCATTGGCCGACCCGGGGCTCAGGCTGCCCAAGGTGATGTCCAGATCACGCAGTCGCATTCTTCCCGTCTCTTCGCTCCAGTTACTTGAGACGGCCGTATCGCCGCATGACGGTTACGAACCGATCCAGCGGCAGTGCGTGAATCCTATTGCCGTCCCGCCCCACCATGGTGGATGCCGCCGTGAGCGCGTTGAGAATCGCCTCCTCTGTGGCCTCGACGACGCTCTGGTAAATCGCATCGAATCCCGACTGGACGGCGTCGATATCGTGTCGGCTGGTGGTTGGCGGGAGACGGTGCGCAGTCGAGAACGCGACCATCAGGTCGCCACTGCTGCGGGTGGAAATCGAACCCGTGCGCGCCATGCCCATGGTCGCCCGTTTGCACAGGGCCTGGAGCTGAACCGGCAGCAGGGGAGCATCGGTGGCGATAACGGCAAGCAGGGACTTGCCATTGCCTCCTCCTCCCTTCTCTATGAGCAGATCGGGAATCTCCGTGCCCACCGGCACTCCCTGTACCGTGAAGTGCGAGCGGCCGCCGTGGTTGGCCTGCACCAGAACCCCGGTCGTGTACATGACACCGCTGACATCGGCCGCGCGGGAGGCCGTGCCGATCCCGGCTTTGAATCTGTAGGCACGCATACCGGTGCCGCCCCCGACATTTCCCTCGGCCACCGGTCCGGGGCGGGCGTTGCGGATGGCGTCGACGGCGTGCTCGGGGAGCACGTGCCGACCTCCTGCGTCGTGGAGAAACCCAGCACTCGTCTCTCCCACTACGGGTTCAGGCCGGAAAGGCCCTGAGAACAGGTTGGGATTCAGCTCGAGGAGATACCCCATAGCGCCGTCGTAGACCGGGCCGATGCTCTCCGTATCCGTCAACAGAATGGGGGCCCCCAGTCTGCCCGTTCGCCGCAACGGCCCCAAGCCGGTGAACTCGCCATTGCCGTTCAAGGTGAGGTCGGCTGCGAAGACCGGCTCTCGCGTCAGGTCGCCCTGATGGGCGAGCACTGCGGTCACCCCCGTGCGCACCGGACCAACGCCGACCTTCAGAGGCCCGTCCCCGCGAATGAGGGTTGTGTGTCCGACCACGACGCCCGGCACATCCGTGATGGCGTTGTGCGGTCCCGGTGTCAGCGAGCCGATGCGGATCCCCAGATCCCGCAACCGGGCCCGGGGTGCCGTCTCCCCGCCGGCTGCCTCCCGGAGCGCCGGAGAGAGCAAACTGCGCCCGCAGCCCAACACAGGTAAAGCGGCCAGACCCAAGCCGACGCCGAGAAACTGGCGGCGGCCCATCGTGGATGGAGAGCTTGTCGAGCAGATGCTGAACCCGGTCATAGAGTCTGCGCCAGTTCCTCCACTGCCTTGCACACCCGCGCACCGACACCGGCGCGGTCCTCCGTACCCTTCCACGCGTACGGATCCTCGCCGTGCACCATAACGATGTCCCGGTAGTCCCCCCGCGCCGCGGTCTCCCCCTCGCGCAGCTGCCACGGCAGCCGCGACCAGGCGTTCATGTAGTGATTGACCAGAACCCTTCTGCACGCCTGGCTTCGGTTCTTCCGTGAGCGGTGCAGGAGATAGCCGTCGAAGAAGACGACATCTCCGGTCTTCACCTCCACCGGGATCTCCTCGGAGTCGTCAAACCCGTACGACTCGGGCGCAAAGTCGAACTCGTCGGTGTTCTCGTGGGACCGCGTCTCCCACAGGCACCCCCGGTGCGATCCGGGCAGCACCCAGAGACAGCCGTTCTCCACAGTGGCGTCGTCGAGAGCGATCCACCCCCCGATCAGGCTGTGGTCCCGAGTGGGAATGAAGATCTCGTCCTGGTGCCAGGCCTGTCCCTGGAAACCGGGCGGCTTGACGAACAGCATGGACTGCATGCACTTGACATCCGGTCCGATGAGGTCCGCCAG
>PBRM01000118.1 GCA_002725915.1 Gemmatimonadota bacterium
TCCGCCTGTTTGCCGGAGTCGTTTACCCGGGCCACGCCCGGCAGGTCGTGCAGGAAGTCGCCGTCTCCGTCGTAGTCCAGGCGGATCTCCTCGCCGGCACTCGACCGGACCGCTGACAGCTCCCCGTCCAGAATCTTTCTGCCATCGTCAATGAGCAACACGCGGTCGCAGATCTGCTCCGCCTGCTCCATGATATGCGTGGAGAAGATGACACTCCTGCCTTCCCGTTTCAGCTGCAGGATCAAGTCGCGCATAAGATCGCGGTTGAGCGGATCCAGACCGGAGAAGGGCTCGTCCAGAATGATGAGCTCGGGCTCGTGAATCAGCGTGGCCAGAATCTGCGCCTTTTGGGCCATCCCCTTGGAGAGGGCCTGGCACTTCTTGTCCGCCGACTCCCCCAGGCCGTAGCGCTGCAACAGCTCCGACGCCCTCTTCCGGGCCAATCCGGCTTCCATCCCCTTCAGTTGCCCGAAATAGGTCATCAGATCCCGCACCCGCATTTTCTCGTACAACCCCCGCTCCTCGGGCAGGTAGCCGATCCGCTCTTTCACGGATGCCGGATCGCTCTGCCCCAGGACGGAGACTCGGCCTGCGTCGGGGTGGAAGATGCCGATGATCATGCGCAGGGTGGTGGTCTTCCCTGCCCCGTTCGGGCCGAGGAAGCCATAAATGCACCCGCGGGGAACCTCCAGAGACAGCCCGTCCACCGCCACCTTGGCGCCGAAGCGCTTTTCCACGCCCTCCAACTCTATGGCGTTCTCCATCGATCTCTACCCTCTCTACAGGAGGCCCGGCAGGGTCTATTCAGTCGAGTTGAGCACAAGCCTGCCCGACCGCACTACGGGTCCTCGGGTGCCACAATAACACGATCCCGCGCCAAGTCAAGGAGGTCGGAGAGGGGGAGCCGCCGGGGGTGGCCTGGCCGGCGGTCGGATCGCCGCCTGCCCACGACACGCAGCCCGAAACTGGTCGGTAATGATTTGACCAGATCACAGTAGACAGATGGCCAGATAGTCAAACACAGTGTGGCCGTATGCCCCACCACCTCCCTTTGCCTGCCGCCAGGTCCCGACAGCGGTCGCCAACTAGTGCACGGCGGGTGGAAATCCGTTGCTTAGCCGGGATGGATCGGCGGCCGACCGGTAACCGACTTCCGCTCCCCTGCACTACCTCCACGTTGACACGAGGCCACCACTGCAGATATCCTTTTGACTATTCAATCGAAACGATGTCGTACACTCCATCTTCCTGAAGTGAAGAATCGACTCAGTTCTCTACGGAAAAGGTGGTGGCGTCAGACGCCAGCGGCTCCACCCCAGTTGCGCATGCGGTTTGCGCGGAACGCGCCGCCGCCGCTCGAAGCGCTCGAGACCCCGTACCGTCTGAGGCGATTCCGGGAGGGGGACGAGATAGGATGGGCGGCGCTCCTGAATGGGCGCGGAGAGCTCGGCAGCTGGACTCACGAGCGACTGGGCGCGGAGATCTCTTCCTTTCTCGTGGCGGATACGCAGCATTTCGCTCTCTGCGATTTGGAGATTGTCGCCGGCGCCGGGGTCTACGAACGCTCGTCGGTGTGCTGGGAGATCGGCTGGGTCGCAACCAGTCCGGATCATCGAGGGCGCGGCCTGGCCCGGCATGTCTGTATCGCGACCGTGGCCGCCGCCCTCGAACTGCGGTCGCGACCGATCGTGCTCTTCACCGACGACTTTCGCACCCAAGCGATCAAGCTCTATCTCCGCCTCGGCTTTCTTCCGGACTGCCACCACCACTCTCACCCCGGCCGCTGGCGCATCCTCTTTGAGCAGCTCGGACCCGAGTATGCGCATTACGTCGGTTCGAACATCTGAACCCGCCCGCCTGCCCTGCTGACATCAACGGCATCCCTTGGATCCAGCTGAAACCGCCCCCGAGGACTCCTCGCCGTCGAGCGATCCCGGTCTGTGTGCCCGCTGCAGCCACATACGTCTGGTGCGGACGAGGCGAGGCGGCAGGTTCTATCTGTGCGGGCTATCCGATCGAGATCATCACTTCCCCCGGTATCCCTCCCTACCAGTTACCGAGTGCGGCGGCTTCCAGCAGACATCGCCGGCGGAAGACCGGCATCCGCGGCGGTGACCCCCTCCCGACCTGCCCCCCGTTGCGCCGCCCGGCCCTCACTCGCCGCTTCTGTCCACCAGCTCCGATCCGTCCCTCAGCCATTGCTGCAGGACCGTCGTGTCCTCGACCGACCTCCGGGCCATGGCTCCCGTCGCGGCATCCACATCGAGGTTTGCTGCGATCAGCCCCTCCTCGAAGTGACCCGCCTCCGCCATGACGTTGCCGTCGGGATGGACGATCTTGCTGTTGCCATGCGACTGCGAGGAGGCACCCACGTCCTTCGGGTTAGCCGGCGCGTTGGCCATCACCAGGTAGATCGAATTTTCTGTCGCCCGGGCGATGGGCATGGCCCTGTAGGCCGAAAGCTTGTGCTCCTGCAGCAGCCCGCTCTCGTTGCTGCAGAAGTAGCAGATCCGAGCCCCGGCAATGGCCGGAAGTCTCACCAGTTCTGGGTAGCGGACATCGTGGCAGATGATGAAACTGGAGGGCACGCCGGCTACCTCGTACAGGGGCAGACGGCGACCTGGGGAGGGCCAATTCTCGGCCAGGTGGGTCTTGGCGTAGCGCCCCTTTGCCGCGCCATCCCGATCGATGACGAGGAGGCTGTTGAACAGGACCCCCCCCTCCTCCCAGTGAACGGTGCCGAGGATGACGGCCAGATCCAGATCGGCGGCGGCGGCCATCACCCGCTGCTCGCAGCTGTCGAACTCGGTGGGGTCTGCCTGCTTCCAGTAGTCGGGGTCGCTGGGGTAGCCGCACAGGCAGGCCTCCGGAAAGGCGACCACGGCCACGTCGTCCCGCGCCGCCTGCTCCATCCAGGCAGTTACTTTGTCGGCGCTCCGGTCGGGTTCGGGATAGGTCAGAATCTGGCAGGCTGCAACTCGAAGCTCCACGCCTTTCCCCCCTCGTCGGAGAATAACCGCTTCGGACGTACATCCGCTATTGCGATCGTATCAGTTCGATGCAAGCGGCGGAAGATAGCCGCTCTACTCTGGGGGGTCAAAGGTGGGTAGCGGCTCCTGGGGCTTGCGCTGGGGACCGCAAACTCCCTTAATGGGAGAGTTTGGCGGCAGGCGGGACTCATCCCGGACCCACGCGACACCCGCATCACCTCTTGCGGAGCCTGAATGGAATGAACCTCTTTCCCTACATCGAGGTCTCGGGCAGCTCTTACGAGATGGGGTACCAGCACGGTGCCCAGGCATCCTCCCTGGTGCGCAGTTACTTGATGTGGATAGAGAAGATGACGTCCAGGAGTCGCGACATTCTCGCCGCCAATGCCGTCGCCTTTCTGCCTTACATCGAAGCGCTGAGTCCCCGGTTCGTCGAAGAGGTGAAAGGACTGGCCGCCGGCGCCGACATCTCGTTCGAGGAAGCGCTGCTGTGCCAGTGCCGCGGGGAGGCCGCTCGAGCCTCCGCGCCCGAAGGATGTACCGCCTTCGCCCTCACCGGCGAAGCCACGGACGGAGGTCGCCCCCTGGCGGGCCAGAATCAGGATCTGACCCCAGAGTTCGCCGACGTCGGCATCGTCCTCCACCTCAAGCCGGACGACGGCCGGCCACGGGCGATCACCTTCACTTTTGCGGGTCAGCTGGGGTATATGGGGATGAATCAGCACGGCGTCGCCCACTTCGCCAACGGTCTCGGTGACTGCGAGTGGCGATTGGGACTGCCTCACTATCCGCTCAAGCGCTACCTGCTCGAACTACCCGACGTGGCCTGTTGTCGGAAAACCCTCGCCGAGCACCGGACCTGCTCGGCGGCGAACATGGTGTTCTGCGACGGCGGCGGCGCTGTCGCCGACGTCGAGATCCGGCCCGAGGGGATCGCCGTGTACCGTGATCAACACCCCGACAGCCGGCTGCACACCAACCACTACCTCACCCCTGAGTTCGCCCCGCACGAGACTCACGCCACGGCCGATTCCCGCCCGCGGCTGCAACGCCTGCGGCACCTGGTTGAAGGCCGCTGGGGTGAGATCACCGCGGAGGTGATGAAGGCCATTCTCGCCGATCATTACGGGGACCCCGGAGCCATCTGCCGCCACGGGGAGAAGGGAATGCATTCCGTGGCCGGGTACATCGCCGAGCCCGCCGCGGGCCTCTTGCACGTGCGCCGGGGCCATGGCTGCACCGGCACGTGGAAGGCCTACGAAGTCTGACCGCCGCTGGCGCTACGAGCACTGCTCGACGACGGTCTTGATCTCGCTCACCACTCCCGTGGCCCCGCGACCCACTAAGTAGCCCCCCAACGCGGCAACCCGCGGGCAACTCAGGCGCTAGCCCACACCATACCGCGTCTCTGAATCTCCTTCGCCTCGGGCACCTCGAAATCAGCCGCCACATGGCCGAGAGAGGAATAGAACACCTTGCCCTTGCCCCAACTCCGCTTCCACACCACCGGCATGACCGTGCCGTTGATCCACGGCGAACTCTTTCTGCCCTCGAAGGTGGCGGTGGCCAAAACCTCGTTTCCGGGGTCCACGTGGAGGTAATACTGCTCGGAGTGCATGCTGAAATCTTCAAGGCCGCGCACGATGGGGTCGTCGACGTCGACGATGTTGACCTCGTAGTCGATAATGCCGTCGGGATGAGCCACCCACTGCCCTCCCACCATGAACTGATAGTTGGTGTTTTCCCTGAAGGCATCTCCCATACCACCGTGAAAGCCCGCCACGCCGGCACCGGCTGCTATCGCCTCCAGCAACCCGTTCACCTGCGGTCCCTCGATTTTACCCATAGTCCAGATGGGCACGATCAGGTCCTGCTCCTTCATCAGCTCGCCGTCCGTGTAGCTGTCCAGGCTGTCGGATACCGTCACCTCGAATCCCTCTTCCTCCAGGATGGGGGCAAAGAGTTCCGCACATTGCTTCGGCTCATGGCCGTCCCACCCGCCCCAGACTATCAGTGCCCTCTTCATCTCTTGCTTTGATCCCCTTTCCGCCATAAGCCGCCACCCCCAGTGGCTGGTGGCTCTTCAATATGAGCAGCAACTGTGAACGGTCTCTGCCGATCGGAGGTAGCTTCGCTGGTGGGGGCAGCCAAGTCAAGGACCTGGCTCGCGCGCGCTCCTTCGCTTTCGTAGTTTCGCCACCGCGCTGACCGCAAACCGTGTACACCCATTCTCACGCCAGGGCAGCGGGGCGGAAAATCCGTTGCCGACCGGTAGCGGATTTCCGCTCCTCTGCACTGAGCATCCTCGGCCGATGGAATCCCTTCAGATCGTCCTTCTGTTCGCGCCCGTAGGCGTGGGCTACCTGCTGGGCCGCTTCAGAGAGACCGCCCCGGAGCCGCTGGCGGATACCTGCCTGTATTTCCTCATGCCGGTGCTGATGTTCTCCGCCCTGGTGCGCACCCCGCTCACGTCCGGTCAGTCGGTGCAGTTCGTCTACTGGTATTTTGCCTTTGTTCTGGTGGCGTGGGCGCTCACAGCGCTCGTATCCGGGAGGCTGGGACGCGACCGCCCGACCCGCAGCGCCTTGTCGCTCTCCATGTCCAGTGTCAATGTGGGGAGCTACGGTATCCCCGTGGTGCTCTTCGCGGTGGGCGAATCCGCCCTTGGCGGCATCATGCTGCTCTTCGCCTGCAGCAACGTGGCCGCCGGTTCCATCGGCGTGTACATAGCCGCTGGAGGGAGAAAGAGACCGGCACAGGCGCTGGCCAGCGTCTTCAAGCTCCCGCTCATCTACGCCGTGCTCCTCGCCCTCTCGGTACGGGCCCTGGACCTGCAGCTCCCGCCGCGAGCATTGGAGCTGGGTCAGCAGGTCGGCATGGCTGGCCCCATCCTCGGCCTCGTCATCCTGGGAATCCAGATCTCCCGCATGGGGGCCAGGGGGGGAAGGGAGTTTTCCTCCCCCCTCGCTGTGTCGATTGGGGCCAAGCTGATTCTCGGTCCCGCTCTCGGCATCGGTCTCATTACCCTTTTCGGCATCCAGGCTCCGGTGCGCGACACCCTCCTCATCTGCTCCTGTCTGCCCACCGCCATCAACTGCCTCCTCCTGGCGGTGAAATACGACACCCGCCCCCACCTGGTCGGAGCCATTCTCGTCGGCTCCACCTTTCTCAGCCCCCTCACCATCACCGCTACCCTTCTCCTGTTCGGCGGCTGATTGTGGAGGAGCTGCTTGCCTTGTCGCTGGCATCCAACTCCCAGGGGAGCCTGCCAGTGAGCGAGAAACACACCGACTCATCGAGGTGGTACGAGGGCGATTTCCTGGACTGGTAGAAAATTTCCGATTCCGAACCGAACGACTACTTACGTCAGTACGTGTCGGAGTCGAGAGCCGAGGAGATCGCACGGGTCGACTTCACGCCCTACTACTTGGCGGCTGAACGACGCGCAGCTGACCGATGCGCTCCGCGGGAGCCATTTCTCCCGTCTGAGTCCAGTACCTTTGTCAATCGTCCTATAGAACGAAGGTGAGGCCGACGGTGAATGTGAGGATTTTCTGAATTTCGCTCTTCGGCGAGCCGGACGGGCTGAAGCGGGGCGTCCCTCGGCGCGGATTGAAGCTGTAGATCTCGAGGTCGGGAGCGTACTGCCGGACGTCTAGTCGCAGCAGCATGTCCGGGCGGAGGAGTGCCTTCAACCCGCCCCCAAAAGTGAAATAGAAGTCACTCCGGTTGCTCCCGCTCTCGGGAAAGCTGACCAGATCCCCCGCGCCGAATGAACCGAAGGCGATGAAGTCGTCCGCGAGGGGGTAATTGTAGAGGAAGTCCCCAAAGAGCAGCAGCATACCAACGGACTCGCGACCCTCCCCGTCGCCGGCATCGAACTCAAGACCGCTGGACGCGTATCCCAGCCCTCCCTCGATCGAGTAGGAAGACGAAATGTCCGTGCCGATGCGCGCACCGGCATAGGCGGCGTTGTCGTAGCTCCGGTCCTCAAGGAGCAGTGCCCCGAAGAATGGCGTCAGCTGTAATCCCCCGCCCAGGTCTGGGGGAAGGAACTGGCCATGGGCGCGGCCTGCCGAAAGGGAGAGGACGCAGGTGAGGCCGCAGGTGAAGACCGAGATAGAGAGCCATTTGTGTGGGCTCAGGTCTGGACGCGCGTAGATCATTTTTGCTTCCTCCGGTTTGTACCGCCATTGCGGTCGTCTTCGAGAATCCTCCCTGGGAGATCACCTGCCGGGAGGGCCAGATCTGGCTCGCGCGCCATCAGCTCAGCCACGAGGTCCCATCCCCTCGGTGATTCTCTCCAGGTTCAGCCCAAGACGCATGTTTGCGTTCAACCTGACATCGACACCATGCTACTTCTGCAACTGTAGATGTCATATCTTTCCGCAGTTGTCCAGTCCCAGCGGTCTTGCAGAGACGCCAGGCTGGTGCTCGGGAACGATGGATTGCCAGATGTTGGAAGCCGGATTCTGCGCCGCCTTCTTCACCGCCAGGAGCGCTGCCATGCCCCGAGTGGTCCACTCTGCAAGAAGGTAATGGTCCGGCGTCCATTGCGCGTACTGTACGACTTACCCGAGCTGAGCCGGATCGCCGCCTGGTTTCGGCGGGCCCTGAATTATCGTAAGAGAATCCTCGATTCACCGTCGAACGAGTACCGCCTGACGCGGGTCGTCTTTCTGCGGTGCCTGGGTCTGGTGTACTCCGTCGCCTTCCTGGGCCTGGCCCTGCAACTGGCGCCACTGCTCGGGAAGCGGGGTCTGCTGCCGGCCCACCTGTACCTCGCCCGCATAGAGAGCGCCTTCGGCGAGGGATGGCCCTCCTTTTTCCAGGTGCCGACCCTCATGTGGCTCGATGTGGGAGACACCTTCATGGCTATCCTGGCCTGGGCGGGGCTCTGCCTGGCTTTGATGCTCCTGGCGGGGTGGTCCAGCGGCCTCCACCTGCTCGCCCTGTGGGTTCTCTACACTTCGTTCGTCAACATAGGCCAGCTGTTCTACGGGTACGGCTGGGAGATTCTGTTGCTCGAGACCGGATTTCTCGCTGTCTTCCTGTGCCCTTCCTTCCTGCCCGGCGCCGGCAAGGGTGCCCCATCGCCGCCGCCGCCGAAGGCGGTGATCTGGCTGCTGAAGTGGACTCTCTTCCGCGTTGTGTTCGGCGCCGGACTCATCAAGCTGCGGGGCGATCCCTGCTGGCGCGATCTGACCTGCCTCATCTACCACTACGAGACCCAGCCCATTCCCAATCCGTTGAGCTGGTACCTCCATCAGCTGCCTGCTGTCGTCCATAAAGTGGGGGTTGCCTTCAATCATCTGGTCGAGATCGTGGCGTCCTGGCTCCTGCTCGGTCCCCGTCGTCTCAGGCTGGTAGGGGGGATTCTGGTGGTTGTATTTCAGCTCCTGCTCATCGCCAGCGGCAATCTGTCCTGGCTCAATTACATGACCCTCACCCTCTGCGTCCCCTGTTTCGACGACCGCGCCTGGCGCTGGTTCCGGTCGCGGGTTCGCCGACGCGCGACCGCGACCGAGTCGCCGACCGACCTCGTCGGGACTCGTGCGCGCTCGCTGTCAAACAGAGTTGCCGTGGGAGCCCTGGTCGGTGTCGTCCTTTATCTGAGTGTCGGCCCCGTGGCCAATATGGTCTCCAGCCGTCAGGTCATGAACACCTCCTTCGACCGCCTCAACCTCGTCAACACCTACGGTGCCTTCGGCAGCGTCGGCAAAGTGCGGCGGGAAGTCATCATTCAGGGCACTGCCGACGCTCAGATCGGGGAGGCGACCCAGTGGCGTGAGTACGAGTTCAAGTGCAAGCCAGGCGATCCCAGCCGCCGACCCTGTGTCCTGTCACCCTACCACCTGCGGGTGGACTGGCAGATCTGGTTCGCCGCCATGTCCGACTACCGGCGTCAACCCTGGCTGGTCCACCTCGTGTACAAGCTCCTCCTCGCCGACCCCGGGGCGTTGAGCCTCCTGGGGCGAAACCCCTTTCCCGGCAAGCGTCCCACTTTCGTGCGAGCCGAGCTCTTCGAATACGAATTTACCGGCTTCGACGGCTCTGGGGACTGGTGGAAGCGGCGCCGGATCGGCCAGTACCTGCCACCAGTGTCGGCGCAAAATCCCGCCCTCCTGAGGGTCCTTCGCGGTTTCGGCTGGCCCACGGAGGACGATTCTGGAGTAGCCGAATCCGCTGAGACAGCTTCCCGTTCAGCCTTGCGGCCGCCCGCCGCCGACCCGCACCTCGACCTTGACGCCTGCGGGCCCTGTGGGCATTCTTGATCCATTCGTGATTCAATCGCAACAAGTCCCTCTCGATCTCGGACACTCCATCTTGTGCGTATAATCTCGAGCCTCCACAGTATCTCGTGTACTGACGAGAGTGCGTCCCCTTCTGCCGAGATCGTTTTCTCCCCTCTGCAACCGATGCGAAAGGGTGCGGGATGGCAAGAACAGCAGTGGTCTCCGGTGTCGGCCCTGGACTGGGAGCAGCACTGGTGCGGAAGTTCGCGGTTGAGGGATGCGGCGTGGCCATGTTCGCCCGATCTCTCGACTACCTGCAGGAATTGGCCGCCGAGGTCGGCGAGGAGACTGGCAGCCGTCTCCTGCCCGTAGCGGTCGACATCACCCGGCCTGAAGATATCGCCGCGGGCTTCCAGCAGGTGCGGGACGAGCTGGGAGCGGTCGACATCCTGGTCAATCACGCCAGCAACGCTTCCTGGAAGGGATTGCTGGATCTGACTCCGGAGGAGTTCGATCTGGCCTGGCGCGTCTCCGTATTCGGGGCTTTTCTCTGCAGCCGCCAATCCGTGCCCGACATGCTTGGACAGGGTGGCGGAGCCATCATTTTCACCGGAGCCACATCGGGGGTGCGCGGCAGGGCCGGAGCTCTCGCTTTCAGCAGCGCCAAGTTCGGCGTTCGCGGTCTGGCCGATTCCATGGCGCGTGAGTTCTGGCCCCAGGGCATTCATGTCGCCCACGTCGTCATCGACGGGCTCATCGACACCCCCCGGGTGCGCGCTGATTTCGGCCTCGCCGACCAGGAGCCCGCCCTGGCCCCGGGGGCAATCGCCGAATCCTACTGGAATCTGATCCAGCAGGACCCTAGCTCATGGAGCTTTGAAATCGATGTGAGGCCTGCGGGCGAAGCCTTCTTCGATTAGCGTTCGGCCGCCAGATCCCGGTTAGCCCAACCGCATCCTGGAAATGGATCGGCGCTAGCCGCGGGCGCCGTTCGACAGGGACGACCGGATGGCGGTTTGCTTCCACCCTCTACTTTATGGCGTCAGCGTCACCTTGATAGACGCTGTCCCATCCGCCACCAGATCGATTCCCCGCTGGAACTCCGCCAGCGGCAACTGGTGCGTGACGATTCGCTCCATCGGCAACAGCCCCTTCGCCAGCATCGAGATTGCGATCGGGTAGGTGTGCGGGCTCAAGTGCGCCCCGTGGATATTCAGCTCCTTCGTATCGCCGATGATGGTCCAGTCCACGGTCACCGGCTCCCGCATTACGCTGAATTCCACGAATGTTCCCAGTTTGCAGATCATCTGCAGTCCCTGCGCCACCGCGTCCGGGTGTCCGGTCGCTTCGATATAGACGTCGCACCCGTACCCGTCGGTCAGCTTGAGAACTTCGCCCACCACGTCGACTGCGCCCGGATTCAGCGCCACGTCCGCCCCGCATTCCCCGGCAACCGCAAGACGGTCGTCGTTCATGTCCAGCGCGATCAGCAGCCGAGGATTTTTCAGCCGGGCCGCCGCGACCATGCCCAGTCCCAGCGGTCCGGCCCCGGCGATCACCACGGTGTGATCCAGCTCGATCTCCCCTCGTTGCACCGCGTGGATAGCACAGGCCAGCGGCTCGATATAGGCCGCGTGCCAGACCGGGATCGACTCCGGCACCTTGTAGTTCAGCGCGCCTGCCGGGAACTTCACGAACTCAGCCATCGCCCCGAACGTCCGCTGCCGAAAGCCGTAGATGTCGTGCACCATGCACATCCAATACTGTCCCCGTTGGCAATACCGGCACTTCCCGCACGGCACGATCTGCTCGGACACGGCCAGATCCCCTAGCTGGAGGCCGTACTGCTCCCCCGCCATCTCCCCGAGTCCCACCACCTCCCCGACAAACTCGTGCCCGGGAATGATCGGCGCCTGGCAGTACCCCTGCCGGTGCTGGTCCCCCCAGAACACCGGAGCGCCGAGGTAGCACTTCAAATCGCTGGCGCAGATCCCCACCGACTGCACCCGGATCACCACCTCGCCGACACCGGGCGTCGGTACCGGGTATTCCTCCAGACGGTAGTCGCCGGGCCCGTGGCAGATCACCGCTTGCATCGTCCTGGGCAGCTGGTCGGCTGTCATCTCTCTCTTTACTCTCTCTTTCCTCTCTACCCCCCCGGATCTGACGGCCAGTGTCCCGTCATATATGATGGGAGACGAATGCCCGAGTCCGGGGACCGCTGCTCGCCAGAGGACGGTCTGGGTGTCTGAGTTGCTTCAGCTGACAGGGAGTGGGTGGCCCTCAGCTATTCCGGCGGCGTTGGGGCCGCGGAATTGGGTCCGTTCTGCTCTCCTAGGACCCAGGAGGCAAAGGTAGCCAGATGGGCCCTCTGCGGCCAGACGAAGACCAACCTCGCGGGCTGGCGCTACGAAATTCCATGGCATGCGAACTGGCGCGGGACCAGGCGGCCTCGGGCGTAATCGGTATCTTCTTCGCGCTGGATTTTGAGCATCGGCGACGCCTGGGCCACACGACCTCGAGCGCTGCGTCACGGCGTTGGTCGCGTAATCTGCACAACGGGTTATTTTCTATTGGCCGCTCCTCCGGAAGCTTCCCCTCCGAATGAGCGGTTCATGCCCCCATCCTCCGGTCGCCGAAGGGAGATACCATCGCCACGCCGTTGAAGATCATACTGGTGGTGAGCGCACGCCCCAATTTCATGAAGGTCGCCCCGATTCTGGCACTGATGAAAGCGCGGGAGGACGTATTCTCGCCGGTGCTGGTGCATACAGGCCAGCACTACGACGCGGACCTGTCGGACGTGTTCTTCGAGGATCTCGACTTGCCCGAGGCGGCGCATTACCTCGCTGTGGGATCGGGTAGCCACGCCGAGATGACCGCCAAGACGATGATGGCCTTCGAGCCGGTGCTTCTCGAAGAGAAGGCCGATGCGGTCTTGGTGGTGGGCGACGTGACCGGGACCCTTGCGTGCGCGCTGGACGCGGCCAAGCTGCATATCGCCGTCGCCCACGTGGAGGCGGGACTCCGAAGTCGCGACCGCAAGATGCCCGAGGAAGTGAACCGGGTGCTGACGGACGCCATATCCGACTTTCTCCTGACGCCCTCCAGGGATGCGGATGAGAATCTGCTCTCGGAGGGCATCCCATCGGAGAGAATCCATTTCGTCGGCAACGTCATGGTGGATTCTCTGCGTCGAGCGGAGGGGGCGTTGGACCGGTCCACGGTGCTGGCCGACAATGGCGTGTCCGCGGGCGCCTTTGCCTACGCTACCATGCACCGGGATTTCAACGTCGACGTGGCGGAGTCCCTGGCGCGCGGGCTGGAGGTAATCGAACGGGTGCAGGAGCGGCTGCCCGTCCTCTTTGCGGTGCACCCCAGGACGAAGGCCAGGATTGCGAGGTTCGGCTTCGATGAGCGCCTGGCGAGGATGGGAAATCTGAAACGACTCACCCCGGTCGGTTACGTCGATTCGCTGCGTCTGCAGCGGGATGCGGCGCTGGTGCTGACCGATTCGGCGGGGCTACAGGAGGAGTCTACCGTATTCCAGACGCCGTGTCTGACCATGCGCCCGAACACAGAGCGTCCGGTGACCGTCGAGGAGGGAACCGCTGTGATTGTCAATCTGGACGCCGACCTCGCGGCCTCGCTGACTGACGACATCCTGGCGGGTCGGTTCAAATCCGGCAGCATCCCGGCGAAGTGGGATGGGCGCGCTTCCGAGCGCATTGTCGAAGTCCTGGAACGGGCGCTCTGAGCGCCGCCGCGAATGAGGCACTCGGACAGGCTCCCCTGCGCCTTGGCCCAAGCACCTGCGATGGCGGAATGCACACAGGAGGTGGCGATGTCACCAACCCAGCTGCTGGATCACATCGGGCGTGAGCAGGTTCGCATCACCGACGTGCGGGTGACGCCACTGTCCTACAAGCCCAGCGATGGCTCGTATATCCACCTCTGCGGCCCCGTGGTTCTGACCAAGATGGACGCGGGGCTGGTCGAGGTGTTCACCGACCAGGGGATCATGGGGATCGGACCGTCGCTGGGGGTCCGCGAGACGGACTACTCTCACTTGGTGGGAGAGGATGTCTTCGACGTCGACAGGCTGCAGCTGCCGGCGGGTGTCGATGTGGCGTGCTGGGATGTCATCGGACGGGTGAAGGGCAAGCCGGTGTACCAGCTGCTGTCGCTCGACGACGGGGAGGCGGCGGATCCAGCTGTGCGGGTATATGCCAGCGGCGGCGTGACCTGGACCTACTACGACCGAGGCGACGGCAAGCCTTTCGGTGTCGAGGAGCTCATCGCCGAGGCCCTGGAGTATAAGGAGCTTGGCTTCGACACCTTCAAGTGGCGGCCGGGAACCGATTGGGAAGAGGCCGGAATCACACCGGGCAAAGTCGGCGAAATCTGTCGGCAGCTGCGCCAGGCGGTGGGTCCCGACTTCGATCTCGGACTGGAGAAGAAGGGATACGACTCCTGGACCTGGGAGGAGTGCCAGGAGATCGCACCGATCATCGACGAGCTCGGGTTTCTGTTCTTCGAGCAACCGATGGGGGATGAAGGGCCGCCGCAATTCGACGACTACCTGAAGCTCAAGGAGATGATGCCCAACGTGATGCTCTGGGGTGGAGAGCGCTTCCGCGGTCTCGAAGAGGCGACACCCTGGTTGGAGGCGGGGGTGTACGACGCCGTGCAGTCCGATTGTGTCTATCTGGGGCTGACCGAGAACTGGCGGATCGCGCAGAAGGCCGCCCAGCACGGGGTAATGATGGTGACCCACAACTGGGCGACGAGTCTGGGCACGATGTGCAATGCGCACCTGATCGCCGGCACCGCTGCTGGACACATGTGCGAGTTCTTCATGTATCCCAACCAGATGCGCTACGGTCTGATGAAGGAGCCCATGCAACCGGTCGACGGCGTACTGACGTTGTCACGGATGCCCGGCTTTGGCATGGAGGTCATCGACAATCCGGAGACGGCGTTTCCCTACGTCGATGGTGCGACCACGCTCCCCAATCCGCGGTATCCCCATGCCTGGGAGCGGGCGCAAGCGCGTGAAAGGAGGGTGGCGGCGCGTTACAGAGGGGGGAGCGGGCCGTTGTAGCTTTGCGCGGGGGCGGATCAGTCGACCTGTCTGGTAGCGCTCGATCGCGTGTCCTAGCCATCCGCTCACCCGGCCCCGTGCGAAGGTGACGACCGGTGTGCCGGGGGCCAGCTCCATGGACTCGGCGTGCTCTTGCCCTCAGCTCCCTCCCCAAAACCCCAGGAGTCTATCTATGGCTGAGAAACGCCTCAAGATCGCCATTATCGGCGCTGGCATGATCGCCAATGCCGGCCATATCCCCGGCTGGAAGAGTCGAGACCAGGATGTCGAGGTCGTGGGGGTCTACAATCGCCACGAAGAGCGGGCCCGGAGGACCGCGGCAAGACATCAGATTCCGCACGCTTACGGGGACTGGGAACAAATGCTTGCGGAGCTTGAGCCGGACATCGTGTCGGTATGCACGCCGAATGTCTCCCACAAGATGCTCGCCATCGGCGCCCTGGAAGCCGGCGCCCACGTCCTGTGCGAGAAACCGGTGGCCGCCAGCTATGCAGATGCCGTCGACATGTTCGCGGCTGCCGAAAGGGTCGGCAAGATCCTCTTCGTCAGTCAGACCGGGCGCTTTGGCAACGGCGCGGTTGCGGCTAAGGAGCTGGCCGACTCGGGGCGGTTGGGGGAGATGTATTACGCCGAGACCTCGGCCTTCCGCCGGCGCGGTGTGCCTACGTGGGGGCACTTCCACATGAAAGAGGAGTCCGGGGGAGGCCCCCTCTACGACCTCGGCGTCCACGCGCTGGATGCGCTGTTGTGGATCATGGGCAATCCCCGCGTCGAGGCCGCCAGCGGCATGACCTACACCAAGCTGGCCGATCAGGACGAAGGGCTGATCGCCTCGCTGGCGGACAGCGGCGCACCGGTAGGTGTGTTCGATCCCAGGGCGTACGACAGTGGCGAATACGACGTCGAGGATATGGCTGCAGGGTTTCTCCGTCTGGAAAACGCGGCGACCATCAGTGTCAGGGCGAGTTGGGCGGCCAATGTGCCGGAGGGGACGGGAGGCACCATTATCCTGGGTACCAAGGGGGGGCTTCAGCTCAACCCGCTGACGTTTATCGGCAACATGGGCAGTTACCAGGTGGATGTGAAGCCCAGAGTACCTCCCGATTCCGGAGTCCCGTTCTCCGGTCATTGGAAAGCGGCCGAACACTTTGTCAA
>PBRM01000119.1 GCA_002725915.1 Gemmatimonadota bacterium
ATGACCGAAGCCAGCATGGAAGCCATGAACAGCCCGATCATTCCCGGCCCGATGGTCGGAAAGAGATCGTGAGCCATGCTGCCGTAGACGTAGTCGACATCGAGCGATTGGCCTTGGTACAGGGCGACGGCGCAGAGGCCGGTCAGCACCCAGGCGATAGTACACACGCGCTTGATCAGAACCCCCGCGGTGACGCCGACGCGCCCCTCCATTTCCGTCTTCCCCGCGGCGCACATGGCCATGGAAGTGGGCTGACAGCCCCATCCGATCAGGGCGTTGAAGGCGATTACAGCGACAAAAAAGACGCCGATCTCCCCCGGCGCGACCAGCTCGAAGAAAGCGGGATTGTCGATCGACGCCCTCAGACCGTCCAGGCCCCCGACTGCATCCATGGCGAAGGGAAGCAGGAGGAAGGAGAGCAGAATGGTCATCAGGCCCTGGACGAAGTCCGTTACGATGGCCGCACTCAGTCCTCCGGCCACGCCGTAGATGACGAACATGACGGTCATGGCGCCGATGGCGAGATCGGGATTGATCTGTCCGCCGCTGATGGCGCCGATCATGGCGCTCGACCCCTTGAGCATCAGGCCGATGCTGAACATGAGCTGCAGCATGCCCACCAGGGCGAATAGCACCGCCACGCTGGAGCCGTATCTCGCCTGGAAATACTCACCCGTGGTCACGGCGCGCATGCGACGAAAAATCGGCGCGATCAGCCAGTAAAAAGGCGTGACGAAAAGCCACAGCCACTGATACCAGATTCCCGCCGCGCCCGTGGTATACGCCTTCGCGGCCACACCCACCGCCTGATCCGAGTGGGTACCCGTCCCGAAGGTGTGAAACATCATCATCCATTTGCCGAACTGGCGATCGCCCATGAAGAGACTGGAGGCGCTGTGTACTTTCCTGGAGGCCCACAGTCCGAGCAAGGTAATACCCAGGAGATAAACGGTGATCACCAGCCAGTCGAATGAGGTAATGGCGCTCATGTCATCCATTGCTCATATCCTTCATAGGTGAAACCATCGTCCTCGTCAGTCGTCTCCTTCCGGATCCGATTCAAGTGGCGTGAAAGCAGCGGAATATCTCGAAGGTTCCGTCGACGAGGTTATAGCCCACTACCTTTGCGGGCGCATGAAGGTCGAGAAGAAGTCGTTGCCCTTGTCGTCGACGACGATGAAGGCGGGAAAATCCACCACGTCGATCTGCCACACCGCCTCCATGCCGATCTCCGGGTACTCCAGGCACTCCACCTTGCGAATGCAGTCCTGCGCCAGCCGGGCGGCGGGACCTCCTATTGAACCCAGGTAAAATCCACCGTGTTTCTTACACGCCTGGGTCACCTGCCGCGAGCGGTTACCCTTGGCGAGCATGACCATGCTGCCCCCGGCGGCCTGGAACTGGTCGACATAGCTGTCCATGCGCCCCGCTGTCGTCGGGCCGAAGGATCCCGATGCATAGCCTTCTGGGGTCTTGGCGGGACCGGCGTAATAGACGCACATATCCTTGAAGTACTGGGGCAGACCGTCACCGCTGTCGAGCCTCTCCTTGAGCTTGGCGTGGGCGATGTCGCGGGCGACAACCATCGATCCGCTGAGCGAGAGACGGGTGCTGACCGGGTAGCGACCGAGCGCCTCCCTGATGTCCGCCATCGGCCTGTTGAGATCGATTTCCGCAACCTCCCCTTCGAGCGTTCCCTGGTCGATCTCGGGCAGATATTTGGCTGGATCTCTCTCCAGCTCCTCGAGGAAGATGCCCTCGCGGGTGATCCGCGCCAGCGCCTGGCGGTCGGCGGAACAGGAAACGGCGATACCCACGGGGCACGACGCCCCGTGGCGGGCGAGCCGAATGACGCGGACATCGTGACAGAAGTACTTCCCCCCGAACTGCGCCCCGATGCCGATCTCGCGGCTCATCTGGAGCACCTGAGCCTCCATGTCGAGGTCGCGGAACCCCTGCCCCTGCTCGTTGCCCCTTGTCGGCAGATGGTCGAGCTGGCGGATGCTGGCCAGCTTCGCCATCTTGAGCGTGTTCTCGGCCGAAGTGCCGCCTATCACGAGGGCCAGGTGATAGGGGGGGCAGGCCGCGGTACCGATCATGCGCAGCTTCTCGTCGATGAAGTCGCGCAGGCCGTCCGGACTGAGCAAGGCCCTGGTCTCCTGGAAGAGGAAGCTCTTGTTGGCCGAGCCGCCTCCCTTGGCTATGAAGACAAATTCATAGGTGGATCCCTGACTCGCGTAGATCTCGATTTGGGCGGGAAGGTTGGTTCGGGTGTTGACCTCCTCGAACATGGTGAGTGGCGCTACCTGGCTGTAGCGTAGACTGGTCTCTTCGAAGGCCTTCTTGATACCGCGAGAGAGGGCGGCCGCGTCATCGCCCCCGGTCCACACGCAGTGGCCCTTCTTTCCCATGACGATGGCCGTGCCGGTGTCCTGACACATCGGCAGCACGCCGCCGGCGGCGATGTTGGCGTTCTTGAGCAACTCGATCGCCACGAAGCGGTCGTTGTCGGATGCCTCGGGGTCGTCGAGGATAGTTCGCAACTGAGCGAGGTGTCCGGGCCGCAGCAGGTGGGCGCTGTCCCGGAAGGCCTGGTCGGCAAGTAGCGCCAGTCCTTCCGTGTCCACCTTGACAATCTCCCGTCCCTCGAAGTCCCCGGTTGAGACCCAATCGGTAGTCAGCAGCCGATAGGGGGTCTCCTCTTCGACTTGTGCAACAAGCTCATGGTCGGTCAAGTCGGTCCCTTCCCAAACGTTAGGAGGTCGAAGCTGTTCGCCGTCTCGCGGTTGGCTTCGCGTCTTCGACGGTTGGCTTGGCGTCTTCAGCCCTCTTCTGGCTCCAGCGCTCGTACCAGTCCAGCAGCTCTGGCGTTGGGGCGAAATCGTGGATGGTCACACGCTTGCGGTCGGGCAGGTAGTTCCCGGTTTGCCAGGCATTGGGATGGTACAGGGCAAAGTCGCCCGCATCCAAACGCAACCGCTCCGCCCTAGGCATGCTCTGGGTGTATTCCAGGCAGCGGCGCTCCCGCTCCTCGCCCGAGGCGTCTTCGGCCGGCAGCGGCGCTTCGACGGCAGCGGTCTCGGCGGGGAAATCATCCCGCAGGTGACTGCCCGGCACGAACCAGGTGCAGTTGTCTTCGTACAGCGGGCAGTTGATCTGGTTGAACCAGAGCGGGTCGCGATTGACCCTGCGGAATTCCTCCACGTCCGGCACCCCCGACGTCTCGCGCAGGTCGCGGTGCCACCGCGTGCACCAGGGCGTCTCCGCCGGCTCCAGCAGCAGGCCCGCCCTGCAGAAATCGTTGGCGCCGATCCTGTGCCGCGGTGTTAGCACTCTGCTGACCGCGTCCACCAGATCCGGCAGATCGGCATACCGTCGGAAGGGCCCGAGGTCTAGGTCAAAGGCGGCGATAGGCTGGAGCCGTTGGGCCTGCGGGCCGGACCGCAGCCGCGCGAGCTCGGGTGCTTTCGCGGTCGCTCGCCGCAGATCGGCGATCAGAGAGGGGGGCAGGATCTGACGAAAAACCAAATAGCCCTGGGTGCGGTAGTCGCCAATCATCGAATCCCGGAACTCGAATCCCATAGGACCCCCCTGGTAGTTCAGATGTCGCCCGCGTTGCGGTCGGTCAAGGCCGTGGTATCGCCATAACGGAATTCGCCTTCCTCAAGCGACAATGACAAAGGACGTGACAGGGCCCGAACCACTCGGCGTGCTCCGTCCGATTGGGCCAACAGACTGCACCCCAAAAAGTCCTTGCGCTCCTGTCCCGAACGGCGCCAACTTGGCCGCCGGTATGTCCCGGTTGCGGATGACGATCTCGTGTCCCTGCTGGTGAGTTTCAGGAGCTTGGACAGATTGACGAGCGTCGCCGAACGGTCGCGGGCAGCATCGAAGGATACCTCCCGACAGTCGATTGCTTCGAAGATATGACTACACCTTGCACATTACAACCGGCAGCGCCGCCCCCGGCGGCGGCCAGAGGCGGGTTGCTGTCACACCTACAGCGCGGCACCCTCGCCTTCGAGGATGCCTTTCGGTCACTCGCTCCCTTCGCGCTGGTACTCGTCCGGCTGGCGCGAGTCCGGCGGCCAGTAGCCGCCCCGCGACTGCCGCCACGGGTTGCCGCACATCGAGGTGAGGATCGTCCACTCCGCCGGGCCGGGGTCTGGATCCGGGTGGAACAGGAAGCGCTCGGAGCCGGCGGCCTGGGTCGCCCGCAGGATGCCCTCCAGGTCGCGCGCCGGCATCGGGTCGCCGGCATGCGGAAAGCGACCGGTGGACACCCAGAAGATCGTCTTGTCCACGTCCTGGATCGCGTCCAGGGCGCGACGCGTCTCGTTGTAGACGAACTGCGAAAAGAACTCCTCCGGGAAGCCCATCTCCAGGTCGATCAGTCGCTCGACGCCGGGCAGATCGATCCCGAACAGCGACTTCATCAGCAGGAACCCATCCTCTTCCGACAGCGACGGATTCCACTCCATGAACTTCTGCACCCAGCGCTGCACGGTGCCGAACAGGCCGTCGAAGCCGCGGTGCCAGTAGTAGTGCTTGGGGAAAATGTAGTCGAAGTACTGCGGCATCTGCTGGTAGTTCTGCCCCGTCAGCGACGACCACGAGGTAATCCGCGGGATTCCGCCCAGCTCGACGTAGCGATCGACCTTGTCGAGGTCGGCCCGCGCCTGCTGCCACGACGCCAGCGACCGCTGTTGCCGGCCCCGGAGCCAGTGGAGCCCGTCCTCGTCGATGTCGAATAGGATGAGGCCGGCCAGCGTGCCACCCGGCGCGTGATAGCGAACCATGTCGGGTGTGAGGCGGTGGAAACGCTCGCGCAGTTGAGCGATGCCGCGCTCGATGCGGTCCACGTCGTACCCCAGGCGCGAGTAGTCAGCCCGCTCGTGCTCGCGCAGCTCGAACAGCTCGCCGCCGTGGTGGAAGGCCAGCTCGTAGTGGTTCTCGCCCGGGCCGTCGATGATACAGCCATCGACCTGGGGATAGCGGTTGATCAGACTCTGCACGTGTGCCGTGGTCCCGCTGTTGAAGACCATGATATGCCAGCCGCGCCTCTTGGCGTCGTCCAGCATGGCGCTCAGGCGCCGCTCCTTGTCTTCGTCCCGCGCCTCCACCTCCGGCGGCTCGAGGCCGAGCTTTCTGTACGCCGTTGGGTCCTGCGGGAAGGCCGGCACGGAGCCGCCGTTTTCCTGCATGAAGAACATGCGCCCCACCACCAGGCCGCGGACGCCGCCGTCTTCCCAGGCGTCGAAGATGTGCTCGTAGTCATCCATGTAGCGCTCCAGTGGATTGAACACGAAAATCCAGAACTTCACCGTCGGCCTCCCTTCTTCTTTGCAGAAGCGAATTGAGTGCCATAGCCCTCGACGTCTTCGCGCCAGGTGTCCACGGGCCAGTAGTCGCTGCTGGCCTCGTTCCACGGGTTTCCGCACAGACGCGAGATCACGTGCCACGCCGGCGCGTTAATGTTCGGCTCGGGATGGAACAGGAACCGCTTGCCGCCGGCGGCCTTCGTCGCCTGCAGGATCCCCTGCAGGTCGCGCGCCGTCATCGCGTCGCCGGCGTGCGGCTCCCGCGATGAGGCCGACACCCAAAAGATCGTCTTGTCATCGTCGCCGATCGCTGCCAGGGCACGGCGCGTCTCTTCGTAGACGACTTCGGAGAAGAAATCGGGCCCGAAGCCGCGCTCCAGGTCGTACAGGGACTCGACGCCGGGCAACCGCAGGCCGAACAGCGACTCCACGAGGAGGAAGCAGTCGGCCTCGCTCAGCGACGGGTTCCACTCTCCGAGCTTCTGTACCCAGCGCTGCACGGTGCCATACAGACCGTCGAAGCCGCGGTGCCAGTAGTAGTGCTTGGGGAAGATATAGTCAAAGAGCGGAGCCATCTGCTGGTAATTCTGGCCGGTGACAGACGAGAACGACGTAATCCGGGGGATGCCGCCCAGCTCCGTCTTGCGGTCGATCTGGTCGACGACCTTGCGCAGCGTCGCCATCGCTCCGAGCGCTACCTGCTGGCGGGCGCGCAGCCAGTAGAGGGCGTCTTCGTCGATGTCGAACAGGTTCAGTCCGGCCAGGGCGCCGCCGTGGGCGTGGTAGCGCACCAGGTCGGGTGTCAGGCTTCGGAAACGGGCGCCCAGATGGGCGATGCCTCGGTCCATGCGATCCACGTCGTATCCCAGGGCGCCGAAGCGCCCGCGCTCCTGCGGGCGAATCTCGAGCAGCTCACCTCCGTGATGCCATGCCAGCTCGTAATGCTGCTCACCGGGACCGTCCATGATCACGCCGCGCGCCTGCGGGAAGGCGTTCATCACGTCCTGCGCCGCGGCCAGAAGGCGGGTCTCTCCGTAGGGGTCCTCTTCGAGGGGGAGGCTGCCGCCGCCGCCGGGTACGTCGAAAATCAGAATCGGCCAGCCGCGGCCGGCGGCGTTGTCGAGGATCTCCTGCAGCTTCCTCTCCTTCTCCAGCTCGCGTGGCTCCTCCGGCGGCGCGCTGACACCGAAGCTGTCGTACACCTTGGGATCGGGCACGAAGGCTCGTGCGAAGCTGCCGTCCTCCAGTTGAAAGCGCAACCGGCCCACGGCCAGGCCGCGCACGCCGCCGTCCTCCCAGGCGTCGAAGATCGTCTCGTAGTTGTCGATCCACGATGTATGCCAGTACTCGATCGGCATGTGGAGGAAAATCCAGCTCTCCATTTTCAGGCTCCTGACCTAACGCCCGTATCACCGCTGCCGGATTTCTCTTCCGAATCGGCGCAGAACGGACCGGTGTACAACATCCAGCGGTTGTTGTCGATCAGCTCGTAAGCACCCCTGGCGATCTGCCGGCGCGAATGGGCACGCAATCCACCATCTGATCGCCGGCGCACCCGGCCAGGTCGGCGAGGGCCCGGTCGGTGATCCTCGATCGCGCTGCGCGCGGTAGAGAGTGAGCATCCACACCGGGCTCGTCGGCCCGCCCAAGCGTCGTTCGACGGCCCTGACCGCGAGCAAGTGGACGCAGCCTGGATCCGGATTAGACGCGAATCCCAGCGAATAGACAGTAGGCACCCCAACTGCTGTCCCAGAAGAGATCGAGGGTGCGGTAGCCGGTGCCGCCAAAGTGGACGAGCACCCGAGAACTTCCGTCGGCGTGCAGGAAGGGTTCGTGCGGCCAGACGATGGGCCGATGTCGCTGGATGTCGGCATATTGTGCTCCGAAGTAAACTGCCTCCTCATGACTCGGTCGGCGCAGTCCGCGCCGGGCAAATTCCTCCACGGCCTCGGGGGAGGGAGCGATGCGTGCAAGGTCGACTAATTCCACAACCACTTCGAGCGGATCGTGCATTTCGAGCGGAAATTTTTCTTGATTGATATAGGAGTGTACTCCGTCGTAATTGCCGGCCTGAACCATCTCGTCCATGGTCCGGTCGCCG
>PBRM01000120.1 GCA_002725915.1 Gemmatimonadota bacterium
AGAGTAGTGGTAGATCGACAGGGTGGATGTCAGCCGGGGCGTCAGCTGTTGCTCCCAGACCAGTTCGGAGGTTCTGATCTTCTCCGTTTCCAGATCGGAGTTCGCCGAATACCACTGGTCGGTATAGTGAATCTCATACATGCCCGGAGCGCGGAAGGCCTCGCCGTAGAGCAGCTTGAGCGAGGTGGACCGAAGCGGATGATAGACGACGGCCGCGCGGGGTGTCAGCGCGTTGCCCACCGTGGAGTAACGATCCAGTCTGGCGCCCAAACTGAGAATCACTTTGGGGGTCGGACGATGCTCATTCTGCACAAAAGCAGAGGCGACCGAATACGGTCGGTCCTGGTCGAAATCTGCGTCCTCGTACCGATAAACCGACTCGTAGTGGTTGACGTACTCCGCTCCAACGATGAGTCGATTCGTCGGTGACAGGTCCCGTCGGTACTGGCCCTCGATGACGACACTGTGCGTCGCCGCCTCGTCCGGGGCGTTGGAGCCCTCATAGAACCAGGACCCTTCGTAGGTGTACATCTTGTGCGCGGCTCGCAGCATCAGCTGACTCCGATCGGCCGCATTCTGTTCAAACCTGATTTCCTGTATGTTCAGCTTGTCCAGACTCTGGCCGCGGCTGTCGTTGAAATCGGTCTCATAGGACCCGGTAGCGACGCCGGTGCGACGCGCTGTCCTCACGCCCTGGATCGACCAGGGGCCGTAGGTGACACGGCCGACTGCGCCCACGCTTTCATCCCAGTCCAGATTTTCGGCGATCCCGTTGTTAGTGGCCGGATCGTCGTACTCCGGGAAGTAGAGGTCCACCCCGTCGCGGTCTCTCATTTCACCCGCGAAGGAGATATCGAGACCTGAGGCAAATTCCCTACCATACAGGAAGGAGCCCTGCCGCACGCCGAAGTTGCCCATGTCGGCGGATGCCAGCAGGCCATCCACGCTGTTTCCGGTCTTGGTGATGACGTTGATCACGGCGAACATGGCGTTCGTGCCATACAGGGCCGAACCCGGACCGCGAACGATCTCGACCCTCTCGACGGCATCCATGGGGATGGAAAAACCCTCGCCGAGTGGTACCGCGCCCTAGATGGGCTCGTTCATGGAAACGCCATTGAGCATGGTGAGGAAACGGTTGTTGTAGTCCGTCGGACGACTGAAGCCACGGGAACCGACGTAGGTGTAGTTGCGATCATCGGTGACATAAAAGCCACGGGTGTTGTCGAGGATCTCGGCCAGGGTGCGATAGCCGTAGCGCTCGATCTCCGTGGCCGTGACGATGGTGACGGACGACGGCGCTTCACGCATCGTCTGCTCGTATCTGGACGCCGTGCTGACCGTCATGTCCAGCAGCTCCTCCAGCGTGGTCTCTGCAAGAGACGTCTCATCCGCCTGCGTCTGAACGACGGGAACGCTGAGAGAGACGAGCATAACAGCCAGTGTGCGAGTGCGCATGGGGATCCTTCTTCCGCTGAGGGGATCGTTGGTTCTTTTAGGGTTGTGTACTGCGACTCAACTGCGGCGCCTTTGCGATGGCTCTCTTCGCAGAGCACAAAGGGAAAGCTGCACCGCGAGCCAGGTATCGCCATCGCAATTTACGGTATGGACTGCCTTCAGGGTAGGGCTCGGCGTGTTTGCTGCAATACGCCCGGACCGTACAGTCGACCCATTTGGTGTCCCCCCACTTCTCCCTCCCATCGCATTGGGATATAGCTTCGAGTTCGTCACACCCCCACCCAGTACCGCGTCAGCCGGTTCCATGGGCGACGGCCGTTCGCAGGCAAGTAGGCTGCTGAAGACGACGAGTGTGCCGTGGCGCAGGCGCCGAGCGAGGGAATTCAGCTGCACCTGCTGCAGCGCGCCGAGCCGTTGCCGAATCCACCAACAATTTCCGTGATAAGACACGCCCGTGTCTAGCCATCAACACTCACCGGGCATCCAGGGCTGCCAACCCCCGAGCCGTGCGGCACACGCCCTGGGTGGGTCCAACCCCGGACGTGGCATCGCAGCTCTTCTCCGCTTACGCCGTCGAAGCAAGTTGAACGCCAGCTGCCGTAAGTGTACATTGCCGGCATGCCCAATAGCAATTTTCGCAGCGCTCGTGAGGCCGAGTTCCACGATCGCGCTTTTACTGAGGATGTTCGGGCTCGAACGGCGAAATTCTACGCCGTCACCGAGATCAGCAAACGGTTCTATGTCGATCTGATAACCAGAAAGTGCTCTGGTGCGCGGGTATTGGAGTACGGCTGCGGCCCTGGCGGCTATGCTACCGATCTGGCACGCGCCGGCGCCACGGTGACTGCCATCGACATCTCCGAAAGCGCTATCGAGCTGGGACGACAGGAGGCGGTGGCGGCTGGCTTCGCGGAGCAGACATCCTTCCATGTCATGAATGCGGAGTCGATGGCGTTCCCGGAACACCACTTCGATCTGATCTGCGGGTGCGGAATCCTCCACCACCTCGATATTCCACGAGCCCTTGCTGAGGTCATCCGGGTCCTCAGGCCCGGGGGACGAGCGATTTTCTATGAGCCACAGGGACATAACGCGCTGATCAAGCTCTACCGGCGGCTGACCCCATCGATGCGCACCGAGGACGAGCACCCCCTGCTGTGGTCGGATCTCGAGGCCATCCGCCTGCAGTTCGACGCCGCTCAGTTCCACTTCTTCCACCTTCTGTCACTGGTTTCATTTCCCTTTCGATCGATGCCAGGATATGGCTTCCTTCTGCGTATGCTTGGGCAGACGGATCGATTCCTCTTTCGGCTCCCGCGCCTGAAGCGGCAGGCTTGGGTAGTGGTGATGGACCTGGGCCGGAAATAGTGAGGGCGAGGCGGTGGCTGGAAACGAGGTGGCGATGCACATCACCGGCGCGCCCTCGACCCTGGTCAAGTCGGGCAGGCGGCCCCTGCAGGAAACAGGCACTTAGGGCCGGTTTTATCGGTCGGTTTCCGTGCCAGGGGGTTTGCGGCACCTAGTGACACTGGCGCGCGCAGACTGACAGACATGCCGTGGTCTGGTTGATCGGAGCGCCGGGCGAGGCTGCCTGAGGACGCTTCACGCGGGTCTTATAGCGAGGGCGATCCTTATGGTTGCGGGAAAGTCTCCGGCCACTTCGGATCGTAGTTACTCTCGAAGAGCCAATCGAAATCCGGCGGCACGATGTGGGCGCGATCGGGGCACAGTTTGCTCCGGAGCTGGGGAAAGAATTCGATCACGGCATCACGCTGGTTCTTCGGCAGGCCGCACGACACACCGTCGGCAACCCAGGACGTCCCCATCGCCTTGCGTGGCACGGTGTCCTCGTTCTGCCACGCGGAGTGCAATCCGGCGCTGCATAGCACCAGGACCTGCCCCCGGCGAGCGACGAAGGGGGTGGGCTCGCACTCGAGCCAGGGCGTCTCTCTCAGGTCCGGAACGTGCTCGGGGAAGGCGGGTGCCGTCTCCGGTACGGGAGCCGGTCGCAGGCCGTGCACCCTGGGCAGCATGGCCTTGTGCTCCGGGGTAAGGACCTGGTCCCAGTACTCCATGACGTGGCGATGGCTGCCGGGCAGAATGCGCATGGCGCCGCGGTTTGCGGGCACATCGTTGAGCCAGAACCACAGCTCGGCACGCATCCGTCGCGGCGTCGCCTCGAAGTCCTCTATCGTGGCCTGGATATCCGTGTGGCAGCCGCGCGCCCACTGGTCTTGGCTGTCCGCATACGGCGGGGAAGCCGGGGCCCGCTCATGTGGAGCCAGTCCCCACCACAGGTGAACCGCCTGCGCACGCAGCACCTTCTTGGCCACCGCTTCAAAGTACGGGTGTTGAACGACCTCGATGAAATCCGGGTCCTCGTAGGGTTTGCCGCCGGTCTGCTTCAATCTGTCCCAGGCCGCCTCCGCCCTATCCAGCTCCTCCGGCGTGAAGGGGGTGTCGATGGTGACCGCACCCTGTTCCTCGTACTGTGCCAGCTGCCCATCGGTGAATGGCATGATGCTCTCGGGGTATGACTTCAACACGTATCCTGGCAGGGGACAAACCGATCGCCTCGATCACGATCGACGAGTGCGCGGGGCCACGCGGTGACCGTAGTCGCAAGTACCAATTCCCTGGCGAGCGCGTCGCGTAAGTAACCACAGAGAGGGAACCCGGTCAATTCGCACCTGCACGGGTGGCGGCTTCGCGCGTTTCAGCGTCCGGTTGATTGTGCGAATGGAGAACCAACGCAATGAGAGGTGGAGCCAGCCGCCAGTTGACGGCGATCGGCCAAATCCCGTCCATTGTCCATCCAAGATCCCGAAGCGCAACCGAAACCACGGAGGCGATCCGCCCATGGAGCTCTACCTCATCCGCCACGGCCAGTCCTTCAACAATACCCTCTCCAATGCGGAGGGCCGCATGTCCGATCCTCCCCTCAGCGAGGTGGGAGAGCGTCAGGCGAAGCTGGTGGCCGAGTACCTGCACTCGTCGTCGGCCAAGTGCCATTACGGGAGGGAAAGCTTCGAGGAGGGCTTTGGGCTCGACCGTCTGTACTGCTCCGCCCATCTGCGATGTCTGAATACGGCGACCGAGATTGGCGAGCGCACCGGCCTGACACCGGAGATCTGGATCGACGTGCACGAGGAGATGGGCATCTGGCTGGAGGGGGAGAGGGCGCTCCCCGGGCTCACGCCGGCGCAGATCCGCGAGCGCTTTCCCAAGGTGAAGGTTCCCGGAGACATGGGAGCGGACGGGTGGTGGAACCGGCCGGTAGAAAGCGAGGAGGAGTGGGTGGCCCGGGCAGGAAGGGTCGCCCACCAGCTGCGCACGGAAATGGCCCATCTGGACGAGCGTATCGCCGTGGTCACTCACGGGGGGTTCACGAAGGACCTGCTGTCCGCCTTGGTCAACGGAGGCCCGATGGACGGGGACAGCTTCTCTACTCAGAACACGTCAATCGCAAGGATTGACTTCGATCTCCGGGGATTTCAGATCCGCTACCTGAATCGAGTCGAACACCTCCCTCCCGAGCTGGTAACCTGAAGGTTCGCCAGCCGTTGGTGTGGAGAATCGGTTGTAAATGCCGGCAATGCGGCATTCTGTGTGGCCGGACTACCTGACTCTCCCATGACTATAGATTCACGGGCGCCCGGAACCCGTCACTCTGTTTCCAAGCGATAGTGAGACCTTGAACTCGACGCAGCCGGATCTCGATGAGGTGGATCTGTGCGAAGGCGCGGACACCCTCTAAAAAATTTCGACACGTTCGAAAGTGAGATGATATGAGAGCTGATAGAACAAGAGAGAGATGTGGTAGGGCGGTGCGACGAGCTCTGCTGCTGACCGGCGTTGCCGGAGCGATCTGCCAACTGGCGACGTCGGTGTACGCCCGCAACGAATACACGGCGGAGGACTGGCCGCAATGGCTTGGGCCGAATCGAGACGGGGTGTCGGCGACCAGGGGGTTGCTGACGTCGTGGCCGGAGGGCGGGCCTGCCGAGGTGTGGCGAAAAAGGATCGGGAGCGGGTTTTCGGGGGTGTCGGTGTCTGCGGGGAAGGCCTACACGATGATGATGGACGGCGAAGGTGAGTACGCGGTCGGGCTGGACGCGCTTACCGGGAAGGAGCTGTGGCGCGCGAAGACGGGTCCTATTTACCGCGAGAGTCAGGGCGGTGACGGGCCGCGGGGCACGCCAGCCATCGACCGGGAGCTGGTTTATGTGTTGGGGGCCAACGGGGCGCTGGAGGCGCTGGATGCAGCCAAGGGGACGCGCAAGTGGGCGGTCGATCTGAAGAAGGAGTTCGGCAGTGTGCGTCCGGGGTGGGGGTTCTCGTCGTCGCCGCTGATCGAGGGCAGCACGGTGCTGGTCGAGGGCGGCGGCTCCTCGGGCCGCGCGATCTTGGCATTCAACAGAAGGGACGGGAGGTTGTTGTGGGCAAGGCAGGGCGACAAGATAGGTTACTCGTCGCCGGTCATGGCCAATCTGGGGGAGGTGCGGCAGGTTCTGTTTTTTACCGCTGCCGGGTTGATCTCAGTATCGCCCATCAGCGGTAGTCTACACTGGCGTCATAACTGGCCGACGCCGTATAACGTCAACGCCGCCACACCCGTACTGGTGCCGCCCGACAAAGTGTTCATTTCTTCGGGTTACGACGTAGGCGGGGCGCTCCTGCAGGTCTCGTGGGAGGCGGGCAAGGCGAGTGTGCGCGAGGTGTGGAAGAACAAGGTCATGAAAAACCAGTTCGGCACGTCGGTGTACTTCGATGGGTATCTCTATGGTTTCGACATGTCCATTCTCAAGTGCGTGGACGCCAACACGGGTGTGGAGAAGTGGAAGGCGCGGGGGTATGGCAAGGGCACGCTCATCGTCGCCGACGGCCACCTGGTCGTGCTGGGCGAGCGCGGCAAGCTGGCCCTGGTCAAAGCGCTACCGAACGAGTTCATCGAGGTGGCGTCGGCGCAGGTGCTCAGCGGTAAGTGCTGGACGGTCCCGAGTCTGGCAGACGGACGGCTGTATCTACGCAATGAGCAGGAGATTGTCTGCCTCGACCTGGTGGCGCGTCCGTGAGCGCCAACGTCGCACAGGCCCGTGCCGCGGGCCTGTCCACGTTGCCGGCCGGAACCGCCGGTGGACGCGAACGGCTGACGATTACCGACGTCGAGCTGTTCTACGTCTGTCCGCCACTGCAGGAGGGAATTCTGCCGGCCGCGGCGACGAAGGCGGACTTCGACCGGGTTCCCAAGTTCATCCTCAAGGTACACACCGACGCCGGCATCATCGGGCTGGGTGAAACCCACCGCATGGGCGGTGGCCCCGACTCCGACGCAGCGGCGCGGCTGCGGGAGGCGGCGGCACAGCTGCGCGGTCGCAACGTGTTGGACTTCAACCTGAGCCACCTGGAACTGCCGGCCCAGACGGACACGGAAGCCTTCGAGATCGCGTTTTACGACATCGTCGGAAAAGCCGTGGGTTGGCCAGTGTGGCGCCTGTTGGGGGGATGTGCACAGCGCCGGGTTCCCGTCCATTACTGGGCCGGCAAGGGGCTGACGATGGGGGAATTGCGCGCTCTGGCCGAGCGCGCCGTGGAACTGGGCTTTGCGGGGGTGAAGATGAAGCGCAGCTATCCGCTGGTAGAGGCCCTGGAAATCTTCGCGTCGGTGTCGACGGACCTGAAGATCACCGTGGATCTGATGGGTTCGTACCCGGACGAGTTCCTGCCGGTGGCGAAGGAGTGGGAGGCGGTGGGCAATGTACTCTGCATCGAGGACCCGCCGCCCAGGCGCGACGCCCTCGACGTCTACCGTCGCCTGCGCGATGAGCTGGGTATCCCCATCGCCATGCACCTGCACATCAACGGCGAGGGCGTGCCGGGCATGGTGAACGCCATCGCCGCTGGCGCCTGCGACGTGTTCAATCTAGGCGCGGGCAGCACCTGGGATTTCCTCGGGCGCGCCTACCTGGCGGGAGAGAGCGGCATTCCCGTGTGGCACGGGTCGGCCCACGAACTGGGCATCCTCGACGCCGCCATGCTACACGCCTGTGCGGCGGCGCCGAACTGCACCTACCCCAGCGACATCCTCAGCCACCAGCGGGTCCACAACCTGCTGGCGACGCCCATCGAATTCCGCGACAGCTACGCCACTGTGCCCGACGGTCCGGGTCTGGGGGTGGAGCTCGACGAGGACGCGCTGCGGCGCTACGTGGTGACGGCGTAATCGGGTCACAGCATTTACCGCTGCAGACACGGATGCTGGTGTATCTAGAGTGAGCCTCTGGGAAAATCGACCCGCTTGGCGCACCATACACAGCTACGCGCCCCCATCGATCAAGATCGCGGCTCGAAAGACTCCGTGGCCTCGTCTACACGAAGGCGTCGGCGGCGTCCCCGCGCACGATCGTCTCGGGCGGTGGCGCGAGCCAACGGCGCCACCGCATATCCATTGTCGTGCCCTGTCACCGGGTGATTGCCAAGAGCGGCTACGTCAGCGGTTACGGGGGCGGCCAGTGGAGGAAAGCGGTTCCTGTCGGACCCGGAGCGCCAGCACAGCCGGGGCGCATTGCATTTGGGGTGACGCTCGACGAATCGCCCGCGGCGTGATGTGCGAGTTCTCGGGCATCAACACGAGTCTTCTTTTCCCCGGTAGAAAACTTCCGCGTCGTGGATTGGCTCGTAGCCGATCTCGCGCCGTGGGATGTCGATGTCGAAGATATTGTAGGTGTTGTCGGAGACGACGAAGTAGTGCGCCCCGCTGCGCAGCGCGCCTCGCCGGAAGGTCGAGTAGCAGGCATGGACGAAGCGGGCCGCGTCCTCCTGATGGCACCACAGGGCGAAATAGCCGTGCTCCCGGGCCATTTCGTTGTGGTGGTTGATGCCTCCCCAGCGTGCGGCGATGGCGCCGTGGCCGAGAGCCGCCAGCTTTTGGCACCAGCGCTCTACGTAGGCTTTCTCCTCACCGTAATGGTTCGTCGGGCAGGCCTCCAGCGTCGCCGGTATGCGAGTCGGCGGGGTATCGTAGGCGTCGAAGCGGCGCTCGGCCCAGGCTGCCCACTCGCCTTCTGCCACACTGTAGGCGCTATCGCAGGCGTGCACGGAACTGGCGCCGATGACCATAGGCACCGGATCCTGGGTCAACAGCGCCTCGAAGACGGCGTCCGTCATCGTCTTCATCGCCGCCAGCGGGCCCTTGCGTGCCAGGTAGATGACGAGGTCCCGGCCCCGCATCAGTTCGACCAGCCGCTGCGGCTCGGCGCTGATGTCGAGATCGACGAAGTACCCGGGGTCATCGAGGTCTTCGGCGCGGTTGGCCGCCCCCGGCAGGTCGACGGAGGTGAATCGGTAGCCGGTGTCGAGACGGGGCAGGTAGGTGCGCAGGCCGGAGCCGATCTGCCCACGGCCGCCGAGGAGGAGGGTCTCCGTGGTCATGCCGTGTCGAGTGGGTGAGTGTGGTCGCTGTCCATTGGGTCTCCCGGGTCCGGAGGTGAGAGGCGCGGTAGAGATACCGCCGAGTGCCCCTCTGGCATCGACGGGGCCGGTCCTTTCTCGGCGATTGGTTCCGTTCTCGATCGCAACTATATTCTGTCGATGCTAATGCTTATGCGAAAGTCACCAGATCTTGGCCGCGTAGTCCGAAAAGAGGCAAGACAGCCTGTAGGGTCAAGCACCGAGGGGGCGGTCAACGAATCTTATTTGATCCAGTAAGTATTGAGTTCCTGCCCAGCAGAGTGGCAACGTACGTTGCGAAACGCGGAAGGATGCTGCCGACGGGTAAGAGTTCGTCAAGAGCTGGTTGGAGAAGGACGGTGACCGGTGCTTTCAGTTGATGGAGACAGACGATCCCTCGCTGTTCCCGGGCAGGATCGAAACTGGAAGGGCCTGACAGAGTTTGAAGCCGTTGAGATAGGGCCCAAGCCAAGGAACTGAAATGTCGCTCGACTACCTGATCCGTCGCATTGGGGTCTTTCTGATTGTGGTGTGGGCCGGGGCGACGATCAACTTCTTCTTGCCCCGGCTCGCGCCGGTCAACCCCATCCGCGAACGCCTGCTGCAAGCCGTCTCCTTCGGCGGGGCGGGAAAGACCGACATGGAGGCGGTGGTGCGCACGTACGAGGCCCGCTTCGGACTCGATCAGCCCCTCTGGAAGCAGTATCTCCGATATATGGGCGACGTGGCCCGTCTGGACTTCGGAGTCTCCATCGCCAACTTCCCGAGCCGCGCCTCCGACATCATCCTGCGCGCGTTGCCCTGGACCCTCGGTTTGCTGACGATAGCAACGCTCATCGCCTTCGCTCTCGGCACCTTGCTCGGGGCGCTACTGGCCTGGCCGAGGTCGCCTGCTGCGCTTCACTACCTCTCGGCGCCGTTCCTGGCCCTGTCGGCCATTCCATACTACCTGCTGGGGCTGGTTCTGGTTTTCATTCTCGGCTTCTCGCTGCGCGCCTTCCCCCTCGGTGGCGGCTACACGCTGGGCACGCTGCCTGGACCCAGTCTGTCCTACGCCATCGATGTGATCTATCACTCCATCGTGCCCGCCCTGTCCATCGTTCTGTCCTCGGTGGGATTCTGGGCGCTGTCCATGCGCGGCATGATGGTCACCGTTCAGGGGGAGGACTACGTCAACTACGCCGAAGCCCGCGGCCTCAAGAGCCGCGATATCTTTCTCCGGTACGCCCTGCGCAATGCCCTCCTGCCCCAGACGACCGCCCTGGCGCTGGCCATGGGATACGTGGTGTCCGGGGCC